>CAZXVO010000016.1:4398-33394 GCA_964643835.1 uncultured Phenylobacterium sp. | reverse complement strand
GGCCGTCGGCCATGCCGCCGGAGGCGACGAAAGGAATTTTCAGCGATTCGGCCGCGCGCGGCAGCAGGATGAAGTTCGGCACGTCGTCCTCGCCCGGGTGACCGCCGCACTCGAAGCCGTCCACGCTGACCGCGTCGCAGCCGATGGCCTCGGCCTTCAGGGCGTGGCGGACGCTGGTGCACTTGTGGATCACCTTGATCCCGTTTTCCTTCAGGATCGGCAGCCACTTGGCCGGGTTGTTGCCGGCGGTCTCGACGATCTTCACGCCGCCCTTCACGATGGCCTCGACGTAACCCGGATAGTCGGGCGGGGTGACCGAGGGCAGGAAGGTCAGGTTCACGCCGAAGGGCTTGGAGGTCATCTCCCGGCAGCGGGCGATCTCCTTGGCGAGGTCTTCCGGCGTGCGCTGGGTCAGGCCGGTGATGATGCCCACGCCGCCGGCGTTGGACACGGCCGCGGCCATCTCGGCGAAGCCGACATAGTGCATGCCGCCCTGCATGATCGGGTGCTCGATCCCGAGCATTTCGGTGATGCGGGTCTTGATGGCCATGTGTGCGCGCTCCCTGGTCGCCGCCCGTCGCGGCGGCTCTTGATCCTCTCGGCCTGAACGGCCGGCGGCGCGGATCATAGGGCTTCGCGACAGCGTGACCAGACGGGACGCGACGTCAGCTGCGCCATCGGGCCTGCAAAGGCGCCCGGAAACTGGGCGGTCGCGCGGAACCTCGCCGAGGCTCCAACTTAAGGCTGGACGCCCAATAATGTTATATCATTACGGTGGCGCGTCACTCCGAGGGAGACGTGCGCCCGCATGCTTGTCGAGGTCAGCGATCTTGAGCACAGGATTCGCGGGCGGACCGTGCTCAGCTGTCCCGGCTTCACGGTGGTCGAGGGGCGGCACACCCTGCTGCTGGGGCCCTCCGGCAGCGGCAAGTCGACCCTGCTCAACATCCTGACAGGACTGATCACGCCCACCTCCGGCGAGGTGAACATCGCGGGCGAGCGCCTGTCGGACCTTCGTCCGGGCGGCCGCGACCGGCTGCGCCGCCGCATGATCGGCATCGTGTTCCAGAACCTGCGGCTGATCTCCGCCCTGTCGGTGCGGCAGAACCTCAGCCTCGCCCAGCATATCGCCCTGGGCCGTGACGATCCCGACGCCGTCGGCGCCTTGATCGAGGGGGTCGGCCTGGCGCACCGGGCCGATGCGCGTCCGCGTGAACTGAGCCAGGGCGAGGCCCAGCGGGCGGCCATCGCCCGGGCCCTGTGTGTGCGGCCGAAGATCATTGTCGCCGACGAGCCGACCTCGGCCCTGGACGACGACAACGCCCTGGCCATGTGCGACCTGCTGACGACCTCGGCCCAGGCCACGGGCGCGACCCTGCTGATCGCGACCCATGACCGACGCCTGAAGGACCGGTTCGCCGAGGTGCTTACGCTCAAGCCTCCTGGAGCCGCCCAATGACCCTGGTCGGCCTCGCCTTCGCCTATCTGAAGGATCGGGCGCTCAACACCGCTCTCAACATCCTGCTGCTGACCCTGGGCGTCGGGACCATGGTGATCCTGGTGCTGTTCTCCAGCCAGCTCGGCGCGCGCTTCGAGCGCGACGCCCGCGGGGTCGACCTGGTGGTGGGGGCCAAGGGCTCGCCCCTGCAGCTGATCCTGTCGAGCCTCTACCAGGTGGACGTTCCGACCGGGAATATCCCGCTGTCGACCCTTGCGGCGCTGCGGCGCGATCCGACCGTGGGGCAAGTGATCCCTCTGGCCCAGGGCGACAGCTTTCGCGGCTACCGGATCATCGGCTCGGAGCCCGCCTATATCGATCTTTATGGTGGTCGCCTAGCGGCGGGGCGGACCTGGGCGGCGCCCTACGAGACCGTCATCGGATCGGAGGTCGCCCGGCGTACTGGCGCGCGGGTCGGCCAGAAGTTTGTCGGCTCCCACGGGCTGTCCGAGGGCGGCGCCGAGCATGAGCACACTCCGTTCACGGTGACCGGGATCATGGCCCCCACGGGGACGGTGATGGATCGCCTGATCCTGACCTCGGTCGAGAGCGTCTGGGAGGTCCACGGCCTGGGCCACACCGAGGGCTCGGCCGAGGCGGATCATGGCCCGGCGGCGCAGAACGCCTCGATCCGGGACCATCAGACCGAGCCCGAGGTGACGGCTCTGCTGGTGCGCTATCGCTCGCCTCTGGCGGCGGTGCGGCTGCCCCGGTTCATCAACGCCCAGACGCAATTGCAGGCCGCGGCGCCCGCTGTTGAGATCACTCGGCTGATGTCGCTGCTGGGCGTGGGGATCGAGGCTGCGCGGGGCTTCGCCGTGCTGCTGATTTTCACCAGCGGCCTGTCCATCTTCGTAGCCCTTTACACAGCCCTGCGGCAGCGGGAGGGCGACCTGGCCATGTTGCGGGTCATGGGCGCCGCCCCGGCGGCCATCTTCGCGCAGGTCATCCTGGAAGGCCTCGCCTTGGCCGCGGCGGGAACCGTGCTTGGTCTCGCCCTGGGCCATGGCGCTCTGGCCCTGGCCGCGCGCGCCTTCAGTCAGCTGGGGGAGATGGGCCTGACCGGGCTCAGCTTCGATCCTGCCGAAATCTACATCGTCCTGGGCGCCCTGGCCCTGGGCGTTATCGCCGCCGCCATCCCGGCCGCGCGCGTCTTCGGCGTCGATATCGCCGACACCCTGCAGAAAGCCCGCTGATGGAGACCCTCTTGGCGCGTCCCCAAGTCTCACCCCTGTTCGCTGGCCTGGCCTTGGTCTTGGCGCTTCTGGCCCATCCGGCGGCCGCCCAGTCCCAGGCCAAGGCCCGCCCGGCCGCGCCCACGGAAAGCGTCTGGAAGCCTGCCTCCACCCCGCCGGGGGGCGTCGACTGGAGCGTGCTGGAATCCACCAAGGAGATCACCCGGACCGGCAAGGATGGCTTTCTCTATTCCAAGCCGGCCTTCACGCCGCAGGTCCTGGCCCTGAAGGGCAAGTCGATCCGGGTCTCGGGCTATATGATGCCGCTGCAGAACGGGAAGACCCAGACCCATTTTATCCTGCTGGCCTATCCGCCGGACTGTCCGTTCCACCTCAATCCTGCCCCGATGCAGTTCATCGAGGTGAAAACCACCAAGCCGATCGCCTTCGATTATGGCGTCAAGACGATCGAGGGCGCCTTGCTGCTGTCGGGGGAAGACGAGGGCGGGGTGTTTTATCGTATCTATGACGGCAAGCCGTTGTGAGGCGGCGGATGCGAAGGGAGATCGGCATGCGACGCCTTCTTGTGGCGACCCTGGCCCTGGGGGCGACGGCCTATGCGGGCTCTGCCCTGGCCTGCGCGGACTGCGGCGACTACGAGTACGTCCCCGCCCGGGCCTATATGGACTACAGCAGCATGACCCCCGAGCAGCAGCGGCTGGCGGATATCAAGGCCCGCCAGGACGCGGAGACCAAGGCCATGGACGAGGCCCGGGCGACCCTGATGGCCCGCTTCTCCATCGTCCCGGACCCTGATCCTGCGCCGACGGCTGACGTGGCCGCGGCGGGACAGCCGGAATCGCCTGGCGCGCCCTAGGCGCGGCTCTTGGGCGGCTGTCGCCTCGCTACGCTGAGCAGGGCCGCGCCGCACAGAGCCGAGATCAAGGATCCTGCCAGCACGCCGACCTTCACCTCGTTTTGCAGAGCAGGATTGGGGTAGGCCAGCAGGCCAATGAACAGGCTCATGGTGAAGCCGATGCCGCACAGGAGAGCCACGCCGTAGAGCTGAGCCCAGGATGCGGCGACGGGAAGGTTGGCGAGCCGCAGCTTGATCGCCAGGGCTGATGCGCCAAAGACGCCGACTTGCTTGCCAATGAAGAGACCAAGCGCCACCCCAAGGGTGATGGGCTCCACAAAGACGCTGGCGTTCATGCCGGCGAACGAGACGCCGGCGTTGGCGAAGCCGAACACCGGCACGATCAGGAACGCCACCCAGGGGCTCAATCCGTGCTCCAGCTTGTGCAGGGGCGAGGTCATGTCGTCCGGGGCGGCCTTGGAGCGGCGCAGGGGGATGGTCATCGCGAGCACGACCCCTGCGACGGTGGCGTGAACGCCGGAGAGCAACACCAGCCACCACAGGGCCGCGCCCAGCACCAGATAGGGCGCAAGGCGGGCGATCCTCAGTCGGTTGAGGCCGATCAGCAGCGCGGTGGCCACACCGGCTCCGCCGAGCGCCGCGACATTCAGCTCCGCCGTGTAGAAGACGGCGATCACCAGCACGGCCACCAGGTCATCGACGATGGCCAGGGTGGCGAGGAAGACCTTCAGGCTCGTCGGCGCCCGCGAGCCCAGCAGAGACAGAACCCCCAAGGCGAAGGCGATGTCGGTGGCCGTCGGGATGGCCCAGCCGCGCAGCGTCTCGGCGTTGTGCGCGTTGATGGCGGCGAAGATCAGACCGGGGACGATCACGCCGCCAGCCGCGGCGATGCACGGCAGGGCCCGGTTGGCCCAGGTGGCGAGTTGCCCGTCTAGAAACTCGCGCTTTATCTCCAGCCCGACGAACAGGAAGAACAGGGCCATCAGCCCGTCATTGATCCAGTGCAACACATCGAGCCCGCCCAGGGGCGCGTGCAGCAGTTGGAAATAGCTGCCGGCCAGCGGCGAGTTGGCGACGAGCAGGGCCAGCACGGCTGCGCCCATCAGGAGAATCCCGCCGGCGGCTTCGCTTTCGAGAAATTCGCGCAGGATAGAGGTGCGACGGGGGGACGAGGTCATGGCGCGGGGCTCCGCGCTGGCGGCCCGACCAACGTAAAACCTGATCGGTCCCTGTGACCGAGCACCCTTGGACAGCTATGGCATCAGTGGGGCAGGCGCATCAACTGAAACCGAACGCCTTCCAACGGGGCTCAGGATGCGCCATCACCGCGGCAGAACCCTGGGGAGGAACAGATGCGCAAGGTGGTCGGCGAGAGCCTGGAGTCCCTGGCGGCCTATCGAATTGTCGAGGTCGAGCGTCCGGCCTGCGCGCCCGGTCAGGTGCTGATCCAGGTCGCCGCCTGCGGGCTGGGCTATGTGGACTCGCTGCTGGCGCTGGGCCGCTACCAGGTGAAGCCGCCGGTTCCGTTCACCCCAGGCCAGGAGGTGGCGGGTGTGATCGCCGAGGTGGGGGAGGGAGTCTCCGGCCTCGCCGTGGGCGACCGGGTGATGGCGACCCTGATGGGCGGGCTTGCGGACCTAGTCGCCGCGCCGGCGGTGGTGGTCAGCAAGATCCCCGACCGGCTGGGCTTTGCGGAGGCCGCGGCCCTGCGGCTGAACTACCTGACGGCCCTGCACGCCCTGACCGACCGCGGCGCGGTGCAGCCGGGCGAGTGGGTGGTGGTGATGGGCGCTGCTGGCGGCCTGGGCGCGGCCGGCGTGCAACTGGCCAAGTTGTTGGGCGCCAAGGTGGTGGCGGTGGCCTCCAGTCCTGAGAAGCGCGCCTTCTGCGAGGCCCTGGGCGCGGACGCGGTGCTGGACACCGAGCCGGAGGGCTGGCGCGAGCGGCTGAAGGCGGCGTGCGGCGGCGTCGCGCCGGACGTGGTGTTCGACCCCGTCTGTGGGCCGCTGTTCGAGCCGGCCTTCCGGTCGCTGAACTGGCGCGGGCGGCACCTGGTGCTGGGCTTTGTGGGCGGACCAATTCCGGCGCTGAAGTCCAACCTCACCCTGATGCCGGGCGCGGCCCTGATCGGCGTCGATGTCCGCCAGTTCCAGATCTTTGAGCCCAAGCGCACGGTCGAGCATGTGGCCCGCCTGCTGGACTGGACCGCCACCGGCGAGCTGGTCCCGCCAGTAGGCTCGCGCTACCCCTTCGAGGCCTTCGGCGAGGCGATGGATTTCGCCCTTACCGGCAAGTCGCTGGGCAAGATCGTGGTGGAGATCGCGGGGTGCTCTGACTAGGCTCCCGGCCATGTCAGAGGCTCAGAACGTCAGCTTCGGCCGCGTGTCGGTCTATTTCGGCGCCAAGAGCGGCAAGTATCCGGATGGCAACCAGGTGCTGGTGCGCGGCGCCGACACCCGCGTGGCCTTCGACACGCCGCTGGTCTCCAACCATATCGGCGAGGCCCTGACCTCCAGCGAACTGGTGGTGATGGGCCATGTGCACGAGGACCACATGGCCGGCCTGCACCTGCTGCCTCACGCGCCGGTGCATGTGCATGAGGCCGACCTGCCGGCGGCGCGCAGCTGGGAAGGCTTCTGCGCCGCCATGGGCCTGGACGCGCAGACCAGCGCCGCCAGCCTGGCCATGTTCCAGCGCGACTTCCACTACGCCCCGCGGCCCGATGCGGTGGGCTATGGCGACGGGGCCAGCTGGGACCTGGGCGACGGCAAGATCACCGCCTTCCACATGCCGGGCCACACCGCCGGCCATTGCGTTCTGCTGGTGGAGCCGGAGGGCGTGGCCTTCATCGGTGACATCGACCTGACCGGGTTCGGACCCTATTACGGCGACGCGGGCTCAAGCCTCGCCCAGTTCCGCCAGACCCTGGCGCGGCTTCCGGAGATCCCCGCCAAGGTCTGGGTCACCTCGCACCACCGCGGCGTCTATACCGACCGAGAGACCTTCCTGGCCGATCTCGACGCCTTCGCCGGCAAGCTGGACGCCCGGGACGCCAAGCTGCTGGCCATGCTGGGCGAGGCGCCCAAGACCCTGGCCGAGCTGGTCCGCGAGCGGCTGCTCTATCCTCCGGGCTACGAGGGCGTCTGGGTGGACAAGGCCGAGGAGCGGACCATCTCTCGGCACCTGGCCGAACTGACCGCCGCCGGCCGGGTCAGGGAGCCCGAGCCCGGCCTCTACCTGGCGGCCTAAGCGGTCTTCGTCAGCGCCGCAGCCCAGGTCGCAATCGCCGCCGCGACCCCTGGGTCGCTCTCGGTGTCCAGGCCCATGGACTGCATCGGCGTCAGGTCCGGCGGGACGACCTTGTAGAAGTGGGTCAGGCCCGGGAACATCGCGACCTCCGTCCGCGCGCCGACGGCCCGCCCGGCCCGTAGAAGCTCAGCATGCGACGGCGGCACGGAGTCGTCGCGTCCGCCCTGCACGATCAGCACCGGCTGGCGGACCCTGGCGAGGGCGGCCACCGGCTCCACCTCGTCCACCGAGCGGAGATAGGCCAGGGCCTCCGGCGGCATGGCGGCCAGCATGCCGGTGCGCATGTCGCTCTTGGCCTCCTCGGGCAGGGGTTCGCCGGCCCGGATCGCGGCGAGGGTGCGGTCGAACAGGGTCATGTCGGCGGGAACCCCGGGGGGCGACATCGCGGCCACCTGCAGGCGCAGGATGGACAGGATCGGCAGGGCCGGGCCGGACAGGCTGACCACGCCGTCCAGGCGCTCGCCGGCCGGGGCGGCGGCCAGCAGGGACGCGACCACCGCACCCTCGCTATGGCCCGCCACCACCATAGGGCAGGCCGGCGCCGCGCGACGCAACACGTTGAGGCCCTCGGCCGCCACATCGACCCGGGTGTGGAAGGCGCCGTGACGGCGCGCGGCCACGGGTTCGGTTACGCGAGATCCCGTCCCCGGACCGATCTTGGCCATTCTCAGACTCGCCAGGCCCTGAGCGGCCAGCTGTTCGGCAAGGTCGCGATAGGCGTGCGGCTTGAGGTTCATGGCGGGGAAATCCCCGTCGGCGTCGCTGTAGAGCGAGCCCGGCAGGATCAGGACCGCGCCGCGCAGGGGCGCGGGCGGGACACACAGGCGGCAGGCGATCTCCACGCCGGAAACGGCGACATTGGTGTCCTGGCGCAGGGGCGCGGCGTTGAGCGGGGTGGGGGTGGTCATGCTGGCGGCTCCGGCGATGAGGAGGGTCCGGCGGTCCATGGTCTGGCTCCGTGATGTCTGCCCGGCTCTTGCGGGCCTCACGCGGCGGGAGGGTCAAGCCGGCGGCGCGCCCGCCAGTTCGCGCTTGGTTGACGCGGCGCCAAGGCGGGCATTCTGTTGCGCACAAAGCGGGAGGACGCCGGGATGAACCTTGAAGCTGCGCCTGAGGACGAAGCCTTCCGCGCCATGGTGCGCGACTACTTCGCCACCGAGTATCCGCAGGGCATTCTGGCCCGGCTGGCCAACGGCCAGACCCTGACCAAGGCCGACCTGCTCGCCTCGCAACAGGCGCTGGCCGCCAAGGGCTGGATCGCCCCGGGCTGGCCCGAGGCCTATGGCGGCACGGGCTGGACCGTCTCCCAGCGGTTCATCTTCGACGAGGAGCTGGAGCGGGCCGGCGCCCCCAGCGTCTCGCCCATGGGCCTGCTCTATGTGGCGCCGGTGATCTACACCTTCGGGACCCAGACGCAGAAGGACCGCTGGCTGGACGACATCCTGTCGTCGCGCACCTTCTGGGCCCAAGGCTATTCCGAGCCGGAGGCCGGCTCAGACCTCGCGTCCTTGCGCACCCGCGCCGTGCGCGATGGCGACCACTACATCGTCGACGGGGTGAAGACCTGGACCAGCGATGGCCACTACGCCGACTGGATCTTCTGTCTGGTGCGCACCTCGGATGAGGGCCGCAAGCAACAGGGCATCACCTTCCTGTGCATGGACATGACCACGCCGGGCATCGAGGTGAAGCCGATCATCACCATCGACGGTGGGCATCACCTGAACACGGTGACCTTCACCAACGTCCGCGTGCCGGTGGAGAACCGCATCGGCGACGAGGGCCTGGGCTGGACCTATGCCCGCCATCTGCTGGCGCATGAGCGGACCTCCTACGCCCACATCGCCGGCAAGCGTCGACAGCTGGAGGCGGTGCGGCGGGCGTCGGCGCGGGCGCCGTGGGGCGATGAGCTGGCCGAGGCCGGCTCGGCCCTGCGCCGTCGTATCGCCGAGACCGAGATCGACATCCTGTGCCTGGAGATGACGACCTTGCGGGCGCTGGCGCCCCTGTCCAACGGCGAGGCGCCCGGCGACGAGGCCTCGATCATCAAGATCGCCGCGACCGAGACGGCCCAGCAGGTGACCGAGCGGGGCCTGGAGCTGGCCGGTCCCTACGCCCAGCCCTTCTTCGCGGATCGTCACGGGGCGGACTGGCGCGCCGGCCTGGAGGACATCCCGGCTTTCGCGGCGCCGGAGACGGCCACCTACTTCTTCACCCGCGCCCAGACCATCTATGGCGGGGCGACGGAGATCCAGAAGACCATCATCGCCCGCCAGCTGGGGCTGTAGCCGCACGCCTGTTGCGGGCCGTCGGTTCACGGACTACTGCCAACCCATGATCGAGTCGCATCCGTCCGGCGGTTACATCCTGGAAGAGCTCGTCGTCGGCATGACGGCGGAGAAGCGCGTCACCGTCACGGAGGCGCGGATCCAGGCCTTTGCGGAGGCCTCCGACGACTTCAACCCCGTGCATGTGGACGAGGCCTTCGCGGCCAAGACCGCCTATCGTGGGCGGATCGCGCATGGCCTGTTGTCAGCCTCGTTCGGCTCGGCGGTGGTCGGCACCATCCTGCCGGGGGCCGGCGCCATCTATCTGGGCCAGACCTTGAATTTCCATCGGCCGGTGCGGATCGGCGACGAGGTCGTGGCCCGCGTGACCGTCGCCGCCATCGACGAGACCGCCGCGCGCGTGGTCCTGCGCTGCGATGTCTATTGCGGCGAGCACCTGATCATGGACGGCGAGGCCACCGTCCGCGTCCCCCGCCGCCGCCGCCCCGCCAAGTCCGCCTGAGCGGGCGCTCGACACGGCGGTCAATCTCAGGGGATCAGGGGCGCATACCATATGCTGGTTTCGCCCCTGGGCGCCGAAGGCGGCCGTTAGGCAGCCAAGCCCTGGTTCGGGTCTTGTCGTCGACGTTCCCTATGATCTGCCCATTGCACCGAGTGGCTCCTCCCGCTCCAGTGAGCGTGTGGATCAACTGTATCGGTGATCCCTGTCCAAAACGGGCCTGAACCTAAGCGCCGCCGCGGAACTTGGAGTTCATTGTTTGTTCTTATAATGCAATCTTTGCATGCTATTCTCTGTGGGTGCGGAGGTGCTTTGGGCCTTGCCATGCAGTGGCCTGACTAGATTTGAAGGCGACCCCTAGATGAATCAACGACGCCCTGTAGGCTCGGATGCGTTTGAAACGATGACAGAATTCGTCATCCGTCGGGCGCGCGAAGTTCGCGATTTTGGTCCCAAGGCAGAGGCGGCTGCGTACGACGCCTTTAGGACCGGGATTAGGTCGGGCGCGGAGTTCGCCCTAAAGACCCAGAATGCAGTGAACCGTTTCGGCGCGACTCTTCTCGCGAAGAGCGGTGCTGCGGCTGGGCCAGTTGCTCAGCAGCAGCCCTCCGCTTCGAAGAAAGTGGCGCCCTCCGGGCCACGAGCGCCAGATGCATTCGAAAGACTCACATCTGGCGTTGCTGCCGGTCGCACCCCGGTTTGGAATTCCGTTGAAGTAAACATATTAGCAAGGCCTGCCGCTTCCCGTATTAGTGCTCCAGAAAGGCGAAGTGAGGAAGTCAAGAATGGCGATCGATACTATAAGGGGCGCGACAATGGCAGAGCCAATGTGCTGGAGTCCACCCCGGATCCTACAGTACCGGCCGAGTTGATTGCTGATCAGCAGGAACTCTCGATCGTGTATTCTTTCTTGAGGATCATCCCGTGGGCGCTGCTGTCAATGCAGTTGCGACGTTTGCGCATGCCCCCGCGCACGTACGCGACGCTGCTACTCTGCTCGGGTCAGTGATAGATGTTGGCTTACCGTTGGCGGCCGTTCGTGGCGCGCCAGTGCGAATGCCTGCGGCTACTGGTGCGGCGGTTGAGGCGTCGCCAGAGATTCGCCCCGCGGTGAGGTTCGCGAAGGTCACGCCAAAAGGTCAGGCTGGTGGCGTGTCGGCGACCCTGACCTCCGACATACTCAATACGGGTAGTAGAGCCAGTCGCCGTCTACGGCCTCCGGGCTGGAGCGGGAATGGCAATGCATTCAATGAAGCTCGAGGTCACCTACTCGCGAATATGCTCGGCGGCACAGGACGAGAAATGCAAAACCTGGCTACACTTACTCAAAAACCCACAAATTCACCTCAGATGCGCAACTTTGAAGATGAGGTTGCTCGTAGATTGAGGAATGGGGAAGTCATAGATTATCAGATTAAGCCCCTATATTTTGATAGCGCGCTTCCGCCTGCTTTTGTTTTGCTGACAGCGCTTGGTGATCGCGAGCCACCTTCGGCAAAGATCATCCAGAATCCCGCAGGAACGCGGCGATGACAGTGGAGCGTTTGGCGGAGGTGGTTCCGCCGCCGGCCGCCCCCTATGACGCCTTCGATGGACCATGGGAGCGCCTTGAGGCGCAACTCGGAACCGCGTTGCCACAGGACTACAAGGACTTCGTCCGACTCTACGGGGAGGGACAGTTCATGGAGTTCCTGAGCGTCTATGTTCCCTATTCCTGGAGTCCGTACGTTCAGCTCTTGGCCGAGGCCAAGGCGATGCACCTTGTCTTCTCCGGCGATCCGGGATTTCCCTATACCCTGTGGCCTGAACCCGGAGGGCTCCTGGTCTGGGGCGGGACGGACTTTGGAGACTACCTCTTCTGGCTGACGGACGGCCCCCCTGATGACTGGCGGGTCGTCATGTGGGGGCGCGGAAGTCACCAGACTACGGTTTTTGAGGTCGGACTCACGGACCTTCTGGCCGGAATGGCCTCGGGGAAGATCGACTCGCCTGACTTTCCCGAGCTTCTCCCTTGCGACTGTCTGTTCCTGCCTGGAACCGGCAATACAAGGGGCGGCGTCTTGCCTGGGGGAAACTATGCCGACCGGCCTCCAAGGGGACCCGTGTTCGGTCCACTGCGTGCGCGTCTAAATTTCGTTTGGCCGGGGTCTGGGTGGGACTAGGGCGCGAGAGCAGAAGGTGTCCCTGGTTTCAGGGGCGTCATGCTCCAAACTTCTAGACGCCTGTCGCGACTTTCGAAGATCGGGTACACACACGCCAACAAGCCGGGAGGAAGACCATGCCGCGTTCACCTGATTTTCTTGGGGCTGTCGGGATCGGCGTGTCTGACCTTGAAGCCTCGGCGGTGTTCTACGAGACCGCCCTGGGCATGAAGCGGGTCCAGACTTTCAAGCTGCCCTACATGGACGAGATCGTGCTCAGCCACGAAGGCCGCACGGCGGTGGTGCTGATGCACTGGACCGACGGCTCGGCGCGCAACTATCGGGACGTCCCGGTGAAGCTGGTCTTCTATGTCACCGATCCTACCACCGCCGCCGCCGCCATCCGCGCTGCGGGCGGGACCACCCAGCTGGAGCCCGCGCCCCAGGCCAGCCTGGGCGGCGCCGTCGTCGGCCTGTGCAAGGATCTCGACGGCTATGTGGTGGAGCTGTTGCAGGCGCCGGCGGGCTAGGCAAGGCCACCGCGCGGGGGCTGCGATCAGGATCGGACATCGCCTTCCAGCCGGCCCAGCAGGCGCTCCCGTGTGGCCGGCTTGGGCATGCCCCCCAGCAGGAAGAAGGCTCGAACGACAGGCAGGTGATCCTGTACCCCCGCCATCAGGTCCCCCGCGTCCAGTCCGGCGATGCGCGCATAGGACGATCGGGTCGCGAGGTCCAACCGCTGCTGCGCCGCCGGCGCGCCCAGGATCTCGGGCGCAAGCTCGACCCGCAGGAAATGGGAGCAGGCCAGGTCGTACAGGGCGCCGCCCCGCCTGGCGCCAGTCCAATCCACCAGTTGCGGGCCCGCGTCCGTCAGGATCACATTGCCGGGATGCAGGTCGCAGTGGCTCAGGCGATCATCGGACGGCAAGCGCGCGATCAGCCCCAGGACGCCCGTCGCCAAATGATCAGGAAGCAGGCCCTGGGACGTCCGCAAAGATGCGATCATGTAGTCGTGGAGCGTAAGAGCGTCGGCCGGTGGCGGCGTCCTGTGAACGGCGTGGGCGAGGACCGCCAGGATCGACCCGGCCTCTTCGATTGAGACCTCGCCTTGTGTCAGCCCTTCGCGCAAAGTGGGACCCACCAGATGCGGCAGAACGAAGCCGCGACGCCCATCGATCGTGACCCTATCTAACACCTGGGGCGCTGGCCCGCCGGCCTCGAAGACCGCCTGGGTCATATGCGCCTCATAGGCGGCGATCCGGCCGGGAACGGCGGACCTGAACAGCTTCACGACCCGGCCAGGCGCCCAGGCGTAGACCTCTGCGAAGTGCCCCTCGCCAATCTTCTCCCCCAGTGATCCCTGCATCACGCCTTTCCCCGGCTCCGTTCCGGTCAGCCGATCACGCCGCGCCGGCCTGGGGCAAAGCACGTTGAGTTGGCTTGTGTGGACCCGCGCCGGCTGGCAGGGTCGTTGGCGTGGCGGTCTCACCCGCCCTCCCGCGTCTAAGGCGAGAACAGGCCTTGCCCGTCCGTCGTTCCAACCTCGTCCGCCGGCTCGCCCGGGGCTTTGGTGTGATGTTCGGCTGCGCGGCGTTGGGGCTCTCTGCGCCTGCGCTTGGCGCGCCGGCTTGGCGGGGCGGACCCGGCTACCGGACCTATGTGATCGGCGATGAGGCCGCGCCGCGGCCAGAGCCGACCTCGGGCGGGCTTCTGCTAGCCGGCGGCGGCGACTGGCCTCTTGAGGCGTTCCGATGGTTCACGAACCAAGCCGGCCACGGCCACATCGTGGTGCTCCGCGCCTCGGGCGCGGCCGACGACCAGGAGGAGTTCTATAACCGGATCGGCGGCGTGGCCTCGGTCAGGACCTTCGTCTTCGAAAGCCGCAAGGGCGCCTACGACAAGAAGCTGCTGGCCGCGGTCAAGGCGGCGGACGGCGTATTCATCGGCGGCGGCGACCAGGCGAAGTATGTGCGGATGTGGCGCGGCACGCCGCTTAATTCGGTCCTCGACGCCGCCGTCGCCGCCGGCAAGCCGTTTGGGGGAAGCTCAGCCGGCCTGGCGGTGCAGGGCGCCTGGCTCTACGGCGCCATGGACGGCGGCTCGATCACCTCGGTGGAGGCGCTGAAGGCGCCCCTGGGCGACGCCGTCACCCTTGAGACCGGCTTCCTGCATACGCCCCTGATGGCGCGGGTGCTCACCGACAGCCATTTCGACACCCGCAGCCGGCTGGGCCGCCTGATCGTCTTCCTCGCCAGGGCCGAGCGTCAGGCGCCGGCCCTGCGGCTTGTCGGGCTCGGGATCGACGAAGGCTCGGCCCTGACCGTGGAGGCTGACGGAACCGCGCGCTTCCACGCCGAGGCTCCTGGAAAGGCCGCCTGGGTGGTGCATGGGGGAGAGGCGCGCGTCGTCGCCCCTGGCAAGCCGCTGACCATGACCGGCGTCCGGGTCGTCGGCGTCGGGCCGGGAAGCCGGCTGGATCTGAAGTCGCTGGAGGTCAGCGCCCCCGCGTTCGTCCGGATCTATGACGTGATCAACGGAGTGCTCACCGAGCGTGAACCCTGAAGCTTTCAGGCTTGACGCACTGGCAAGGATCGGTTGCCGGGGGCTGCGAAAGGCCACACTGTTCTGCGGCGTCAGAAGGGGTGGGGCATGCGGAACCTGGTCGGCTTGATTGGCGTCATACTCGGCTTGGCGTTACCGACCTTGGCGGAAGCTGCGCCACGGTTCGCCGTCATCGACATGCATTTCCATGCCGACCGCCCGGATGCCGAAGGCCCGCCCGGCGGCAAGATCTGTGCGCCATATCCCGAATGGGCGCCGCGTGATCCTGGCAAACCCATCGACGTCTATGTGGAAGGCTTTTCCGTGCGCCCGGCCTGCGCCAACCCGCTGTCATCGCCCTTGAGCGCCAGCGAATTGCGGGACCGCAGTGTCCAGATGCTGGTGGAGGGCAAGATCCTGGCCCTGGCCGGGGGGGAGCCGGATGTCGTTCAGGACTTCGAGCGCCACGCCTCAGGCCATATCCTGGCGGGCGTCGGCTTCGGCGATCCTGCGAGCTTCCCATCCCTCGACAGCCTTCGGCGGCTTCATGCCGAGGGGCGGCTCGCCGCGCTCAGCGAGTTGACGACCCAGTACAGCGGCGTCGCGCCCGATGATCCGCGGCTCGAGCCCTATTTTGCGCTGGCGGAAGAGCTGGACATCCCCGTGGGCGTTCACCTGGGCCCCGGCCCGCCCGGAACGGTCTATTTCGCCACGCCCGACTACCGCGTGGCTGCGGGCGATCCTCTTCGGCTCGAGCCTGTGCTGGTCAAGCATCCCCGGCTGCGCGTCTACGCCATGCATGCCGGTTGGCCCTTCGGCGACGCGATGATCGCGATGCTCTATGCGCATCCCCAGCTCTATGTGGACGTCGGCGTCCTGGACTACGCCTACCCGAAGGCCGACTTCTACGCCTATCTGAAGCGTCTCATCGACGCCGGGCTCGAGACCCGGATCATGTTCGGCTCGGACAATATGGTGTGGCCCGACGCCATCCCGATCGCGGTCCGACGCATCCAGGAAGCTCCGTTCCTGACGCATCGCCAGAAGCGCATGATCCTGCATGACAACGCGGCGCGCTTCCTGCGCATCGAAGGGTAGGGCGCGCCGCCGCGCCCATGACTGGCCGACGGCGCACAAGCCGCCTAAGCTGCCTTTCGACGCCACGCGCAGGATAGCCGCGGGCCCAAGGGAGGACACCATGACCTATGCGCCCGCGACGCGCGCCTTTTATGACGCCGACAGCCACATCATGGAGCTTCCCGACTTCCTGAAGAAGTACGCGGACCCGGCGCTGAGGGACGAGATTCCGGAAGTCAGCTACTCGGCCTCGATCGTGACCGACGAGGAGGTCGCGGTCATCGTGGGCCAGGGCAGTCGGCACAGCGACGCCCACCGCGCCGAGCAGATCGCGATGGGCGACGAGCTCATCGCCAAGTCCAAGGAAATCCAGGCGCTCGGCGCCTTCGACAGCGCCGATCGGTCCAAGGCCCTGGACCTGTTGGGCTTCACCAAACAGCTGGTGTTCGCCACCCACAGCCTGCGGATGCCCTTCTCCCCCAGTTCCAAGCTGGAGCCGCGGCTGCGCTATGGCGCGACCCGCGCTCACAACCGGCACATGGCCGACTTCTGCAAGGCCGACAGCCGGATGATCGGCGTCGCCGCGATCCCGCTGGATGAGCCGGAGCTGGCGCTGGCGGAGCTCGACTGGGTGCTGGCGCAGGGGCTCGGCGCCGTCTGGGTGCCGCACCGCGCGCCCCTCGGCCGTTCGCCGGGGCACGTGGATTTCGAGCCCTTCTGGGCGCGCCTGGCGGAGGCCCGGGTTCCGTTTGTGATGCACGTCGGGGGCGCGCCCCTGCAGCAGTCGAAGGCCTGGGAGAACAACGGCCGGGCGCCGGTGAAGGACTGGCTGGGCGGCGGCGAGAACGTGCGGACCAAGGACGCCGCCCTGCAGCACCAGGTGCCGGAAGCCTTCATCAGCATGCTGGTGCTCGACGGCGTGCTGGATCGCCACCCGAACCTGAAGGGCGCGGCGATCGAGCTCGGCGCCGGCTGGGCGCCTGAGATGCTGCGCCGTCTGGACTGGGTCGCGCGCACCTGGGGCCGCAACGACGCGAACCTCCAGGTTCAGAAGCGCAGCCCCTCGCAGCAGATCATCGAGCAGAT
Source organism: uncultured Phenylobacterium sp. (assembly GCA_964643835.1). GTDB lineage: Bacteria > Pseudomonadota > Alphaproteobacteria > Caulobacterales > Caulobacteraceae > Phenylobacterium. The sequence continues at coordinate 16,903 of CAZXVO010000016.1, read as the reverse complement.
GGCCTTCACGCCGTTCCCGCTCGAGGACCTGGGCATGATGCTCCAGCAGTCCAGCCCGGACCTCTATCTGTTCTCCAGCGACTACCCGCATATCGAGGGCGGCCGCGATCCGATCGGCAAGTTCGAGCGGCACCTTGAGGGGCAGGATGAGGCGGTGAAGGCCAAGTTTTACACCGACAACTTCCTGCGCATCGTGCCGGCGGCCGCCTGAGCGGGCGGTCGATGGCGCCAACGCGCCTCGCCCTTGTTAGCGTTGGGCGGTCACCTGGCGGGCCCGGCCAACTGTTGCCGAAGGTGAGGTGCGGCCATGTCGAGGAACGCCCGCGTCTTCTGGGCGATCCGGCCCTGGGCCGCGTGAATGAGACTGACATCCAGGTCCGCCCCATCGAGGGCGGGAAGGATGTGCTGAAGCTGGCCAGTGCGCACAGCTGTCGCCGCCTGGTACGACAGCACCCGGGTGACTCCGCTTCCTGCGATTGCGGCGTCCAGGGCGGCCTCGGCGGTCGTCACCGTCAGACGTGGGCGTCCGACGGCCTCCGCACCCTCCGGCCAGCTGTCACGGCCGCCTAGTGCGGTGAAGACGATTGTGTCGAGGGCGTTCAGCTCCTCTGCCGTGCGCGGCGTACCGTGAGCGGCCAGGAAGGCCGGGCTCGCGCAGAACATGCTCCTCACGGCGCCGAGGCGGGTGGCGACCAGGGTGCTGTCCGGGAGCCGGCCGATCCGGATCGCCACATCGATGTGATCGTCGATGAGGTCGGTGTTGCGATCCGAGAGGTCGAGTCGGACCCGCACATCCGGGTGGCGCGCCAGAAAGGCCGTCACCAGAGGTACGACATGCAAACGGCCGAACAGGATCGGCGCGGCGACCACCAGTTCGCCCCGCGGCGCGAGGTATTCACCGGCGGCGGATCGCTCCGCCTCGTCCACCTGTTCGAGGATCCGGCGTGCGGAGACAAGGAATGCAGCGCCGGCCTCGGTGAGCGCCATCTTGCGGGTCGAGCGGATCAGCAGCCGGGTCCCCAGCCGCGCCTCTAGCTCGGCGATACGGCGGCTGACCGTCGGCAGGGGCACGCCCAACTGTCGTCCAGCCGCCGACAGGCTTCCGGTGTCGATGACCGCGACGAACATCGCCATGGCGTCGAGACGATCCATCTTAGTCTTCCAAAAAATGAGATAATAACTCTCGAAATGACTGGATAACCCCTCTTCGGGAGAGGGTCTACACCTTGGCCATCGCGGCGCCGCCGCTCAACACGCCGAGGAGTTTCAAATGTCCCGCATTGCCATCCCCACCCGTGACGCCGCGCCGGCCGCCACGCATCCTGTCCTTGACGCCGTCAACGCCCAACTGGGCGTTGTGCCGAACCTCTACCGCCTGGTCGCGCTGAGCCCGGCGGCGCTCAACGGCCTCACGAGCCTGGGCGGCGCGCTGTCCAAGGCCCTGGACGTCAAGACGCGCGAGCGTCTCGCCATCACCACGGCGCAGGTGAATGGCTGCGACTACTGCCTGTCGGCGCACACCTATCTGGGCCTGAACCTCGCGCGCCTGACGCCCGAGGAGATCGCCTTGAACCGACGGGGTGGCTCGACCGACGCAAAGGCCGACGCCGCGGTCCGGTTCGGCCGCAAGGTCGCCGAAACGCGGGGCGATGTGGATGCGGCCGACCTGGACGCGGTCCGCGCCGCGGGCTTCACCGATGCTCAAGTGATCGAGATCGTCGCCGTCGTGGCCGAAAACTTCCTGACCAACCTGATCAACAACGTCGCCAAGACCGACATCGACTTTCCGGTGAGCCTGACGGCTGAGGCCGCCTGATCCTAAGGGGGCGGCTGGACTGCCGGCCGCCCCCGCCATTCCGGAGACCCGCGATGAGCTACGGCTTCCTCCACATCGCCATGACCCCCAGCGTGCGGGCGGCCCAGGCCGCGAACGGCTCGGCCGGACTGTACGCCCGCGACGACATCGACCGTGCATCGGACAGTTTTTCGGCGGCGGAACGCGACTTCATCGCCGCGCGCGACAGCTTCTATGTGGCGACTGTGTCCGAGACCGGCTGGCCCTATGTGCAGCACCGGGGTGGCCCGCCAGGCTTCCTGCGGGTGCTCGATGACCGCACGCTGGCCTTCGCAGACTTCCGGGGCAACCGGCAGTACCTGACCCTGGGCAACACCGCAGCGAACGACCGCGTATGCCTGTTCCTGATGGACTACCCGAACAGGCGACGCCTGAAGATCTATGGCCGCATGACGGCCATTGGCCTCGATGTGGACCCTGAGCTCGCCCGTAGCCTGGTCCTCGACGGCTACAGGGGCCGCCCGGAACGCATCCAACGGATCGTGCTGGAGGCGTTCGACTGGAACTGTCCGCAGCACATCACCCCGCGCTTCACCCCCGCCGAGCTGGTGGACGCGCTCGCACCGGAGCGCGAACGGATCGCGCAACTCGAAACCGAGAACCGGGCGCTGCGAGCCCGCATCGCCGACCAAGGAGCCTGCGCATGACCCCGAATATACCCCCGCCGCGCCCGCCGTTCGACCTGGACGGTGCGATACGCAAGGTGCGCCTCGCCGAGGACGCCTGGAACACCCGGGACCCGGCCCGGGTCGCGCTGGCGTACACGCCCGACAGCCGCTGGCGAAACCGCGCTGAATTCCTTGAGGGGCGACCGGCCATTGAGGCCTTCCTGACCCGAAAGTGGTCTCTCGAATTGGACTACCGCCTGATCAAAGAGCTGTGGGGCTTCCGAGAGAACCGCATCGGCGTACGCTTCGCCTATGAACACCGCGACGCCCAGGGCCAGTGGAGCCGGTCCTACGGCAACGAGATGTGGGAGTTCGACGACGAGGGCCTGATGCGCCGCCGCTACGCCAGCATCAACGACCTGCCGATCCTGGCCTCCGAGCGTGCGTTCCACTGGCCCTTGGGCCGTCGGCCGGACGATCATCCTGGCCTCAGCGAACTCGGCTTCTGAGGCGCGGCCAGCCCGGCTGCACATCGCCCTCCAGGGGGCCGGCGCCCTTGATGCGCCGGCCTCGCTCGAGGCCACGTGAAGCGAGGGTTTGTAGCTGGCAGCCCCAACCTCCGGCCTCGGTAGAGGCGCCTTCTCCCGCTCACGAGCCCTTGCGGATATCTGGGCGGCCAAGCGTCTCGCCCGACGCGCCATACCCCCGGGCTCACTGATAGGGGATCAGTCCAACAGGTCGCGGGTGGCTTCGGCGGCGTCCTGGGCCCGTGCTGGACTGTGGATCGCCTCACGCTTCGCCAGATGGGCGAACATCTGAATGCCGAACCCGCCATCCAGGTCGTCCGCGATCCGCTTGCGCCAGGGCCGCCGGATGATCTGAGTTGTCAGGCGTCTGGTCACGCGCGGTTGGCGCATGATGTGATCCGCCAGGCGCCAGGCCCGATCAATGAGCTCCGAGCGCGGGGCGACCTCGTTCACGAGCCCGTATTGCAGGGCTGTCCGGGCGTCGATCCGCTGACCCGTCATCATCGCGTAGGCGGCGCGCTTCACCCCGAGGAGCTCGATCAGGCAGGAGTGGATGCCGTCCCCGGGTACGGAGCCCATGGTGAAGTGCGGGTCGAAGATCACGGCTTCCTCCGCGCAGAGCGTGATGTCGCACATGAGGCATATTTCGGCGTGCGCCCCTGATCCGTTCAGCACTCCGATCGTCGGGATTTCGAGATCGTTGATGAGGGCGCTCACGTTGATGCGCCCGTCCTTGTACGCATACTCGTAAGCCCAGTTCTGAAGGTCCTCGTGTTCGAGGGCGAAGCCTTCCGGGTCGATGGCCATCATGAAGTCGTCGCCCGTGCCGGACAGGATCAGCACTTCGTTGAGCGGATCGCTGCCGACGGTCTTCAGCATCTGGCCCAAGGCCCGGTGGTTTTCGACGCTCAGCTGAATTGGACCGCCCAAGGTATGAGCGCGGACCAGAAGGACCCCGTCTTCGCGACGGTGCATGGTGAAGTGATCCCTGAACCGCTCGCTGTACTCGGCAAAATTCGGGGTCTCGACGAAAGGAACCAGGGACATGGGGCCTCCTAGATCCGGCGGTCCAGGTCCGTGAAGCAGGACCAGTCCTTGTTGGCCCAGCCTTGGGAGATCGCCCCCGCGAGCTTCTGCCGAATGGCGAGAGCGCTGGACAAGGTGACCCCTGCGCTTCGCGCCGTCGCGATCATCAGATCGACATCCTTGAGACCGCCAGTGACCGTGAAGCCCACATCGTCAAAGTCTCGAACGGCGATCTTCTGGATATAGTCCCGGGTCGCTTCAGCGCCGAACAGGCCGAACAGCATCATTCGAAGGACCTCAGGGCTCAGGCCGCATCGCTCGCCCATCGCCATCGACTGCCCGATAAGATCCATCGCCGCGACCCCGAGGAAATTCGCGACCAATTTCGCGCTGCTCGCGTGCCGGGGGTCTTCGCCGACCGGGATGATCGCGGGTGCGTAGCTGGAGATGACCGGGCGGGCGGCCGCCACGGCGCCGGCGTCTCCGGCCAGAAAAGTGGTCAGCTCCCCAGCTTCGGCGGCGGGAACGCGTCCCAGAACCGGCGCAGATACATACTGCGCGCCAAAGGTCGCGTGCGCCTGGGCCAACCGCTCGGCGAGAGCCGGCGCGATGGTGCTTGTTCCCACATGGATCGCCCCCTTGCGAAGCTGGCTGAGGATTCCATCGGCTCCAAAGACGACAGCCTCGACCGATGCGTCGTCGGCTAAGCTGGAGATGACGATATCCGCCTGCCGCACAGCTGCACGGGGGTCGGGCGCGAGCCTTGCGCCGGCGCGGACCAGGCCTTCAGCCTTCTCAGGAGAGCGGTTCCAGACCGTTAGGTCGTACCCTGCCTTGCGAACATTGGAGGCCATGGCCGCCCCCATCTTGCCCAACCCCAGAAACGTGACCCGCATTTTGCCCCACCTCAGAAACGAAAGCCGCATGCCAGCTACTCCGTGTATTATGCACGGATAATTCGAGGGGCGGGACAAGTCAAGAAATTCGGTGCATTTTACACACATGACGCATTGGACCGAGGACCTCCACCTGCTGCTCCTGCAGATCAGCGGGGCCATGAACCGCCCGGAACTGGATGACCGCTTTCTGGCCAGAGCCGGCGTGAAGCTGGATCGGGCCCTGTTCCCCCTGCTCACGCGGATCGGGGCGGCGGCGCCGATCGGGGCGGTGGAACTGGCGGGCCTGGTCGGGCGCGATCACTCGACGGTCAGTCGACAGACCGCAAGGCTCGAAGAGCTCGGACTGGTTGAACGGGAAGTGTCCAGCACCGACCGGCGGGTACGCATGCTGCGACCGACCGAGGCGGGCCGAAAGATGCTGGCGGAGTTCAACCAGACCCGCCGTCGGATTCTTGAAGATCGGCTGCGCGGCTGGTCCGATGAGGATCGCCGGGCGCTCCTTAAGCTGCTGAGGCAGATGGGGACAGATCTGCTGGAGTGACGGTTCGGGCTGGGCGACGGAAAGCGCGTACGCCGTGGGTGTCCGATCGAAATCCTTGGAAGTGTAAGGCCGCTGGGACCGGTGGGCGGAGCGCATCACGCGGCAGAGTGTGGATGCAGTCTGGCGGAGATCTGTCGCCAGCAAACCGGGCTGACTCTGCTTGCCGACTAAGTGGCGGTGATCGCAGTCAGGCGGTGGGGGCTCCAGGAGAGCAGAAAAGCTAAGTTCATTTTTTGTTCTTGACGCCTTTTGCGAGCTTTAGAAGAGTGCGTCCCGCACAGGATGTGGAGGGGCCGCGATGGGGCTATCAATCTCGTGGGTTGCGTCGCGGTGCCTGGATCTGACGGAAATGCTGGACGCCCTTGGTCTCGCGGCGTCTGGCGGGCCTGAGCAGCTATATCCCGTGCCCGCGCCGGCGAGGTTCGCTGCGTTTGAACTGGACGGCTGGTGGTTTGTCGTCTCGGAGGACCACAGGTTCGCGAGCCGAGAGCGGGTGGTCGCCGTATCCCGGGGTGGGGACGCAGTCGGGGCCTATCTGGAAGAACACGTGATGTTCAGCGGCGCCTTCGGCGCCTCTGACGGCGTTCTGGTCTGGTCCGCCCAGCACCACTGCACCTACGGACTTGAGCATCTGGACGTCTGGGGAGACCCACCCCCGGCGCTGGAGGGCATCCACAAGGGCCTGCTGGAGGAACTGCGGAACAACGGCGGCGCCGACTACGTGTTCGATGCGCCCATCGATCTGGCGGCGAGCCTCTGCGGCTTCAACCCCAACACCTTCGACCGCGAGGTCGAGGTGACGGGCTTGAAGGTGGCCCGGAAGGATCTGATGAAGCTCGTCGATCAGCCCCTTTCTGAAGGAGCCGGTCAGCCGCCGATGCAGAACGTTGGTGGGACGCGGAAACGAGGTTTCCTGGCGCGGCTGTTGGGGTGGGGGTGATGTTCAAGACCCGGACACGCATCATCCTGTTCTGGAACTTTGTTGCTCTCGCCCTCTTCGCGGTCGCTCCTCACGACCTGAAGGTTGGGCTGGCGACGTTCGCTGGCATACTCATGCTGCTTCACTTGCACGCTGCATCCCGACCCGGCGGAGGTTAGCCGCCCCTAGGCAACCTCTTGATGCGGGTGCGTTGTTCGCGCGTCCCGACCGCCTCAGCCTTCCCCTCGCGACTGCTCCCCGGTGGAGCGCAGGGCAAGGAGAGCCGCGCGATGGGTACTGGAGACTGGGATTTCGTATGGGAGATGGTGAAGCCGTTCCTCGGTGAGGTTGGCCGCGGCAGCGGCGCCTGGCTGGTGCAGCGAGGGTGGCCCGCGTTCTGGGCCTGGCTGGCCCGTGTCCGGGCAGCGCTCCGCAAACCCCCTGGGGAGGGTCCGTCCGATCCGCCGCCGCCACCCCCCAGCCCGGCACGGTACGGGGGAAGCCGAGCCAAGCCGATCAGGTCATAAAGTCTCAGAAATCTGCGGCGCAAAATGAGCCCGAGGAACCCCGCCCGTGAGTCCCACTTGGATGTGCGGAAAGGGTACGCGCCCCGCGGGTCGCCTCAGCAAGTCACTGATTTTACTGGTTGAGAATCGTCGCTTGACGAGTGGCGGTGAGAGAGGGATTCGAACCCTCGATAGAGTTTCCCCTATACACGCGTTCCAGGCGTGCGCCTTCAACCACTCGGCCACCTCACCACACTCCGAAAGGGGGCGGGCCCCTCGCGGAAGGCGCGCAATATACTCAGGGAGCCCGGCGGAGCAAGCGCGCATCTGGGCTGTGAGGGCAGACGGTGCAAAAGGCCGCGCAGGACCCTATATTGGGGCTCGATCCAATCTCGCGTGAAAGGCGGCCGCCCATGCTGTTCGGCAAGAAGTCCCTCGACATGCCCACCCCTGCGACCGCGTTGAAGGGCCGGCCCATGGCCCTGCCCACCGCTGAGACGCACTTCCTGAACGACCGCCCGCTGAAGGGGCCCTATCCGGAGGGCCTGGAGCTGGCCCAGTTCGCCATGGGCTGCTTCTGGGGCGTCGAGCGCAAGTTCTGGCAGGTCCCGGGCGTGTGGGTCACCGCCGTCGGCTATGTGAACGGCTACACCCCCAACCCGACCTATGAAGAGGTCTGCAGCGGCGGCACCGGCCACACCGAAGCGGTGCTGGTGGTCTATGACCCGGCCCAGGTCACCTACGCCGACCTGCTGAAGGTGTTCTGGGAGAACCACGACCCGACCCAGGGCATGCGCCAGGGCAACGACATCGGCACCCAGTACCGCTCGGGAATCTACGCCTATTCGCCGGAGCAGAAGGCGGCCGCCGAGGCCTCGCGCGACGCCTTCCAGGCGGCGCTGAAGGCGCGCGGCTATGGCGCGATCACCACCGAGATCGGTGATGCGCCGGAGTTCTATTTCGCCGAGGACTATCACCAGCAGTACCTGGCCAAGAACCCCGGCGGCTATTGCGGCATCGGCGGCACCGGCGTGACCTGCCCGATCGGGGTCGGCGTCGAGGCGTGACGCCGCAGGCCTTCAAGGCCGCCGCCCTGGCCCTGCCCGCCGCCACCCACGTGGTGCAGTGGGGCGGGGCCGATGTGTTCAAGGTGGGCGGCAAGATCTTCGCCATCCTGGGCCTGGGCGGCGCCTTCTCGATCAAGGTCAGCGATCTCGCCTATGAGGTCCTGATCGAGACGGGGCAGGCGCGCCCGGCGCCCTATCTGGCGCGGGCCAAGTGGGTCGCGTTCGAGGACATGGATGATCTCGACGCCGCAGAGGTGGAGGGCTGGCTGGCCAACGCCCACGCCCTGATCGCCGCGAAGCTGACCCGCGCGGCGCGGCGGGAGCTGGGCCTCTAGCCCTGGGAGCGGTCTTCCAGCAGGCGGCGGATGTCGGCGATGGCGCTGGCCGCCTTTGACTTGCGCTGACGGGTGAGCAGCAGGGTCACGGCGCCCAGGGTGGCGGCGATGAAGGCCCAGGGGCCGAACAGCCAGGCCGCCGCGGCTAGGGAGAAGTAGTAGCCGCGCACCCCGGCGTTGAACGAGGACAGGGCCGGGTTGATCAGCCGCGACGCCGCCTCGCCATAGGCCGCCTCGAACGCAGGGTCGTGGCTGTCGGGCGCCGCGCCGACGGCGGCGATGCAGTAGTTCATCTGGCGGATGGACCAGATGAAATCCAGCAGGCCACGGGCCAGGGCGACCAGCACCAGGGCGATCTGGCCCTCGAACAGCAGGCGCGAGGAGGTCTTGATGACCAGCAGGCTGGAGGCCGAGCGGAAGGTCTGCTCGCCGCCGAACAGGGCGCCGGCCGCCGCCGCGATCAGGATCAGGTTGGACGAGGCGAAGAAGGAGGCCGAGTTCAGGGCGTGGCCCAGCAGCTGGCCGTCCATGAACCGGTTCTCGCGCACCGCCATGTTGCGCATCCAGGCGCCCCGGATCACCGTCATGTCGGTGTTGATGTGGCCCTTGCCCCGCGAGGCCGCCTTCAGAAGCGGCTCATAGGCCAACCACACCGCCAGGAACAGGACGAGGGCCATGAGGTCGAGGGCCGACAGGGGCAGGTGTCCGAGGCGCAAGGCGGTCAGTCCTCCGCAATCAGGCTGTGCCGGTTGGTGTTCTTGAGCGTCAGGGTGATCAGGAACGCCACCGCCATCACCGCCGCCACATAGATGTAGAAGCCGCTCTCATGGCCGGCCTGCTTGAACTTCAGGGCCGCGAACTCCGCCGAGCCGCCGAAGATCGAGTTGGCGAGCGCATAGGGCAGGGCGACGCCCAGGGCGCGGATATGGGCCGGGAACAGCTCGGCCTTCAGCACGGCGTTGACCGCGGTGTAGCCCGACAGGATGGCCAGCAGCAGGATGATCAGCATGGCGGCTGCGACCGCATCATGGGTCACTGCGATCTGGCTCATGACCGGATAGGTGGCCAGGGTCCCGGCCGCGAAGGCGAACATCAGGGTGGTCTTGCGCCCGATCCGGTCGGACAGGGCGCCATAGAGCGGCTGGATCAGCATGTAGGCGACCAGGGAGGCGGCGCTGATCCCGGTGGCGGCGTCCTTGGTGAAGCCCGCGGTGTTGACCAGGAACTTCTGCATGTAGGTCGTGTAGGCGTAGAAGGCCAAGGAGCCGGCCGAGGTCAGGCCGAAGATGGTCCAGGTCTCGCGCGGATAGGTCAGGAACAGGGACAGGGTCGGCGGATGCTTCTCCGTCGCCGCGCCGGCCTTCTGGGCGGCCAGGAACGAGGCGCTCTCGTGCAGACCGCGGCGGATCCAGAACACCACGATGGCCAGGGCGCCGCCGATCACGAAGGGGATGCGCCAGGCCCAGGCCTCGAGCGCTTCCTTGGGCAACAGGGCCTGCAGCACGATCAGCACCGCGAGCGCGGTGAGCTGGCCCATGATCAGGGTCATGAACTGGAAGCTGGACCAGAAGCCCCGGTTCTTCTTGCCCGCCACCTCGGACATGTAGGTGGCGCTGGCGCCGTACTCGCCGCCCAGGGACAGACCCTGGACCAGGCGTGCGGCCAGCAGGGCGAAGGGCGCGGCGGCGCCGATGACGCTGTAGTCCGGCATGATGGCGATGGCGAAGGAGCCCGCGCACATCATGGCCACCGACAGGGAGAGGGCGGCGCGTCGGCCGGCCCGGTCGGCGTAGAGGCCCATCAGCCAGGCGCCGATGGGCCTGGCCAGGAACCCGGCCCAGAACACCCCCGCCGTGCCCAGGAGCTGGGCCGTGCGGTCCCCGGCGGGGAAGAAGTGCTTGGCGAAATAAAGGGCGAAGGACGAGTAGGCGAACCAGTCATACCACTCGACCAGATTGCCCGCCGATCCGCCCAGGATGGCCTTGGCCCGCTGGACGGGGGTCAGACCTGGAGCCTGGGCCTCGATAGGCAGTTCGCCGCCCGCTTCTGTCGCCGTCATCCTGTCCCCCCGGTTTGAGGCGCAAACCTAGACCGGGCCGGGCGTCGGGTGGAAGGGCCGGGCGTCTATATCCGTCCCATCAGGACGAGGATGAGCACGATCACCAGCACCAGGCCCACCCCGCTGGACGGGAAATAGCCCCAGGACCGGGAATAGCCCCAGCTGGGCAGGGCCCCGACAAGGGCCAGGACGAGGATGATGAGCAAGATGGTCCCGAGCGACATGGCGTTCCTCCGCGCCGGGCGACAGGCCCGGCTTCGGACGACTGAACGGCGGCCGCCTCGGGGCGGTTCCGCTTGCTATTCGGCGACGTCGGCGGTGTGCAGGGTCTGGTCGGCGGCCCGCACGCCCATCCCGTACATGAAGCCGATGAAGGCGCCCTTGACCCGCGGCAGCAGCAGCAGGGTCGCCACGGCCAGGGGGATCAGGGCGGCCGGGACCATGATGGCCGGCGGCGTCTGCCAGATCACCGGGAACAGCAGCACCGGCGCGACCAGCAGGTGGCCGACGATCAGGATGGTGAAATAGGCCGGGCCGTCATCGGCTGGATACTGAGCCAGCGCATGCCGGCAGGACGGGCAGGTCGGCTCGACCTTGAGGTAGCGCCAGAACAGCTTGGCCTCGCCGCAGTTCGGGCAGCGACCCTTGAAGCCGCGGGTCATGGCCTTGGACAGGCTGGGTTTTTCGGAACTCGACATGGCGGGTATATGCTCACTTCAGCCGACGCGCGGAAGGGTGACCCGCCGTCGCATGCGCGAAAGGTGCGGCCCCGCCCTGCGCGACCGCTGTGCGAACAACTGTAGAACGAAAGCGCGGCCGGCTCCATCCCCTGTGGGGCGAAGTTGTTAGCGCTTGGCGTCCTCGGCGGTGCCGGTGACGGCGCGGCCGGCGGCCGTGATGTCCTTGCCGACGCCGGCCACGGTGTTGCAGGCGCTGGTCAGAAGCCCCAGGGCGGCGACGGTGAGGATCACAAGCTTACGCATCAAAGGCTCCCGGACGGGTTGAGGACGGCCTCACCTAAGGCCGAGCTTGGGGCGCTTTTTTGGCGCCCTTCCGCCCGGTCGGCAATCCTCGAACCGGTCTCAGGCCGCGGCCTTGCGGGGCGTGGGGTTGGAGAACTCCATGACCCCGTCCTCGACCTTGGAGTACTTCAGGTTCATCAGGTCGAGCGCGTAGTTCTGGTCCAGCCGCCAGGGCGCCTTGGTGCCCTGCTTGGGGAAGCTGGCCATGGCCCGCTGCACATAGCCCGAGGAGAAGTCGAGCCACGGCTCCTCGCCGATGGTCGGGTCGGTGTTGCGCGGGGTGGCCTGGCGCAGGCCGGTGCGGTCCATGTGGTTGAGCAGCCGGCAGACATAGCCGCAGGTCAGGTCGCACTTCAGGGTCCAGGAGGCGTTGGTGTAGCCGAAGGACGAGGCCAGGTTCGGCACGTCGGAATACATCATGCCCTTGTAGGACAGGGTCCGGGCCGGCTCGACCGCCTTGCCGTCGACGCTCAGGGCCAGGCCGTTCAGGGGCTTCAGCACCAGGCCGGTGGCGGTGACGATGACGTCGGCCTCCAGGGTCTGGCCCGACTTCAGATGGATGCCCTGGGCGCCGAAGCTCTCGATGTGGTCGGTGACCACGCTGGCCGCGCCCGACTTCAGCGCCTGGAACATGTCGGCGTCCGGCACCAGACACAGGCGCTGGTCCCAGGGATTGTAGCTGGGGGTGAAGTGGGTTCCGACGTCGAAGTCCGGGCCGAGCTGCTCGCGGACCATGTCCAGCAGGCGCTTCTTGACCACCTCGGGCTTCTTGCGGGCGGTGTTGTAGAAGTAGAGGCCGAACAGCACGTTGCGCCAGCGGATGATCGAATAGGCGAGCTTGGCCGGCAGCTTGGCGCGTAGCCAGTTGGCGAAGGCGTCCTCGGCCGGGCGCGACACCACATAGGTGGGCGAGCGCTGCAGCATGGTGACGTGGGCGGCGGTCTTGGCCATTTCCGGCACCAGGGTCACCGCCGTGGCGCCCGAGCCGATCACCACCACCTTCTTGCCGGCATAGTCCAGGTCGCTGGGCCAGCTCTGCGGGTGGACGATGCGGCCCTTGAAGGTCTCGGCGCCCGGGAAGTCCGGGGTGTAGCCGGCGTCGTAGTCGTAATATCCGGTGCAGAGATATAGAAACTTACAT
>CAZXVO010000016.1:0-4388 GCA_964643835.1 uncultured Phenylobacterium sp. | reverse complement strand
TAGCCGCCGCACAGGAACAGGAAGTTGCAGGTGAAGGTCCGGGTCTGGCCGTCCTGTTCGGCGGTCACCGTCCAGGCGGCGTCTGGGGTGGACCAGGCGGCCGACAGCACCTTGTGGCCATAGCGGATGTGCGGGTCGATCCCGTGCTCGCGCGAGGTCTCGCGCACATAGTTCAGGATCGAGGGGCCGTCGGCGATGGCCTTGGCCTGGGTCCACGGCTTGAACACATAGCCCAGGGTGTACATGTCGCTGTCCGAGCGGATGCCGGGATAGCGGAACAGGTCCCAGGTGCCGCCGATGGCGTCCCGGCCTTCCAGGATCGCATAGGTCTTGCCCGGGCACTGGGTCTGCAGATGCACCGCCGCGCCGATGCCCGAAAGGCCCGCGCCGACGATGACCACGTCGAAGTGTTCCATGTTTCCGTCCCCCTGTCGGCGTTTCAAGAACGCCGTCTCCTACCCATGACGTAAGGTCGGGCGGGGGGCAAGGTCTGGGTTATCAGCGATCAGGTGCGACACATCTTCCAGTTTACCAATTCCTGCGAGGTCGCGAGCTAGGCTTTAGGACATGCAACGCCGATCCCAGCCCCTGCAGCCCAAGATCCAGGCCCTCGACGCCGCGGGGTTTGAAACTATGGTGCGCCTGCACGAAGCCTTCCTGGCTGGACGGCCCGGCGCGATGCGCGCCCTGCCGCGCTATGTCGTGGCGCACAAGATGCGCTGCGAGGGGCGGCTCCTGATGGAGGCGGACTTTACCGGCGCCGACCTGACCGGCTCGATCTTCATTGGCGGCGACCTCAGCCGGGCCGCCTTCTATTGCGCGACCCTGGCCAAGTGCGACTTCCGCAACGCCCGGCTCACCCGCGCCGACCTGCGCGGCTCCAGCTTCGCCGGGGCCAAGCTGGGGGGTGCGGTGCTGGATGAGGCCGACCTGCGCGCCGCCGAGCTGTGCGTCGTCGACGATGCAGGCGGCCTGCGCCGGCTGGGCGCGGGGGCCAGCTTCACCGGCGCCAGCCTGAATGGCGCACGCATGGACGAGGTGGTCGGCCATGCGGTGGACTTCTCCAACTGCTCCCTGCGCGGGGCACGCCTGCGCAACGCCAACCTGAAGAACGCCAACTTCGCCGACGCCAACCTGGGCGGCGCCGATCTGATGGGCGCCAAGCTGGCGGGCGCCAATCTCAAGGGTGCGATCCTGACCGGCGTGGACGTGACCCGGCTGGGTCTTCCGGCCCAGGCGCTGGCGGCTTGCGTGGTTGATCCGACGCCCGCGGCGATCGCTCGGGTGGACGAGATCCGCGAAGAACTGAACCAGGCTGAGCTTTGGGCCAAGACCGACGGCGCCAAGGGGCGTCCCGCGCGGCTGGACGGCGCCGACCTGCGCCCGGCTCAGGGGTGCTTCCGCGAGCGGGTGCTGGCCGGCTTCACGGCCAAGAACCTGATGGCCATCGGGGTCGACTTCTCGCTGGCCCAGCTGCAGGGCGCGAACTTCGACGGCGCGGATCTGCGAGGCGCAGATTTCACCGGCGCCGACCTGCGCGGCGCGAGCTTCAAGGGCGCCAAGCTCTCCCACGCCCGGTTCGTGAACGCCGACCTTGGGGCTCTGCCCCTGTCCGGCGGCGCCTCGCGGGCGATCAGCTTTGAGGGCGCGAGCCTTGAGGGCACCGGCCTGATCCGCAAGCGTCCGGTGGCCGAGGCAGACCGGCTGGAAATCTAGACGGAAGTTCTAGATCAGGCCGCCGGCGACAGGCTTTCGACCGACATCAGCTGTTCGATCTGGTCGGCGGCGACGGGCCGGCTGAACAGATAGCCCTGGATCTCCGAACATCCCGCGGCGGCCAGGCGCTCGCGCTGGTCCGCGGTCTCGACGCCCTCGGCGATGACCGACAGCTTCAGGGCTCGCGCCAGCTTGATGATCGCCCCGACCACGGCCTCGGACTCCAGGTCCACGCCCAGGTTGGCGATAAAGGAGCGGTCGATCTTGATCTTGCTGATCGGGTAGCGCTGCAGATAGCTCAAGCTGGAATAGCCGGTGCCGAAGTCGTCCAGGGCCAGGGAGAAGCCCATCTGGCGCAGCCGGCGAAGGGTGTCGTGGGTGGCGGGATCGTCGCCCAGCAGGATGCCCTCGGTGATCTCCAGCTCGAACTGGCGCGGATCGACGGCGTATTCCTCGACCAGCTCGCCCAGGCGCAGCACGAAGTCGGGCAGGCGCAGCTGGTTGGCCGAGACGTTGATCGCGATCTTCAGCCCGGCCCAGCGGCGGCTGTCCTCGAAGGCGCGGCGCAGGGTGAACATGCCCAGTTCGACGATCAGGCCGCACTCCTCGGCGATCGGCACGAAGAAGGCCGGCGAGACGTCGCCGCGCACAGGATGGCGCCAGCGCACCAGGGCCTCGACCCCGGTCATGACGCCGTGGCGGTTGACCTGGGGCTGGTAGGCCATTTCCAAGGCGTCGCGCGCCAGGGCTTCCCGCAGGTCGGACTCCAGGGCGCGGCGGGTCTTGATGGCCGCGTCCATCTCGACCTCGAAGAAGCAGTACTGGGACTTGCCGTTCTCCTTGGCGCGATAGAGCGCCAGGTCGGCATGGCGCAGGGCCTCGGCCGGGTCCGTGTCCGGATCGGTGCAGACGGTCACGCCTATGGAGCAACCGGTGAACACCCGCATGCCTTCCAGATCGAAGGGCTCGGACAGGGCTTCCAGCAGCCGGGCGGCCAGGGCCGAGGCGTGGGCGGCGCCCGCGTCGGTCTGGACGATGGCGAACTCGTCCCCGCCCAGGCGGGCGAAGGTGTCGGTCCCACGGCACTGGGCGGCGAGGCGCTTGGCGGCCTCCTGGATCAGCTGGTCGCCGACATGGTGGCCGAAGGTGTCATTGACCTCCTTGAACCGGTCCAGGTCGATGCAGTGCACGGCGACCGGCGGGGCGTGCCGGCGCAGCTGGTCCAGGGCGCGGCCCAGGCGGTCGAAGAACAGCACCCGGTTCGGCAGGCCGGTCAGGGAGTCGTAATAGGCCAGGTGCGCGGCCCGGGCCTCGCTGGCGACCAGGCCCTGCGCCGCGGTGCGGCCCCGGCGATAGAGGAACAGGGCGCCGCCGGCCAGGGCGAAGACCACCGCCAGGATCGGGGCCACCAGCTCTCTCAGCAGGTTCAGGCCCGGGGTCTGGGGCGTCCAGTCCAGGGTGGCGACGTCGCGGCGCAAGTCGTCGCGCAGAGAGACATGGGCCTCGTCGGGCTCGGAGGACGAGTCGCCGAGGTGGACATGCAGGTCCTGGAGCATGAAGCGGCCGGAGAAGGCGTCCAGGAAGTTCCGGTCGATGGGCATGCCGGTGAGCACGATGGCGGAGTCGCCGTTGGGGATCGCGGCGCCGAAGTCCGGCTGCACCAGGGTGGCGGTCAGGATGAAGGGCCCGGCCTCGTTGGCGACGACGGTGCTGGCCCGAACCGGCTCGCCCAGGGCTGAAACCTTGTTCAGCAACCGCCGCCGATCTTCCTCGGCGCGCACCCGGGCGATGAGGCGGGTGGCGTCGTCGCGGAACCGGCCATAGGTGGTCAAGGAGGTTGGCTTGCCGTTCAGGGCTGCAAAGACGGGCTCGTCCTGGCCATTGATCACGAAGCTGGCCGAGAAGCCGTTGGCCTTGAACAGGTACTCGCCGATGTTCTCGCGCGCCCAGTTCGGATCGAACCGGTTGTCCAGGCGGACCACGGCCTCGTCCCAGATCACCTGGGGCAGAACCAGATTGGCGACTTCCTCAACCCGGCCGGTGACCCCGTTGCGGACCACCGCCTCCTCCCGCGCCTTGGCGGAGAGATCGAATTCCTTGACCAGGCTGAACACGGCCACCACCAGGAGCGCCATGGCCAGGAAGGCCAGGCACACGAGGGGCCAGAACATGTCGCCCTTGAGGAGTTTGCGGGTCATTGCGGCGTCCGGGAGAGGCTTCCTATCCCCGTGGACATACCGTCTTCACGTTTAAGCCTTCCTGGCTCGACGTGGTTGAAATCAGATAAATCCCAATAGACCGCCCAATCTGGGCAGGTTTCCAAGCGCGCATTCTGCCGAACGCGCCCCCGATCTGGGTGTATACTTCAACTGAACTCAGATTGAGTGTAGCGAGATCAATCGCTGTCCATCTTGAGGGCGGCGATGAAGGCTTCCTGCGGGATCTCCACCTTGCCGAACTGCCGCATGCGCTTCTTGCCTTCCTTCTGCTTGTCCAGCAGCTTGCGCTTGCGGCTGGCGTCGCCGCCATAGCACTTGGCGGTCACGTCCTTGCGCAGAGCCCGCACCGTCTCCCGGGCCACGATCCGGCCGCCGATGGCCGCCTGGATCGGGATCTGGAACATGTGCGGCGGGATCAGCTCCTTCATCTTCTCGACCATGCCGCGGCCGCGG
>CAZXVO010000015.1:27640-33403 GCA_964643835.1 uncultured Phenylobacterium sp. | reverse complement strand
CCGCCTAAGCTTCAGGCTTTCGCACAACGAATACGCCGGCTGCGGACCTCGCAGCCGGCGTTTTTAGTTTCAGGATGCTGTCAGGGCCGGCGATAGGCGACCGGCGGGCCGCTATTGGGCGTGATCCGGGCGATAGCCTGCGCCAGGGGCTCGATGGCCACGCACATGTGGTGGGCGTTGGCGTGGATGATCCGCGCAGCGTCCAGCATCATGGCCACATGGCCCTTCCAGAACACCAGGTCGCCGCGCGCCAGGTCGGCGGGATCAACCGCCCGGCCCAGGGCCTGCTGCAGGTCGGTGTCGCGCGGGCAGCCCCGGCCGCAGGCCATCAGCGCCTGTTGCACCAGGGCCGAACAGTCCAGGCCCAGGCTCTCGCGGCCGCCCCACAGATAGGGCGCGCCCAGGAACCGTTCGGCCACGCTGGCCGGATCGGTCTCGAAGACGCCGATGGGCGCCAGGTGCGTCTCCACCACCCAGCCGGAGCCGGCCAGCTTGGCGAACCGGCCCTCCCGCGCCTCGACGGTCACCAGGCTGTTCAGGGAATAGGGGCCAAGCGCCCGGGTCTTGATGCTCGGCTCGGCGAAGGCGAAGGTCCGGATCGCGGCGACCCGATGGGTGGGCAGTCGGACGTCGGCGTCCAGGGCCTCGGCCTCGACAAAGCCCACATAGCCATCGCGGCGGGCCTGGCCCCAGGCGAAGCCGTCCCGAACCTCCAGCACATCGAACACCTCGCCGAACAGCAGGTGGTCCTGCCGCTCGGAGGCCAGGTCGGGGCGGACGTGGATCCCTGCCCCGGCGCGGGCCGCGCGCATGGGCTTGGGATCGACATAGGCCCCCGCGGCCACCAGCCCCTCAAGACTGCGGCTGGCGAGATCCGGCCGGGCCGGGGTCAGGCGTGGGTCGCGGCTCACGCGAAGCGGGTCCGGATCATGCGATAGAGGCCGCGGATCGCCTGGGCCTCGCCGCCCGAGGGCCAGCCGGGCCGCCCGCGCGGGTTCCAGGCGAAAATGTCGAAGTGCGCCCAGGGGCCGGTGGGCGCGAAGCGCTGCAGGAACAGGCCCGCGGTCATGGCGCCCGCCTGGGCCCAGCCGTCCGGGTCGTTCTTGATATCGGCGATGTCGCTGTCCAGGGCGTCCACATAGCCCTTCCAGAGCGGCAGCCGCCAAACCGGGTCATGGGCCGCCTGGGCCGCGGCCTCGATATCGCGGGCTAGGTCCTCGTCATCGGTGAAGAAGGGCGGCAGCTGCGGGCCAAGGGCCACGCGCGCCGCGCCGGTCAGGGTCGCCATGTCCAGGGTCAGCGCCGGCTCAAGCTCGGCGGCGCGGGTCAGGGCGTCGGCCAGGATCAGCCGCCCCTCGGCGTCGGTGTTGCCCACCTCGATGGACAGGCCCTGGCGCGAGGCCAGCACGTCGCCGGGGCGCATGGCGTCGCCGCTGATGGCGTTCTCCACCACCGGGACCAGGACGCTGAGCCGCACCGGCAGCTTGGCGGCCATGATCATCCGGCCGAGCGCCAGGGCGTGGGCCGCGCCGCCCATGTCCTTCTTCATCAGCCGCATGCCCGACGACGGCTTGATGTCCAGGCCGCCGGTGTCGAACACCACGCCCTTGCCGACAATGGCGACCAGCGGCTTGCCCGCCTCGCCCCAGCTGATCTCGATCATCCGCGGCGCGCGCTCGGGAACCGCCGCCCGGCCGACCGCGTGCACCGCCGGATAGTTTGCCTCCAGCAGGCCTTCGCCGACGATCACCGTGATGCGGGCGCCGTGCTGTTCGGCGATCTCGCGGGCGATGGTCTCGATCTGCAGCGGACCCATGTCATTGGCCGGGGTGTTGACCATGTCGCGGGCCAGGGCGCAGGCGTGGGCCACATTGGCCACCTCGGCCACATCGACGCCTTCGGCCACCAGCCGGACCTTGGTCCCGCCCTTGGGCTTGTAGCGGTCGAAACGATAGCTCCCGAGCGCGAAGGCCAGGGCGGCCTCGTCGGCGCTAACCCCGTCTGGCAGGCTGGCCAGGCGGTAGTCGCCGGCCGGTAGCTTGGCCGGCAGGGCCCGGAACACCGGCGCCTCAGGCGCGACGCCCAGGCCGAACAGCACCTGGGCCAAGGCCCCGTCCTCGCCCGGAACCGCCAGCACCTGGCCGGCCTTGGCCTTGAATTCGGAGAGGGCCGCAAAGCCCTGGACGAAGGCGGGAGCGGTCTCCAGGTAGCCCGCGAGCTCGGCCTCGGTCAGGGGCCGGATCGGCACGACCGGGCGGTCGGACGGCTGGGCGAGGATGACTTCGGACATGGGCGTTCGCCCTCCAATTTATGCTTAACGCTTCCTTTAAGCGGCGGGGCGAGGATGGCGGCGTCCTTCGGAGCCCGTGACGTTCATGTGTCGCATGTCGGCGCTCGCCGCAACCGCCCTCGTCCCCGTCCTGGTCCTGGCCACCCCGGCCCTGGCCAAGCCCGCCGCAAAGCCGCCTGTGGCCGCGGCCGCGGCCGCGGCTGAGGCGCCGCGCAAGGCGAGCCCCGCCGACCGGGCCATGGTCCAGCGACTGGATCCCCTGGCCCGCGCCGCCTTCTGGGCCCGCGAGGTGGACGCCGACCCCATGGACGCCGAGGCGGGCCTGGCCCTGTCCCAGGCGCTGCGGACGCTCGGCCGCTATGACGAGGCCATCGCCGCGGCCCAGCGCGTCCAGCTGGCCCGGCCCAACGACGTCGAGGCCCTGCTGGAGCTGGCCCGCGCCCAGATCGGCAAGGGCCAAGGCTTCTACGCCATCGCGCCCGCCCGCCAAGCCCAGACCCTGGCCCCCGCCGATTGGCGTCCGGCCTCGCTGCTGGGCGTCGCCTACGAGCAGGCCGGGCGGGACGACGAGGCCCTGGCCGCCCACCGCCAGGCCTTGGCCCTGGCCCCGGACAATCCGGCGGCGGAAACCAACCTGGCCCTGTTCTATGCGAACCACGGGGAGACCGCCGAGGCCGAGACCCTATTGCGCGCCGCCGCCGCCCGTCCCGACGCCCCCATGGCCGCGCGCCAGAACCTGGCCCTGATCCTGGGCCTGCAGGGGCGCTTCGCCGAGGCCGAGAAGCTGGCCCGCCAGGACCTGCCGCCGGAGACGGTGGAGAACAACATGGCCTGGCTGCGCGCCGTCGCCGGCGGGGCCACTGGCCGATCCTGGGATTCGCTGAAGTCGGCCCAGTAGGCGCCAGACGAGAGGCCCGGCCCCAAGGGCTCAGTGCTTCATCATATCCATGCCCTTCATCACCGCAGGGCCGAGGATCACGATGAACAGGACAGGCAGGAAGAACACGATCATCGGCACGGTCAGCTTGGCCGGCAGCTGGGCGGCCTTCTTCTCCGCCGCCGCCATCCGCATCTCGCGGTTCTCCTTGGCCATCACCCGCAGGGCGGCGCCCAGGGGCGTGCCATAGCGCTCGGCCTGGATCATGGCGGTCATCACCGACTTGATGCCGGGATAGTTGGTGCGCCGGGCCAGGCCCTCATAGGCCTGGCGGCGTTCGGGCAGGTAGGACAGCTCGGCGGTGAGCAGGGTCAGCTCCTCGGCCAGCTCGATGGAGGCGCCGCCGATTTCCTGGCTCACCTTCTGGATGGCGGCCTCAATGGACATGCCGCTTTCCACGCAGATCAGCAGCAGATCCAGGGCGTCCGGAAAGGCTCCGACGATGGACTCCCGACGCTTCTGGATGATGTTCGAGAGGTAGATGTTGGGCGCGTAGTAGCCGAGCGTCAGGCCGGCGATGGAGAAGAGCGCCCGCTGCTGGGTCGCCAGGCCGAAGTCCTTCACCACGAACAGGTAGAAGGCGATGAAGGCCGCGAAAGCGAAGGGCAGGACGAAGCGGAAGAAGTAGAAGGTCGACACCGGACGCGGGCCGCGGAAGCCGGCCTGGGCGAGCTTCTCCAGCACCTTGGGGTCTTCCAGCAACCGGCTCAGATCAAGCCGGTCCACCACCTTCTTGTACAGGCTCTCGTCGCGGTGGCGCAGGGTGCTGCTCCCAGCCCGGCCCTGGGAGGCCAGGGCCTCGCGCGACTTGCGGCGCAGCTCCTCGCGCCGGGTCGAGACCGACTTCAGCCGGTTCTCGAGGCTGGAGCGGGCCAGCATCGGATTGATGATGCTGAGCAGGGTGGCGAACACCACCACCGCCACGAAGATGGTCAGCAGGTTTTCCGGGGCGAAGAGGGCGGTGAGCGACACGGTCAGGCCCCCTTACATCTTGAAATTGATCATCTTGCGCATGACCAGGATCCCGACGCTCATCAGGGTTCCGGCGATGCCCAAGAGCATGTGCCCACGAGGGTCGGTGAACAGCGGCGCCATGTAGTCCGGCGCGATCATGCTGATCAGCACGACCACGCCTGGCGGCAGCGAGCCGATGATGAAGGACGAGGCGACCGCTTCGCCCGACAGGGCCTTGGCCTTTTCCCGCATCAGCTTGCGCGAGCGGATCACGGTGGACAGGTTGCCCAGGGCCTCGGCCAGGTTGCCGCCGGTCTTCTGCTGGATGGCCAGGACGATGGCGAAGAAGCGCACCTCCGGGGTCGGCATGCGCTCGAACATCTTGTCCAGGGCGTTGTCGAGGTCCGCCCCCATGCCCAGGCTCTCGGTCAGCCGGCGGAACTCGCCCGCCAGGGGCTCGGCGGTCTCAGCGCCGATGACGCGAAGGCTGTCATTGACCGGCAGGCCCGACTTGATGCCGCGCACGATGATATCCATGGCGTCGGGAAAGCCCTCGGTGAAGGCCTTGGTCCGCTTGTTGGCCAGGAAGTTCAGCACCCAGCGCGGCAGGCCAAAGCCGGCGCCGAAGCCGAGGCCCAGGGCGATCAGCGGGGACTGGCGCAACAGGATCGTGACCACGAACACCACCGCCCCGGTGATCCCGCTGGCGATCCAGAAGGCCCGTAGGTTCTCCTCCAGGCCGGCCTGCTGCATCTTGGCCCCGATGGTCAGGGTGGCCTTCTTCTGCTTCTTGTCCTCTTCGCGCAGGGTCTTGAGGATCTGACGCCGGCGCTGGTCCTGGGCGCTGATCGCCGGCTTGCGCCGGCCGCCCTCGCGGTCGGCGCCCACAATGCTTTGGGCGCGCTTCAGGGCGCGGGCCTGGGTCGAGCCGCCGCTGGTCAGGGCCAGGCCCAGGCTGAGCACCAGAAGGAAGCCCAGCAAGGCCGACAGCAGGGTGATCAGAGTGAGGCCCACCGCCCTACTCCGCCGAATCCAGGGCTTCGGCCAGTTCGCGTTCCAGGCCGTAATAGCGGGCGCGGTCCCAGAAGCGCGGCCGGGCGATGCCGGTCGAGCGGTGCTTGCCCACCACGTTGCCGTCGGCGTCCTCGCCGGTGATCTCGTAGACGAACAGGTCCTGGGTGATGATCACGTCACCTTCCAGGCCCACCACCTCGGTGATGTGGGTGATCCGGCGTGAGCCGTCGCGCAGGCGGGCGGCCTGGACGATCACGTCCACCGAGCCCACGATCATCTCGCGGATGGTGCGCGAGGGCAGGCCGTAGCCGCCCATGGTGATCATGGACTCCACCCGGCTGATGGCCTCGCGCGGGCTGTTGGCGTGCAAGGTGCCCATGGAGCCGTCGTGGCCGGTGTTCATGGCCTGCAGCAGGTCGAAGGCTTCCGGGCCGCGGACTTCGCCGACGATGATGCGTTCGGGACGCATCCGCAGGCAGTTCTTGACCAGGTCGCGCATGGTGATCTGGCCCTGGCCTTCCAGGTTCGGCGGCCGGGTTTCCAGGCGCACCGCGTGGGGCTGCTGCAG
>CAZXVO010000015.1:21267-27630 GCA_964643835.1 uncultured Phenylobacterium sp. | reverse complement strand
CGTCGTGGTGCTGGGCGTGGCGCTGGCGGCTTTCGGCGGCGGCTTCGCAGGTGAGGACCCGCTCAGGCGGGTCGAGGAAGGCGGTGAGGGTATTGAGCAGGGTCGACTTGCCCGAGCCCGTACCGCCGGAGATGATCACGTTGCAGCGGCAGGCGCCGATGACGCCCAGGACCCGCGCCCCCTCCGCGCTGATGGACTTGTAGTTCACCAGGTCCTTCATGGTGAGCTTGTCCTTCTTGAACTTCCGGATGGTCAGGGTCGGACCATCCAGAGCCAAGGGCGGAGCAATGACGTTGACCCGGCTGCCGTCGGGCAGGCGCGCGTCGCAGATCGGCGAGCTTTCGTCGACGCGGCGGCCGACCTGGCTGACGATCCGCTGGCAGATGTTCATCAGCTGGGTGTTGTCGCGGAAGCGGACATTGGTCAGCTGGACCTTGCCGCCGACTTCGATGAACACCCGGTTGGCGCCGTTGACCATCACGTCGGCGATATCGTCGCGGGCCAGCAACGGCTCCAGCGGGCCATAGCCGAGGACATCGTTGATGATGTCCTGGACGAGCATGTCCTGCTCGACCACCGACATCGAGACGTTCTTGATCGCCACCAGCTCGGCAACGATGTCGCGGATCTCCTCGGCCGCCTGCTTGGTGTCCAGCTGGGCGAGCTGGGCCAGGTCGATCGTGTTGATCAGGGCGTTGAAGATCGTGGTCTTGGTGGCGTGGTAGTAGTCGGACTGCTCGCGCACCACCTGGGTCGAGGGCGCAGGCCCCTGGGCGGCGCGCAGCTGTTCGAAGCCCGCCGTCGGCTTGGGGGCGGCGCCGGGCTGAGCGGTCTTGGCCTGGGCCGCGGCCGCCTCGGCCGGTTCGATCCGCTGAGGCCGGGTGGCGATCACCGCCCCTTCAGCCGCGGGCGGCGGCGGGGCCGGGCGGGCCTGAGGCTGGGCGGTGTCGGTGGGACGCTTGCCGAACATCTACTTGCGCTTGAACAGGCCGGCGAACAGCGAGGACTTCTGCTGCGGCGGCGGATCGCGGCGGGCGATCTGCTGGGCCAGGAAGTTCAGGCCCTCGGTGGCCCGCGACTTGGCGTTCACCTCGGACAGCATCTGGCCGTTATTGGCCGCCTGGCCGAACAGCTTGGGATCCCAGGGCAGGCTGAGCGACGGCGTCAGGCCCAAGGCCTCGCCGAAGTCCTTCACCGGGATCTCAGGGCGGCCGGGCACGCCCACCTGGTTCAGCACCAGGCGCGGCGGCGCATCGTTGGGACGGGCGCGGCGGACCAGGTCCACCATGTTCTTGGCGTTGCGCAGCGAGGCCAGGTCCGGCGTCGCCACGATCACCAGGTCGTCGGAGGACAACAGAATCTTGCGGGTCCAGGCGCTCCACAGGTGCGGCAGGTCGAGCACCACGAAGGGCGCCGCCGAGCGGATCTTCTGGGTGACCTCTTCATAGGCTTCGGCGCCGATCTCGTAGTCCTGGTCCAGGGTCGCCGGGGCGGCGAACAGGGACAGCCGCTCGGAACAGCGGGCCATCATCCGATCCATCAGCACCTGGTCCAGGCGATCCGGCTGGCTGAGCGCGTCGGCGACGCCCTGCAGCGGGTCCTGGTTGAAGTCGAGGCCGGCGGTGCCGAAGGCCAGGTCCAGGTCCACCAGCACGGCGCCGGTCTGCAGCCGCTCGGTGATCGAATGGGCGACATTGTGCGCGATGGTCGAGGCCCCGACCCCGCCCTTGGCGCCGCAGAAGGCGATCTGGCGGCCGACGAAGGGGGCGCTGGGATCGGCGTAGAGGCTGGTGACCGTGCGCACCATCGCCAGCGGCGTCAGCGGCGGCACCAGGTATTCGGAGACGCCGCGGCGCATCAGCTCGCGATAGAGGGCGATGTCATTGGCCGCGCCCACCACCACCACCTTGGTGCCGGGGTCGCAGACCTCCGCCAGCTTGTCGAGCTGGGCGATCAGTTGCGGGGCCGGGTCGATGCTCTCGACCATGACCAGGGAAGGCGTGGGCTGGTTCTGATAGGTCTCGACCGCCGCCGCCAGGCCGCCCATGCGGACCACGACCGCCGCGCGCTCCATGCGCCGGTCGGCCGCCGCCCGCTCCGCCAGGTCCGCCGTCTCCGGCAGGGCGCAGAAGACGTGGATGGTGATCCGCGGCAGTGTCGCCTCGCCGAACGCCGCCTCGGCGTCGGCGATCATGTCGTGCACCGGATTGGGGATCGGCTCGTAGCGCGGCGGCTGGTGCAGGTCGTCGGCCAGGGGATCGCCGTCCAGGTCGCGCAGGGACGAGGCCGAGGGGATATCCCCCCAGTCGGCGTCGCGGGTCCGGCCGGTGTCGAACGCCTGGGCCGGCGGGAAGTCGGCGAAGGGATCGGGGCTGCGGCCCGAGGTCAGGTTGTCGGCGGTGCGCCAGGCCTCGTCAGGCTGCGGCGCGAACTCGTCGTCCGCGTCGAACTGCATGTCGAAGGGGTCGGCGCTGTTTTGGGGCTTCATGCGGCGGGCCCCTACTTGATCGCGTTCGAGATGACGCCCTGGGCCTGGGCGTCCTTGGCCGAGGAGACAACCTCGCCCTTGCGGTACTTTTCCAGCACGGTGAGGCGCCGGGCGGCGTCCGCCGGCCCCATCTCGCGAGGCCGCACAAGGTCGGCGGGATTGGCGATCTGGGCCGCGAGATTGGCGGTCACCGCGCACCCGAAGTTCTGCTGCACGTCGTTGCTGCGCGAGTGGGCGATGTTCTGCCAGGCCTGGCCACACTTCGGGACCACCGCCTCGTAGCGCATGTAGCCGACCCGCAGGGACGCCTGGACGTCGCCCTGGGCGTCATAGCCCTGGATGGCGATGCGGTCGGCGGGAACCCCCTGGGCGATCAGGAAGGTGCGGGCGCCTTCGCCGGTGCGGAAGGCGGCCTGGGCGTCGGGTCCGCCCACCGGCGACCACAGGGTGATCTGGCCGCCCTCGGCGTTCGCCCAGGCGGCCGCGAACTGGGCCAGGGCTGTGGCCTGGGTGGTGGACAGCCCCTGGGCGTGGACCACCAGCCGGATCTCCTCGGGGCGAGCCTCGGCGGTGGCCTTGTAGTGTTCGGTGGGCGTGCGCGCCTCGACCAGCCGGTCAGGAACCGGGGTCGCGCAGGCGGACAGGCCGGCGAGCAGGATAAGGGCGGAAAGCGGGAAGCGGCGGGTCATTCGATCACGTAGCCGATGGGGCCCTGGTAGGCGCGGCCCGACTGGGGCTGCGGCTTGGCCTTGTAGGCCTTGGTCAACTGGCCGAGCAGGATGGTCTGGGCGTCGTTGGCGATGCGCAGACCGTCCACGGGGGTCTGGAGCTTGTCCGGGCTGGTGGGCTGGACCAGGTAGGGGGTGACGATGATCACCAACTCGGTCTCGCCGCTCAGATAGTCGCGGGACCGGAACAGGCTGCCCAGCACCGGCAGGGTGGTCATGCCGGGCAGGCTGTCCAGGGCCTGCTTGGTGTCTTCCTTCAGCAGGCCAGCGATCATCATCGCCCCGCCCGAGGGCAGCTCCACGCTGGTCTCCGCCCGCCGCACGTTCAGCGCCGGGATGGTCAGGCTGGTCGAGGTCGTCGAGCTGTTCAAGGAGAAGGCCCCGGTGGTGGTCAGCTCGGAGACCTCGGTCGAGATCTTCAGCGAGATCCGCCCGCCGGACAGCACGACTGGGGTGAAGCCGAGGCCCACGCCGAAGGGCTTGAACTGGACCGTGATGGTGCCCTTCTCGTCCTGCGAGACCGGGATCGGGTATTCGCCGCCGGCCAGGAACTTGGCCGACTCGCCGGACACCGCGGTCAGGTTCGGTTCGGCCAGGGTGCGCACCAGGCCCACGCGCTCGAAGGCCTTCAGGGTCGATTCCGCCGAGTTCAGCCCCGCCGAGCCGGCGGTGCTGGTGGCGGTGGCCGCGTCATAGTTCGCGGCTACTGAGGAGTTACGGGCCACGACCGGGCAGAGCGCGCCGCTGGACCAGCCGGAGCCGGTGCAGGGCATCTGCAGGATCGGCTGCTTGGTGGTGTCGGTCTTGTAGCCTGTGCTGATGCCGCCCAGCAGCGAGCCGTTGACCGAGAAGGTTGGGGAGACGCCGAGGGTGTACTGGGTCTCACCGATCTGTCCCAGGACGGCGCTGAGATTGAAGCCCAGCTGCTTGATGACGTTGCGCTGCATCTCGACGATGCGCACCTTCAGCATCACCTGGTCCTTGCCGGCGATGCTCAGCATGTTGAGCACCTGGCTGTCGGGCTTCTCGACGCTGGCCTTGGCGATCTGCACCGCCTTGTCGGCGTCAGCCAGGCTGGCCACCTGGCCCGAGAGGATCAGGCTGGAATTGATCGCATCCACCCGCACGGAGGAACCCGGCAGGATGCGGTTGATGGTCTGGGCCACCGCGCTGGGGTCCTGGTCCACCCGGATGGCCAGGGACAAGAGCCGGCGTCCCGACATGTCGAAGAACACCGCATCCGTGGTCCCGGCCTTGGCGCCCAGCACGAAGATCCGCCGCGGCGACCGCAAAAGAGCGTCGGCCACGGTGGGGTTGGTCACCAGGATGTCGCGCACATCCACCGGCAGCTCGACAATCGCCGACTTGCCGACCGGCAGGGTCAGGGTCTGGGAGGCCCCACCCTGGGCCGAGAGATCGACCCGCACGATCGAGCTGTCCTGGGCTGTGGCCAGGCCGGGAGCGAAGACGGCGCCGAGCATCGCGGCGAGAAGGGCTAGCCTGCGCAGGTTCATGGGGTCACGACCTCCGAGGTCTGGCCTGCCCGGATGACGCGCAGGCCCACCTGGGCGCGCTGGGCCGCCACCCCGCGGCTCGCCGCGCCGCCGAGGTCGGCGTAGGAGCGCAGGGACAGGATCATCTCGCCCTGGGCCTTGCCCTTGGCCAGGATCTCGGCGTCAGCCGCCGGAACCTCGAGCACCGCCACGGCGCCGACGATGGACTGGGCGTCCTTGTCCGGCTGGGTCTTCTGGTCGATGGCCAGGACCCGCAGGTTGCGCATCAGGGTCTGGGTGGTGAAGGTCTTGCTGTCCATCACCGGGCGGGACTGCAGGACGTCCACCCGGTCGCCGGGCAGGATGAAGCCGCCGGCCGCCGTCTCGGCGCTGATGGGCACGGACATGGCGCGCATGCCGGGCAGCAGGACCACGGCCATGTAGCCGCTCTGGCCACCTCGGACCACCTTGCGCGCGACGATGGGTTCGCCCTGCAGGAAGGCTTCCTTGACGATGGCGCCGTCGAAGGCGGCCATGGGACCTGAGGCCATCACCGCATCCTTGGCGGCGCGGGCGGTGTCCTGGGCGACCTGCTTGGCGCCCGGATCCACCGGCGCCGCGGCGGCGCCGTCGGTAATGAAATTCGGATTGAGCGCATCCACCGGCCAGGCCTGCCAGGTCATGTCCAGGGCGCCCAGGCGGGCGCCGACCGGAAGGTCGCGCTTGGCGACCAGGACCTGGGCCATGGGACGTGGCGGCGGGGCGGCGGCCGCGGCGGGCGGCGGGGCTTCGGGGCGCTTGGGCGCGACCATGCCGCGGACCACGAACGCCAGCACGATGGCGGCGAGCGCTGCGGTGGCGATGATGGCGATACGGACGGCGCCCATGACCCAAGACTCAAAGATGCCCGCAACGGAAGCGGGCGGCTTCGACGCTCCCGCAACTCCGCAGGCGCGCGCGATTCGGTGATCCGGCCTTTTGCCGGTTGTCAGCCTTTTGCGGCCCGCATGGTTAACGCGGGCTAAAGGAATGGGTCAGCCGAGGCCGGCCCCGAGCATCAGCGCCGATTGCGGAAACGCCGCCAGGGCGCCGGCTGCGATGGCGAAGCCATAGGGCACGTTCTCGCCGGGGGTGGCGAGGCGGCCGAACCAGGCCGGACCGCTCTGGACATAGGGGCGCAGCCACAAGGACCGCAGGCCGAGCAGGCCGACAGCCAGGGCGCCGCCGGTCACCGCCGTGACCATCAGGAAGGTGACCACCGCCGGGAAGCCCAGCCACAGGCCTGCCGCTGCGAACAGCTTGGCGTCGCCGCCGCCGATCCAGCCCAGGGCGAACATGACCATGCCGGCCACCAGGGCCGCGAGGCCGATGCCGAGTTGCAGACCGATCGCCGATGGGGCGAGGCCGCAGGCCAGGGCCGCGGGACCGAAGGCCGCGATCAGGACCAGCGAGATCCAGTTGGGGATTGTGTAGCTGGTCACGTCGCGCAGGGCGGCGACGATCGCCAGGGCGGGAAAGATGAGCAGCAGGGCGGCCTGGAGGAACTGCGTCATGTGCGGACCCGTGAAGTAACGTCGCCCGGACCATGCCCCGTCGAGGTGAACGGAGCGTTGAGGCGCGGCCCGCGCCGCGGCAACGGATGGGGGCAGGAAGC
>CAZXVO010000015.1:20677-21257 GCA_964643835.1 uncultured Phenylobacterium sp. | reverse complement strand
GGCCCGGCACCTGCCCCGTGGGTGTTCACGGGCGGTTTGGGGGGGGGCGGGGGGGGCGGGATGGTAGGGGGCCTGATAGCGAAAGGGCCGATGCGTTTCGGCTGGGGCCCCTGCGATCGGCTGGAACGGTGGCCGCTTATTGCGGCATCGCGTTCCCGATCTTGGTGAAGGTGCCGCTGATCTTGGTCGACAGCGTGCTCATGGCGGTGATCAGCACCACCGCGATCAGGGCGGCAATCAGGCCATACTCGATGGCCGTGGCGCCGGATTCGTCCTTCAGGAAGCGGGCGGCAAACTTGGTCATAACTCGATCTCCTTGGGCTTGAGGGTTCGAGCAGTCCGCTCGCCCCGAATTCGCAGCGTCACAATGCCGCGCACCTGCCTAATGCCAAGTAAACAGCAAATCTAAATCTGCATTTTCTTATGGTTTACTCGGATTAATCTCGAGTTACTTCTGTATTAAGTACGCAAGTCGTTGGAATGAAGGACATTTCAGACAG
The DNA here is from genome assembly GCA_964643835.1 of uncultured Phenylobacterium sp. Lineage (GTDB taxonomy): Bacteria > Pseudomonadota > Alphaproteobacteria > Caulobacterales > Caulobacteraceae > Phenylobacterium. Next base: position 20,757 of record CAZXVO010000015.1, on the reverse strand, counting down.
CGAAAGGGGCCCGGCCGGGGAGGCCCCCGGCCCCCCCCCGCCGGTGGGGGGGTTGCCCCCGGGTTTGGGGGCGGCCCGGG
>CAZXVO010000015.1:12758-20667 GCA_964643835.1 uncultured Phenylobacterium sp. | reverse complement strand
GCTTATTGCGGCATCGCGTTACCGAACTTCGTGAAGGTGCCGCTGATCTTGGTCGACAGCGTCTGCATGGCGGTGATCAGCACCACCGCGATGAGGGCGGCGATCAGACCATACTCGATGGCCGTGGCGCCGGATTCGTCCTTCAGGAAGCGGGTGACAAACTTCGACATGACTTGGTCTCCTTGGTTGGTGAGCAAACGTTTGAGGCAATCAGCCAGCGGCTTGCTCACCCCGAATTCGCAGGGTGACTTTCGCCCACCGCGCTTAATTGCGAGTAAACTCAGAAGTATTCAATTCGATTTTTCTATGGTTTACTTTGGTTTACTATTATCTTTGATTAACCATGGAGCCCGATCAGGCCCAAAATCACCCCTTTCACATAATGATTCTCGCGCGCGCGTGAGTCGCGGAAAGTTCAGTCTTTATTGACCATTCGGACCGAGCCTCCGGATCGAACCTGCCCCCTCCGGAAAGCCACCATGCGCCGTCGCCTGCCGCTCCTCGCCGCCGCCACGCTGGTCGCCATGGGTCTCACCGCCGCGGCCCAGGCCGCGTCCCTGACCGTGCCGATCGATCAGAGCCTGCGGATTGTCCTGCCGCCGGGAACGCAGAACGTGGTCATCGGCAACCCGGCCGTCGCCGACGTCACCGTGCTGGACTCGCGCACCGCCCTGCTGCTGGGCCGGTCCTATGGCGCCACCAACCTCCTGGTCACCGACGCCCGCGGACGGGTGCTGATGGACCGCCAGGTCGCGGTCGCCGGAGTGGAGTCGGACCGGGTGGCCATCTATCGTGGCCCCGCTGGCCAGGGCGTCTCGCGGGTCGAGAACTACGCCTGCGCCCCCCGCTGCGAGCGCACGCCGATGCCGGGCGAGACTGACCTGGACTTCAACCGCTACCAGGCCGGCTACAGCGGCTATGCGGCGCGCGCCAAGGAAGCCGCCGGGGCGGCCTCCTCAACGGGCGGCGGTGGCGGCGGTGGTGGCGGCGGCGACCGTCCGCAGTAGACTTAAACTTCCGATTAGCCAGACAGGCCTATGCTCCGGTGATCCGAAGGAGCCATGGGCCCTAATGCGCCGCCGTCTGATTGATCACCTCAGGAAATTCGCCCGCGCCACCCGCGGCGCGACCGCCCTTGAGTTCGCGATCATCGGGACCCCATTCCTGGTCCTGTTCTTCGGGATCATCGAGCTGGGCTTGGTGTTCATGGTCTCGATCACCCTGCAGAACGCCACCGACGCCGCGGCCCGCAAGATCCGCACCGGCCAGTTCCAGACCGGCGGGGCGGTGACCAAGAACGACTTCAAGACCCAGGTCTGCAACTACATGACCTGGCTGCAGAGCAGCTGCTCGGCCAACCTGACGGTGGACGTCCAGACCTTCACCAACTTCACGAACCAGTCGAACACCGGCGCGCGGGACGCGTCGAACTTCAACCCCGCCAACACCTGCTTCGCCACGGGCGTCGCCGGCGACATCGTGCTGGTGCGCACCTACTACCAGTGGACCATCTTCACCCCGCTGCTGAATGCGGCCCTGGTGAACATGGGATCCGGAAGCGGCAAGCGACTGATCAACGCCGCGGCCAGCTTCCGCAACGAGCCCTATTCCACCGCCAACGCCACGGGAGCCGCATGCTGACGCCGCTTCGCCGCTGGGCGCGGGACCGTCGCGGGTCCGCCGCCGTCGAGTTCGCCTTCGTCGCGCCGCTGATGATCGCGCTCTATTACGGGCTGTCCGAAACCACGATCGGCATGATGTGCGACCGGCGGGCCAGCCACGTCGCCTTCACCATCGGCGACCTCGTGGCCCAGGACACCCAGGTCTCCACCACCGAGATGACCGACGTCTTCAACGTGGGCAAGACCATCATGACCCCGTTCGCCACCACCACCCTGGGCATGCGGGTCACCAGCGTGAAGGCCGGCGCCTCCAGCACCACCGTGGTCTGGAGCAAGACCTCTGGCTCCATGTCGGCCCTCTCCGGGACCGTGACCGTGCCGACCGGCCTGTTATCGACGGGCGACACCCTGATCATCGCCGAGAGCACCTACGTCTACACCTCGCCGGTGCAGAAGATGCTGCCGACGCCGATCACCTTTAATCAGAAGTTCTACCTGCGGCCCCGCAAGACCACCGAGATCAGCTTCACCAGCTAGATCAAGGCGGCGAGACGCTCGGCCAGGGCGTGAGGCGCAAGCGTCCGATCCCCGAAGCTGGACACCTGGCGGACGCCGATCAGGCTGTTGCTGATCAGGATCGCCTCGGCGCGAGCCAGGGCCTCGGGGCCGGTGCGCGCCACCGCCACCTCGATCCCGGCGGCCTGGGCCCCGGCCATCAGCTCGCCCCGCACGATCCCCGCCAGCACGCCGCAGTCCAGGGCCGGCGTCCAGAGCCGCCCCTCGGAAATCCAGTACAGGTTGGCGGCCCCGCAACAGGCGAGCTCCCCACGGGTGTTCAACATCACCGCCTCGTCGGCGCCGGCCGCCAGCGCCTCGCGCCGCGCAAGCACATTGTCGAGATAGGACAGGCTCTTCAGCCGCGAGGCCGGGGACCCGTCATTGCGGCGCACCTGGGACAGGACCAGCCGCGCCGGGGTGGTCGGCTTGGGCGAGGCCGCGGCGGTGGCGAACAGGCGCAAAGCGGGCGCCTGGGGTCGGTCCAGACCACGCCCGCCCGATCCCGCCGTCAGGCTCAGGCGCACGGCGGCACGCGCGCCCCCCAACGGCGCTACGGCCCGGCGCATCAGGTCCTCCGCCTCTATCGGGTCCGGGGCCGGCAGGCCCAGCACCGCACAGCCGGCGGCCATGCGGTCGAGGTGCGCCTCCAGGCGGATCAGGCCGCCATCCTGGGCGAGCACGGTCTCGAACAGCCCATCGCCCAGCAGCAGGCCGCGGTCGTCCAGGGGCACGGTCACGCGACATCTCCCGTCAACGCCGCGACCAGGGCGGCGATCTTGGCCTCGGTCTCGGCCAGTTCGGCGGCGGGCTGGCTGTCGGCGACGATGCCGGCCCCCGCCCGCGCCTCCACCGCCCAACCGGCCTCGTCCCGCCGGCAGGCCAGGGTGCGGATCAGCACGCTGGAGTCCAGCGCCCCATCGGCGCCGGCCCAGAACAACGAGCCGCAATAGGGGCCGCGCGGCGGCTCCAGCCCGGCGATGATCTTCATGGCCTGGACCTTGGGCGCCCCGGTGATCGAGCCTGGCGGAAAGGCGGCCCGCAGGAGGTCCAGGGCCGAGCGCCCGTCGGCCAGCCGGCTGCGCACCGTCGAGACCAGGTGATGCACATTGGCGAAGCTCTCGGTCTCCCAAAGCGCCGGGACCTCCACACTGCCCGGCCGGCTGACCCGGGCCAGGTCGTTGCGCATCAGGTCGACGATCATCAGGTTCTCGGCCCGGTCCTTGGCGCTGGCCGCCAGTTCCTGGGCCAGGGCGGCGTCGGCCTCCGGCGTCGCACCCCGCGGCCGGGTGCCCTTGATCGGCCGAGTCTCGGCCTGACCGTCCGTATCGACCCTGAGGAACCGCTCCGGCGAATTGGACACCACCGCCGCCCGCTCGAGGCGCAGATAGGCGGCGAAGGGCGCCGCGCTCGACCGCGCCAGGCGGGCCAGGACATCGAAGGGCCGCGCGCCCTCGGCCAGCCGCCCGCGCCACTGCCGGGCGATATTGGCCTGGAAGATCTCACCGGCCCCGATGCGCGCCACCACCTGCGCCACCGCGGCCTCGTAGGCGGCCCCATCCGAGCCGGCCAGGTCGTCAGCCAGCCGGCCGCGCCGCGCGGGCCGGGGCGGGACCTGCAGCCAGGTCATGGCCTCGAAGGCGGCGTCCTCGGCCTCGACCTCGTCGAACCCGCGCCCGATGGCCGTCACCTGGCGCAGCTGATGGTCGAAGGCCAGGACCGAGCGGTAGCGGGCCGCGGCCAGGTCCGGCCAATCCGGGCTGCGGGCCAGGCCCAAGGCCTCCACCCGATCGCCCAGCTCATAGGCGGCCAGCCCCGCCACCCCGCCCTGGAACGGCGGGCCATTGGGCAGGTGTTCGCCGGTCGGCCCCAGCAAGTCCGCCAAGGCCGCGAAGGGATCGCGCGGATCCCCGGTGGTCAGCGTCAGGGTCGCCTCGGGCTTTCGCGCCAGATATGACCAGCGCCCCCGCGGTCCGCCGCCCCCGGAGACCAGGGCGAGCGTCCACGGCTCGTCCGCATAGGCCGAGATCACCCCCAAGGGGTCCCGCCACGCCGTCCGGAGCTGCGCCACCGCCTGCATGGGCTGGCCTTACCGCCCCGTCCGGCGCGAGGGAAGGCCTCAGGCCGGCGTCGTGCGCCCGCCGCCCTTCACGAACATCAGCCCGACGAAGCCAATGGCCAGCAGGATGGTGATGGTGGCGAAGCCGCCCTGCTGGGTGTGGGTCAGCTTGGTGCCCAGATTGACCATCATCGGCCCCAGCCAGCCGGTGGCGACGCCGGACAGGGCATAGACCCCGAAAAAGGCCCCGGTCTGCTCCGGCGGGGTCAGGCGCGTCAGCAGGGTGCGGCTGGAGGCGTACTGGGCGGTGATGAAGATGGCGTTGGAGAAGCCGATCAGGATGAAGATCCACTCCGGCAGGGTGGTGAAGAACGGCCCATCCCACAGCGGCGCATGAGCCGCCGGGTCATAGGGCCAGAAGTAGAGGATCTTGTCCGGTCCCATCCCCAGGAAGGCGATGATGCCCAGCAGCGACATGCCGATGGAGATGCGCACGGAATTCTTCGGTCCGAGGTTGGCGTCCATCCAGTGGCCGACAAAGCCGCCCAGCACCGCCAGCACCGACAACAGGATGCCGAAGAACAGCATCTCCAGCGGCCCCCACTGCATCACCCCGGTGGCGTAGATGCCGGCATAGATCAGCACCGCGTTCATGCCGTCGACATAGAACATCCGGCTGCCCAGATAGACCGCGGCGTCCTTGTACTGGCCCACCGTCATCACCATCCGCACCAGGCTCCTCGCCCCGTCGGCGAAGGCCTTGGCCACCGGCACGCCGGAGGGCGGCGCGTCGGGGGTGAACAGGAACAGCGGAATGGCTCCCAGGCAGAACACGCCCGCGGCCAGCAAGGCCACTACCCGCTGCGGCTCGGCCGCCGCCGGGTCCAGGCCGAACAGCGGCGCATGCGGCACCCAGGCCCAGTCGACCTTGCCCGGCAAGGCGAAGGCCCAGGCGGTGAAGGCGAGCGCGGTGACGGCGAAGGCGTTGCCCAGCGCCAGGGCGAGGCCCGAGGCCTTGTGCGCCGCGCCCAGGCCCGCGGCCCGGATCAGCAGCGAATTGTGCAGCACCTCCGAGAAGGCGAACAGCACGCCGATCAGGGTGATGAGGATCATGGTTGTGGTCACCGACAGGCCGGAGCCGTCCGGCTTGGCGAACCACAGGGCCGCGATCATCGGGACCATCAGGGCGACGATCAGGCCCAGCCAGGTCTTGCGCCGGCCCAGCTGGTCGATGGACGAGCCCAGCAGCGGCGCGGTGGCCATGACGATCCAGCCGCCATACTGGCTCCAGCGCGAGATCACCTCCTGGCCGCGCACCGGATCGCCCACCATCACCGCCGCCACATAGGGTGCGAAGATGTAGATGGTGATCAGGATCACATAGGGGTTGCGGGCGCCCTCGAACAACGACCAGGCCACCCCGCCTCGCCCCAGCTTGCCGTCACCTCCGACCTCTGACGCCATCGGCGGATCGACGATGGCCGACGGGCCGTGGGTTTCCACGGCGGGCTCTAGTCCTGACACTGGCGGCTCCCTGCGGGCCGCTCTTCAGCGACGGCCTCGTCCGGCCAAGTTAGCCCCAACCATGTCGAAGTAGAGTCCAAATCGAACATCGGGTCTGGAAACTTGCGCCGCTCCCGCAAGGGAAGGATGATCCCCCCATTCAACTCATAAATTTTCAGGGAGAAGCGTCATGGGCCTATTGGACGGCAAGGTCGCCATCATCACCGGAGCCGGCGGCGGCCTGGGCGAAGCCTACGCCAAACTGTTCGCCAAGGAAGGCGCCAGCGTCGTGGTCAACGACCTGGGCGGATCCCGCGATGGGTCCGGCTCGGGTACGAGCGCCGCGGCCCAGAAGGTGGTCGACGAGATCATCGCCGCCGGCGGCGGCAAGGCCGTGGCCAATGGCGACGACGTCTCCACCATGGAAGGCGGCGAGAACATCGCCAAGACCGCGCTCGACAACTTCGGACAGATCGACATCCTGGTCTGCAACGCCGGCATCCTGCGCGACAAGACCTTCGCCAACACCACCGAGGCCGACTGGGACCTGGTGGTGAAGGTCCACCTGAAGGGGACCTATTGCTGCACCATGCCGGTCTGGAAGTGGCTGAAGGACAACGGCAAGCCCGGCGTCATCGTCATGACCAGCTCGACCTCGGGCCTCTACGGCAATTTCGGCCAGTCCAACTACGGCGCCGCCAAGGCCGGCATCTACGGCTTCATGCGCGTCCTCTCCATCGAGGGGCGCAAGTACGGCATCCGGGTCATGGGCCTGGCGCCCGGCGCCTTCACCCGCATGACCTCCGACCTGCCCGGCCGCCAGGGCCGTGAGCCCGATCCCATGAGCCTGCCGGAGAACATCGCGCCGGGCGTGCTCTACATGGTCTCCGACCTGGCCGCCGATCACACCGGCAAGGTGCTGGGCGTCTCGTCCCGTGGCGTCCGCGAGATCAAGATGATGCAGACCGACGGCTTCACGCCGGGCCGGCCCTATACCGCCGAGGACGTCGCCGAGCACGCATCGGACGTGTTCTTCCCTGAAGCCCCGCAGAAGACCGCCGCCAGCGCATGACCCTGACCCAGCTGCCCGCCCAGGCCCCGGACGTTTCCTGGCCCACTGAGGCCTGGCCGCAGGGCGACCTGCCCAAGGGTCTGGACCGGACCCGGTTTGACGCCCTCATGGACAAGGGCTTCGCCGAGTTCGGCGAGACCCATGCCGTGGTCGTGGTCCAGGGCGGGCGGCTGATCTTCGAGCGCTACGGCCCCGACCACGGCCCGGACAAGACCTGCCTGTCCTGGTCCAAGGCCAAGAGCATCACCCAGGCCCTGACCGGCCTGATCGTCGGCGACGGCAAGCTGGACATCTTCGCCCCCGCCGACGTGCCGGAGTGGAAGACGCCGGGCGATCCGCGCGGGGCCATCACCCTGGACCTGTTGCTGCGCATGTCCAGCGGCCTGGAGTTCTCCGAAGTCTACCTGCCGGACCAGCCCTCGGACACCATCGCCATGCTCTGGGGCGAGGGGAAGGACGACGCGGCCCACTACGCCGCAGACAAGCCGCTGGCCCATGCGCCGGGCGACTTCTTTTCCTACTCCAGCGGCACGACCAACATCGTGGCCCGCACCCTGTCCCGCGCCCTGGGCGCCTATGGCCCCGACTTCGAGGCCTTCATGCGCACCCGGCTGTTCGAGCCCCTGGGCATGACCAGTCCGACGCCGAAGTTCGACAAGGCCGGGACCTTCCTGGGCTCGTCCTTCTGCTTCACCACGGCCCGCGACTTCGCCCGTTTCGGCCTGCTCTATCTGCGCGACGGGGTCTGGGAGGACCGCCGCCTGCTGCCGCCCGGCTGGGTCGACTATGCCCGCACCCCCACCTTCCAGCAGGCCGACTGCACGGATGATCCTTACGGCGCCCACTGGTGGCTGGGGCTCGGCGGGCCGAGCAGCTTCTCGGCCAATGGCCACGAGGGCCAGTACACGGTCTGCGTCCCAGACCTCGACATGGTCTTCGTCCGCCACGGCAAGACCCCCGCTGAGCGCCGCGACGACCTGAAGGCCTGGGTGCGGGAGACGATCGGGCTGTTCCGGGGATGACGCCTGCCCCCACCAAGGGACCGTTGTAAAATAGAGCGATGTCAAACCAGGGCCGTCATGGCCGGGCGGGGGGGTG
>CAZXVO010000015.1:1562-12748 GCA_964643835.1 uncultured Phenylobacterium sp. | reverse complement strand
CGAGATCACCGAGCCGGCCGGCGACAGCTTCGCCTTCGCGCGGCTGGGGCTGGTCGTCTACCTGCTGGCCATCGGCGCGGCCTGGCTGGCAGACCGGGGGCGGAACCGGGAGCTGACTTAGGGGGGAAGCGACAGCGCTCCATTCCGTCATGGCCCCACTTGTTGGGGCCACCCATGAACACCGCATCAGCGGATAGAACGCGGCGGAGCCACCGCGCCTCGGCGTGAGCCTCAGGCGCGTATGGGTGGCCGGGACAAGCCCGGCCATGACGTTTTGGAGGAGAGGCGTTCTGCAACGAGCCCATCAAGGGGAAAGGGGCGCCAACCCCCAAGGGCCAACAGACCAGCCGCCTCTTGAGCCTCGCCCCCAACCCTGCTCCAACTGGCGGCTTCGCAGCCAGGACGCCTTCATGACCGCCGCCGCCAGCCCCCGTGTCGAACTGACCCTTCGGGGCGTGATCCTGGGGATCGCCATCACCGCGGTGTTCACCGCGGCAAACGTCTATCTGGGCCTGAAGGTTGGGCTCACCTTCGCCTCCTCGATCCCCGCGGCGGTGATCTCCATGGCCCTGCTGCGGGCCGTGAAGTCCTCGACCATCTACGAGAACAACATCGTCCAGACGGTGGCCTCGGCCGCCGGGGCCATGGCCTCGGTGATCTTCGTCCTGCCGGGCCTGGTGATGATCGGCTGGTGGACCGGCTTCCCCTTCTGGATCAACTTCGGAATTTGCGCCGCCGGCGGCGTCCTGGGCGTGATGTACACCATCCCCCTGCGCCGGGCCCTGGTCACCCAGTCCGACCTGCCCTACCCCGAAGGCGTCGCCGCCGCCGAGGTGCTGAAGGTCGGCTCCGGCGCCCGTGACGCCGAGGCCGCCGGCGAAGGCAAGGCGGGCCTCGCCGCCATCACCCTGGGCTCGGTGGCCTCGGCCCTGTTCGCGCTCGGAACCGGGCTCAAGGTGTTCGCCGCCGAGGTCACCGCCTTCACCCGCATCGGGACCACCGGCGCGGCCACCGGCATCGGCGCCTCCATGTCCCTGGCCCTGGTCGGCGCCGGCCACCTGATGGGGATTGCGGTCGGGATCGCCATGGCCACGGGCCTGGCCATCGCCTGGGGCGTGGCCGTACCCGTCCTGACCCACCTCTATCCGGCCGCCGGCGACGCCGCCGACGTGGCCACCAAGATCTGGTCCACCAAGGTCCGCTTCATCGGCGCGGGCGCCATCGGCGTGGCCGCCATCTGGACGCTGGGCAAGCTCGCCGCCCCGGTCACCCGGGGCCTGGCCTCCGCCCTGGCCGCCCAGGCCAAGCGCAAGGCCGGCGCCGCCGACGACCTGCCGCTGGTGGAGCGCGACATGCCCATCGGCTGGGTGGCCCTGACCTCGCTCGCCTGCCTGGTCCCCATCGCGATCCTGATCATCAAGTTCGTGGGCGCAGGCCCGCTCGCCCCCCTGGTCGCCCCGCTCACCGGCGTGGCCCTGGCCTATATCGTCATCGCCGGCTTCGCCGTGGCCGCCGTCTGCGGCTACATGGCCGGCCTGATCGGCTCGTCCAACAGCCCAGTCTCCGGCCTGGCCATCCTGGCGGTGCTGGGCGCGGCCCTGATGACCGCGGCCATCGCCAAGCCCCTGATCGGCGACGGCGACGTGAAGCCCCTGGTGGCCTTCGCCCTCTTGGTGACCGGCGTGCTGCTGGCCGTGGCGGTCAGCGCCAATGACAACCTCCAGGACCTGAAGACCGGCCAGCTAGTCGACGCCACCCCCTGGCGCCAGCAGGTCGCCCTGGTGATCGGCGTGGTCGCCGGCTCCGCCGTGATCCCGGTGATCCTCAACCTGTTGAACGCCGCCAACGGCTTTGTCGGCGGGCCGGAAGGCATATCGCACGATCCCCTGCCCGCGCCCCAGGCGACCCTGATCTCGACCATCGCCACCGGGGTGATCGGCGGCAAGCTGGACTGGGGCCTGATCGGCGTCGGCGGCGTGCTGGGCGCGGTCCTGGTCCTCATCGACGAGATCCTGCGCCGGGCCACCCGCAACCGCGCCGCCGGCCCCCTGGCCCTGCCGCCGCTAGGCGTCGGCATCGCCATCTACCTGCCCTCGGCCGTGACCTTCCCCGTGGTGCTGGGCGCGGTCGCCGGCTGGATCTATGACCGGCTCGTGAGCCGCGGCCCCTCAGGCGAGGTGGCCAAGCGCCTGGGCGTGCTGGCCGTCTCCGGCCTGATCGTCGGCGAGAGCCTGTTCAATGTGGCCCTGGCCGGCCTGATCGTCGCCACCAACAAGGGCAGCCCCCTGGCCATCGTCGGCGACGCCTTCGAAGGCCCAGCCACCCTGCTCGCCGCCGCCGCCTTCGTCCTGGTCCCCCTGGCCCTCTACCTCTGGAGCTCAGCGAGAGCGAAGCGGGTCTGACCAGCTCCTCCCCCCGCCATGCGGGGGAGGATTAGGCATGCGCCTTCAGGGCTACCGCCAGCTCCTCGCGCATCACCGTCTTCAGGCGCTCGGGCGCCAGGATCTCCACCTTGTCGCCCCAGGTGAACAGGTGCCAGGCCAGCTCCCGCATGCCGCCGGCCTGGAAGGTGGCGAGGACTGAGCCGTCCGGCTGGCGCTCAAGCGTCTGGGTCGGGTGGAAGCGCCAGCCTAAGGCTTCCTCCGCGCCATGGGGCAGGATGCGAAGCCGCACCTCCTCCACCCCGTCCTGGTAGATCCCGAAGCTGCGGGTCACGAAGGCTTGCAGGGTGAAGCCCTCGGGCCGGGCGCCCGGCGTCGGGCTGAGCTTGATGTCGCGGATGCGGTCCAGGCGCCAGGTCCGCGGTTCCGTCCCGCTGCCTTCCGCCCCCACCAGATAGTTGGCGCGGCCGAACAGCAGGCCGAAGGGCGTCACCTCCCGCTCGCGGCCCGGTGTCGATCCGCCCTCATATTTGAACTTCAGCCGGCGCAGCGACATGATCGCCTCGCGGATGGGGGTGAGCACCGTCTCGTCCTCGAAGGGCCGGGGGCCGGCCTGGAACGAGGTGATCTCGGCCTCCAGCAGGGCCTCCATGTCCGGCGCCAGCTTGCGCCGCACCCCGGCCCGCACCGCTGACAGCACCTTCTGCTCCAGGCTGGCCAGGGCCTGGGCTCGCGTGGTGGCGCCCAGGCTGCGGAAGTTGTCGGCGGCAGCGCGCAGGGCGGCGAACTCGTCCGCCGTCGGGGCCTGGAAGATGCTGTCGAGGCCAGCGGGAATGCGGAACCGGCGGGTGGGCGGATCGTCCACCTCCTCCATCTGCGGGAAGGCCTCGCGGACGGCGTCTCGCATCCGCTCAGCGGTGCGCCGGCCGACCCCCATGGACCCGGCCATCTCGTCGAGCGTTAGACCCTCGGCGGAAGACGCCAGCAGGCGGGCCAGTTCCAGCAGACGGGTCGCCTTCTCATGCCGCAAAGCCGGCTCCCTCCAGAAAACCAGAACAGAGCAAAAACGTACGTCCGTTTTTGACGCATCGCAAGCCTAGGGTTCAAGGGTCGAAACGAATGGAGCTTCCCATGCCGAACGTCGCTCGCCTCGCCGCCCGCCGCCCCCTGCGTTCGGAGCCGCTGTTCCTGTTCGACGCGCGCCGCCCGATCCGCGCCGCCAACACCGACATGATCGACCAGGTCATCACCCACGCCGACCTCTGCGCCCGCCTGGCCGGCGGCCGCCTGAAGCTGCAGGTCAGCCGGATGATGGCCGACAGCCTGATCGCCCAGGGCCGGCTGGCCGAGGACGACTACCGCCTGTGCGACCTGACGGTGATCTGGGACGAGGCCGAGGGCCAGGTGGTCCAGGTCCGCGATGACGCCCGCGTCCGCGACGCCGCCGCCCGCTGGGCCGAATGGGACGCCCTGTGGGACGAGGACAGCTATGCGGTGGAAGATCTGCCGCAATCGGTTGCGGCCTGATCCACCCTTGAAACACAGAACGGCGCCCGATCGCCCGGACGCCGTTCCTCCCCGTGCATCAGGCCCCGACGCCGCCCCCTGGGAAGAGTGAGGGCGGGCCGGAAACCGGATTTCTTCAGTACTTCACGGTGAACGAGGCCCCGAAGGTCCGCGTCTGGCCCGGGAAGCGGACGATCAGGTTCGAGTTATTGCTGATCGCCGGGTAGTAGTACTTGTCCGCCAGGTTGCGGCCCCACAGGGACAGCTCCCACTTGTCATCCAGCGAATGGATGCCGATCGAGCCGTTCAACAGGCTGTAGGACGGGATCGCGAACCGCGGGTCGCCTTCCAGGTCGGCGTGCGACTTGGACTGGTGACGCAGGTTCAGCGCCGCCTGCAGGCCCAGGTTTTCGGTCAGGTCGCGCTTGTAGAGCGCCGTCAGGCTACCCTGGAACTTCGGGCTGTAGAGGAAGGGCTTGCCGTCATAGCTGGCGGCCAGGCCGGCGGCGTTGATCCCCGTATAGCCCTTGATCTCGGTGTGCAGGGCCGTGGCCGCGGCGATCAGCGTGAAGTTCGAGGTGACGCGCCAGGTCACGTCGCCGTCCACCCCATAGGCTTCCGAGGTCGGGATGTTCTGCAGGCGGGCCAGGGCCGTGTAGATCGGGTCCTTGAAGTAGGTCGAGATCTGCTTGTCTTCGTAGTCGTAGTAGAAGGCCGCGACATTGGCCTGGACCCGACGCTCGAACAGGCCCGCCTTTAGGCCCACCTCATAGGCGGTGAGCAGCTCCTGCTTGGCCGGGGCGTTCTGGCTGGCGATGTTGGCGGCGTTGACCGGGGTCGAGCCGGCCTTGGCGCCGCGCGAGATCGAGCCATAGACCAGCACGCTGCTGGTCGGCTGGTAGTTCACCGCCAGACGCCAGGACACGTTCTCCTCGTCCAGGTTCGAGGTGACGATCCCGAAGGTCTTGGCGGCAGGCGAGAAGGTGACGCAGGCGCCCTTGGCGATCGGGGCCGGGGTCGCGCCATAGACGCCGTAGTAGAAGGTGCGGTTGAAGACGTTCACGTTCGGCAACATGTTGCCGTTGAAGTCCCGCGAGCACCCCGCATAGTCCTGGGTGTCTTGGGTGTAGCGGATCGCCGCCGTCAGCTTCAGGGCGTCGTTGACCTTCCAGTCGGCGTTGACGAAGACGCTCTTGGTCTCGGTCTCGAAGTTGGCGATGTCGGAATAGGTCCGGAAGGCCTGGGACATTTCCAGCGCCGAATAGCCGGCGGTGTTGAACGGGTTCAGGCCCAGCGGCGGCAGGCCCAGGGCCGGGACACCGATGATCGACAGGGTCGTCACCTGGTTGGCCAGGGCGTGGTCGCCCAGCATGGTGCGGTCGGCGTCGAGGATCTTGTCCTTGCCGTAGTACAGACCCGCCAGCCAGCTCAGTTGGCCAGCCTCGCCCTCGAAGTGCAGTTCCTCGGCGAAGGACTTGATCTCGCCATAGCCGCGCTGGACCAGGATCTCGAAGGGCGCGCCCGACCAGTCGAACAGGGCGTCGCGCTCCAGCTTGTTGTAGCTGGTCAGCGAGACCATCCGCAGGCTGTCGCTGAACTCGTAGCCGAGCCGCAGCTTGGCGCCGACGAAGCTGTTGTCATTGGCCAGCGGACCGGCCAGGCCCAGGCCCGTGCCGACATCGGCGGCGCGCTGGTTGTAGGGCTCCCAGTCGGCCTGGTCGCCGTCGGTGGGCTGGTGCGAGGCGACGTAGGCCGCGACGCCGACGGCGTTGAACGGGCTGCCCGTGGTGGCCGGGTTGAAGGCGATGGCCTGGGCGGCCAACGGGTCGGACTTGTCCTGCCAGTAGGTCAGGGAGGCGTCGATGCTCAGCGCATCGGTGGGCTGGAAGGCGAGGCTGCCGCGCAGGCCCAGCTTGTTCACCCGGCCCAGGGTCTCGTTGCGGGTGTTGCTCTTCTGCCAGCCGTCCCAGCTGTTCTCCTTGCGGAACGCGAAGCGCCCCTGGACGCGATCGGCGATCGGCCCGCTGACCATGCCCTCGACATTGACCGTACGGTTGTTCCCGACCTCGACCGTGCCTTGGGCGCGGAAGTCCTCGGTGGGCTTGCCGGTGACGAAATCGATCAGGCCGGCCGTGGTGTTGCGGCCATAAAGGGTGCCTTGCGGGCCTTTGAGCACTTCCACGCGGTCCAGGTCATAGACCGGGCCGGTGTTCATGATCGGATAGGCGTAGGCCACTTCATCGACATAGGTGCCGACGGTGGAGGTGGCCGACATGTTGATCGTGTTGAAGCCGATCCCGCGCAGCGTATAGGTCGGGATGCCCTGATAGCTCTGCGACACCGAGAAGCTCGGCACCACGCTGGACAGGTCCTTCACGTCGTTGACGTGCAGCTGGTCGAGGGTGTCGCCGCTGAAGGCCTGGATGGCCATGCCGATGGTGTTGGCCGTTTCCTCGCGCCGCTGGGCGGTGACGACGATGGCCTCGATGGTGTTCTCGCCTTCGGTCTCGGCCGCCAGGGCCGCCGTGGCTGTGACGAGGGCGCTGATCGAGGCGCCCAGCGCCAGGACGGCGCGCAGGGTGTGGGTGGTTCGCATCCGGTGTCTTCTCCCCATGGGTCCCGGCCGCCTCTTTGGGGTCAGCCGTGGTTTCGGCGGGGAGGCTCGCCAAGCGGGGCCGGACGGACAAGCTATCGAAGCTGATAGGTTGAGTGGGAAACCGGGAGGGTTGTGCTCTTGGGGAGACAGGCGCCGTAGCGGCGCCGCTGTTCCCTCGATCCGTCACCCCAAGACTTGTTCTTGGGGTCCCTCTGTCCACCGGCTTTGCGAGGGGAAATCTGGTCGGGCAACGCCGCGCGAGAGCGGCAACCCTTGGCATAGCTGAAACAGGGACCCCAAGAACAAGTCTTGGGGTGACGAAGGGGTGGAGGGGGCAGGCTCGCGCCTACAGCCCCAGCACCAGCCGCGCCATGATGTCCCGCTGGATCTCGTTGGAGCCGCCATAGATCGAGGCCGCACGGTTGTTCATGTAGCGCGCCATGCTGGTCAGGCCGTGCTCCGGCCCGATGACCGGGACATTGGCGCCCGGCGCGCGGGCGTCGATCTGGTCCACCGCCGCGTAGTGAGCCAGGCCCTCGATGGCGATCTCGTCCAGGCGCTGCATGGCCTCCGTGCCCTGGGCCTTCAGCATGGACGAGGCAGGTCCCGGGTTCTTGCCGGACGCCAGCTCCGCCAGCACCCGGTGCTCGGTCATCTCGATGGCTTCCAGGGCGACACCGGCCGAGGCCAGCTTGGCGCGGAAGGCCGGGTCCTGCAGGAGCGGGCCGCCGCCGCTTGCGGCCTCGTCCCTGGCCAGGGCCTTCAGCCGCTCGAAGCTCACCTTCAGCCCGGCCGCGGAGCCGCCGCCGCGCTCGAACTCCAGCAGGTACTTGGCCACCGTCCAGCCGGCGTTCTCATCCCCGATCCGGCCCGAGACCGGCACGCGGACATTGTCGAAGAACACCTGGTTCACCTCGTGCTCGCCGGCCAGGGTGATGATCGGCTTCACCTGGATGCCGGGCGCCGTCATCTCCAGCAGCAGGAAGGTGATGCCGGCCTGGGCCTTGCCCTCGGTCCGGGTCCGCACCAGGCAGAACATGCGGTTGGCCCAGTGGGCGTGGGTGGTCCAGATCTTCGAACCGTTCAGCACATAGTGGTCGCCGTCGAGCACCGCGCGCAGCTGCAGGGCCGCCAGGTCGGACCCCGCCCCCGGCTCGGAATAGCCCTGGCACCAGTAGTCTTCGCCGGACAGGATGCGCGGCAGGAAGAAGGCCTTCTGCTCGTCCGTGCCGTAGCCCATGATCACCGGCCCGACCATCTTCAGCCCCATGGGCGACAGGCTGGGCGCGCCGGCCCGCGCGCACTCGGCGGCGAAGATGTAGCGCTGCATCTCGTTCCAGCCGGTCCCGCCGTACTGGACCGGCCAGGCCGGGGCGACCCAGCCGCGCTGGTGCAGGATGCGCTGCCAGGCCAGGCTGTAGTCCTTCTCCATGAAGACGCTGGTGGCCCGCCGACCGGCCTGGCGCAGCTCGGGCGTCAGGGCGCTCTCCAGAAAGTCGCGGACCTCCGCCTGGAAGGCCCGGTCCTGAGGGCTGAGATCAAGATTCATCGCGCGCTTCCCCGGCGGCGCCGTTTCCCGGCGCGTCATAAGGGTTTAGCCATGGCGGCGGATGGGCCGCCGATCAAGCTATCGGGAGTGATAGGCCCGCCACCAGGACGTGCAGGAACCCCCGGATGAGTTCGCCGGACATCGAAACCGACGCCCTTGCGGCCGACCGGCTGGCCCGGCGGATCGCTGACCTGGGCGAGGCGATGGGTCTGCCCTTCGTCGGGGTCAGCGCCGACATCTCAAGCCCGGACCCGATGCTGGGTTCGGACGGCCGCCCCTATGCGGAGACGCTGTTCCGGTGGGTGGACCCGGACCTGGCCTATTGGCGCGACCGCGGCTTCGCCCTGCGCGCGCCCTTCGTCATGGCCACCCGCTACATCTCCGAGCCCTTCTTCTTCGCCGAGGGCCGCTTCGCCACCTGGCGACCGGCCCCGCGCCTTGAGGCGATCCCGGTGGAGCAGGCCGCCCGCGAGCACGGAGTGGCCGGCGCCATCATCGCCCCGGCCTATCTGCCCGGCGGCGTCATCGGCGCCGTGGTCTGGGCGACGCCGGACCCGGTGGTGGACGTGAAGGCGGCTTTCGCGGCGGAGGCCGAGCGCCTGCACGCCGCCGCCCTGCGGTTCATGGCTGTCCATCACGAGGCGCGCGGGGCGCTTCCGGCGGCCGGCGGCGCCCGCCTGACCCGGCGGGAGATCCAGTGCCTGAAGTGGGCCGCGGCGGGGAAGACCGATCAGGTCATCGCCGAACTGGTCCGCATCTCGGCCCCCACCGTGCGCTTCCACCTGAAGAACGCCGCTCAGAAGCTGAACGTGGTGGGCCGCTCCCAGGCGGTGCGGGAAGCCGCCGCCCTGGGCTATATCGGCGGCGGCTCCAACCCGGCCCGCAGGCCCCAAGTCCAGGCCTGAGCCTCAAGCCTGTGCGAGCGTGCGCGCGTACTTCGCGCTCATCTCGGCCATCACGTCTTCGAACTCGGCCACCACTTCGGAGATGATCTGCGAGACCGGCTTCACCGACTCGATACGCCCGGCGACCTGGCCCGACAGGGCGATGGAGGCCTCCATGTCGCCGCCGAAATAGAGCGCCATGGGGTTGCGGAACTCCGGCGAGACGCCGTTTTCGCCAGGATCCTTCTCCAGCCGGGTGGTCTTCTCGGTGCGCAGGGCACGGCAAGCGGGGCCGGGGCCGAAGCGGTTCAGGAACACCGTGTCGGTCTCCTTGGCCGCGACAATGGCGTCCTTCCAGTTCTGGTGCACCGGGCTCTCGGCGGCCGAGACCATGCGGGTGCCCATCTGGATCCCCTCGGCCCCAAGCGCGAAGGCCGCGGCCATGGAGCGGCCGTCGACCATGCCGCCAGCGGCGATCACCGGCACGTTCACCTTCGAACAGACCAGGGGCAGCAGCACCATGGTGTTGACGTCCCGGGCGTTCTTGAAGCCGCCGCCCTCGGCGCCCTCGACCACCAGCCCGTCCACGCCCGCCTCGATCGCCTTGATCGCCGCCGACAGGGACGGGACCACGTGGAAGACCGTCAGGCCGGCCTCCTTCAGCTGGCTGCAATAGCGGTTGGGGTCGCCGGCCGAGGTGGTGACGAACTTCACCCCCTGGTCGGCCACGAAGGAAACAATGTCGCCGTCGCGGACATAGGCCTGGGCGATGTTCACCCCGAACGGCTTGTCGGTGAGCTCGCGCATCTTGCGGATCTCCTCGCGCACGGCGTCGAGTTCGCCAGACGAGGTCTCGATGATCCCCAAGCCCCCGGCGTTGGACACCGCCGAGGCCAGGGCCGAGCGGGCGATCCAGCCCATGGGCGCCTGGACGATGGGGTACTGGACGCCGAGCAGGTCAGTGATGCGGGTCTTGATGGTCACGGGGGCGTCCTCCCAAACGGTTGTTTGAACCCATTAGCCGGGGTCCGGCCCCCGCTCGTCAAGCCGTCGTCGAAAGGGGATGCCGGTTTCGACGCACACCCTCTAAACTGGCGGCCTGCCACCAGACGGAAGCGCCCATGTCCCTCGCCGACTTCATCAAGGCCCTGCCCAAGGCCGAGCTGCACATGCACATCGAAGGCAGCCTGGAGCCGGAGCTGATGTTCGCGCTCGCCGCGCGCAACAAGGTCGCCCTGCCCTTCAAGTCCGTGGAGGAGGTCCGCGCGGCCTACGCCTTCTCCAACCTGCAGGACTTCCTGGACATCTACTACCAGGGCGCACAGGTGCTGCTGACGGAGGAGGACTTCCAGGACCTGGCCATGGCCTATTTCCGTCGCCTGGCCGCCGACGGCGGGGTCCACGCCGAGATCTTCTTCGACCCTCAGACCCACACCGACCGAGGCTTGCCCTTCAAGGTCGCTATCGACGGCCTGCTCGCTGGCATGGACCGCGCCCGGACCGAACTCGGGATCTCCTCCAAGCTCATCCTCTGCTACCTGCGCCACCTGGACGAGGATGCCGCCTTTGCCACCCTAAAGGCCGCCGAACCCTGGCTGGACCGCATCGCGGGCGTGGGACTGGATAGCTCCGAGGTCGGCCATCCGCCGTCCAAGTTCGCTCGCGTCTTCGCCGCCTCTCGCGAGCGGGGTCTCAAGCTCGTCGCCCACGCCGGCGAGGAGGGTCCGCCCGCCTATGTCTACGAGGCCCTGGACCTGTTGAAGGTGGACCGCATCGATCACGGCAACCGCTCGCTCGAGGACGCCGCCCTGACACAGCGTCTGGTCCGCGAGGGCATGACCCTGACCGTCTGCCCGCTGTCCAACCTCAAGCTCTGCGTCGTGAACGACCTGAAGGCCCACCCGCTGAAGCGCATGCTGGACCTGGGCCTGAAGGCCACGGTGAACTCCGACGACCCCGCCTATTTCGGCGGCTACCTGGCCGACAACTACCTGCAGACCGCCCAGGCCCTCGACCTGACCCGCGCCGAAATCGTCACCCTGGCCCGCAACAGTTTCGAGGGCTCGTTCCTGAGTGACGCGGAGAAGGCGGAGTGTATCGCGAAGTTGGAGGCCTTTCCCCTCTAACCACCGCTCATCCCCGCGCAGGCGGGGATCCATACTGAATTGAAGCTTTCGGTGCTGACATCCCGCTTGGATCCCCGCAAGCGCGGGGATGAGCGGTGAATAGGCTAAGCCGAAAAACTAGCCCGCAGGGTCGCAAGCGACGTC
>CAZXVO010000015.1:0-1552 GCA_964643835.1 uncultured Phenylobacterium sp. | reverse complement strand
GAGCGAACGGGTCGTGGCGCGGGGCGGCGACAAATATGTGGCGGAGAACATCGCCTACGGTCCCGACGAGGCGGACCTGGTGGTGCTGCAACTGATCGTCGACGATGGCGTGGCCGACCGCGGGCACCGCACGATCATCTATGACGGGAGCTATTCCTATGCCGGCGCCGCTTGCGGGGGCCACGCGGTCTATCGCCACATGTGCGTGATCGAATACAGCGCCTTCCCGGGCGGCACGATCCAGACCCGGGCATCGCGGATCAGCCGCTAGTGCGGCTTTCCGGATCAGCCGCTAGCGCGGCTTTCCGGGATGACACCCGGGGGAACGTCAGGCCGAAAAGCTCGCCCGCAGGGTCGCCAGCGACGTCTCCCGGATCGGCCCTAGGTCCATGTCCGGGTCGAGCAGCAGCTGCATGGAAAGACCGAACAGCAGCGCCCCGGTCATCAGGGCGGCGGCGGCCGCGTCCAGGTCGGGCTTCACCACCCCCTCGGCCTGGCCCTGCCGGAACAGGGCCTCATAGCTTTGCTCCACCCGCTTGTGGGCGGCGGCGAAGGGCGCGCGCAGCTCCGAGACATCAGCGACGGCCGAGGCCAGCAGCACGAAATAGGCCCTCAGCTCCCCGTCCCGCTCCAGGGCGGCCAGGAACACGTCCACATTGGCCAGCACCTGATCGAGGCCGCTCATGCCCTCGATCCCGCGGTCCTCCAGGAGAGCGCCGATGCGCAGCTGCAGCCGCTCGATCATCGCCTCGATCAGCCCCTGCTTGGAGCCGAACCTCTGGGTCACCAGGCCACGGCTGTAACCGGCCCGCTCGCCGATGTTGGCGAAGGTGGCGGCGCCGATGCCCTGCTCCACCACCAGGCCCGCGGCGGCCTCGATCAGCCGGCGCTCGGACTCGTCGCGGCGCTCAGCCTGGCTGCGGCGGATTTTCGACGGGGTTTCCGTAAGGGACATGTTGCAAGCGTATGATACTTGTTGAACAACTAGCAAGTGGACGCCGCGCAGATCTGGCGCATCTCATCAGGGAAGATCCGGGAATGACCATCTCGACCGAGCTCGCCAACACCATTGTCGACCCCCGCGCCTATGCCGACGGCGACCGGGTGGACCAGGCCTTCGCCTGGCTGCGCCAGAACGCCCCCCTGGAGCAGGCTCAGCCGGAAGGCTTCGATCCGTTTTGGGTCGTCACTCGTCACGCCGACATCCTGGAGGTCGAGCGCCAGAACGAGCTGTTCCACAACGGCGACCGCTCCACCGTGCTGACCACCATCGAGGCCGATCAGAAGGTCCGCGCCATGATGGGCGGCTCGCCCCACCTGGTCCGCTCCCTGGTCCAGATGGACAACCCCGATCACCTGGCCTACCGACGCCTGACCCAGGGCTGGTTCATGCCGCAGAACCTGCGCAAGCTCGAGGATCGCATCCGCGAGATCGCCACCGGCTTCCTCGACCGCATGGCCGCCCAGGGCGGGTCCTGCGACTTCGCCCGCGACGTGGCCTTCCTCTACCCGCTGCACGTGATCATGGAGGTGATCGGCGTACCGGAGACGG
>CAZXVO010000014.1:21099-33606 GCA_964643835.1 uncultured Phenylobacterium sp. | reverse complement strand
CCGGCGGCGAAGGTCACCGCGTGCTGTTCGGCGATACCCACGTCGAACATGCGCTTGGGGAAGCGCTTGGCGAACAGGTCGAGGCCTGTCCCTGAGTCCATCGCGGCCGTGACGGCGATGATCTTCTCGTCGCGCTCGGCTTCCTTGATCAGGGCCTCGGCGAACACCTTGGTGTAGGTCGGCGCATTGGGTGTGGCCTTGGCCTGCTGGCCGGTGACCACGTCGAACTTGACCACCGCATGCAGCTTGTCGGCGGCGCTTTCGGCCGGGGCGTAGCCCTTGCCCTTTTGAGTGACCACATGAACAAGCACCGGCTTGTCCTTGATCTCTCTTGCATTCCTGAGAATCGGAACCAGGGCGTTCAGGTCGTGCCCGTCCACCGGGCCGATGTAGTAGAAGCCCAGCTCCTCGAAGAAAGTGCCACCGGTGACCATGCCCCGGGCGTACTCCTCGGCCTTGCGGGCGGCCTCCTGCATCGGCTTGGGCAGCACCTTGACCATCGACTTGCCGAGGTGGCGCAGGGACTGGTAGCCGCCGCCGGACACCAGGCGGGCCATATAGGCGCTCATGCCCCCCACCGGCGGGGCGATGGACATGTCGTTGTCGTTGAGGATGACGGTCAGCTGGCCCGGGATCTCACAGGCGTTGTTCATGGCCTCATAGGCCATGCCGGCGCTCATCGAGCCGTCGCCGATCACCGCGACCACGCAGTTGTCGCGCCCTTCCGCCTCACGGGCGGCGGCGAAGCCAAGGGCCGCCGAGATCGAGGTGGCCGCGTGGGCCGCGCCGAAGGGGTCGAAGTCGCTTTCCGAGCGCTTGGTGAAGCCCGACAGCCCGCCGCCCTGGCGCAGGGTGCGGATGCGGTCGCGGCGGCCGGTCAGGATCTTGTGCGGATAGGCTTGGTGGCCGACGTCCCAGATCAGGATGTCGTCCGGGGTCTCATAGACATGGTGCAGGGCGACGGTCAGCTCGACCACGCCCAGGCCCGCGCCCAGGTGGCCGCCGGTCTGAGAGACCGCGTCGATGGTCTCGGCCCGCAACTCGTCCGCCAGTTGGCGCAGCTGGGCTACGCTCATTCCCCGGGTGTCGGCGGGGGACGTGACGGTGTCGAGAAGGGGTGTGATCGGCGGCATTTAGACGAACGCTATCGACTGGGAGTCAGTTGCGGCGCTCTAGCACGAAATCGACGCTGGACCGCAGGATTTCAGCGCGCGGGCCAAAAGCGTCGAGATGCGCCTTGGTCTGTTCAATCAAGAGGGTCAGGCGCTCGCGGGCGCCGCCCACGCCGAGCAGGGTGACATAGTTGGCCTTGCCCTTCTCCGCGTCCTTGCCGGCCTTTTTGCCCAGCACGGCGGCCTCGCCCTCGGCGTCCAGCAGGTCGTCGACGATCTGGTAGGCCAGGCCCAGGTCCTGGGCGAACGCCATCAGGGCATGGCGCTCGCCTTCCGACGCGTGGGCCATGATCAGGGGCAACTCGAAGGCGCAGGCGATCAGGGCGCCGGTCTTCAGGCGCTGCATCCGGGCCACCGCGCCCAGGTCGTCGCGGACGCCCAGCAGGTCGATCATCTGGCCGCCGCACATGCCGCGAGCGCCAGCGGCCAGGGCCAGCTTCAGCACCATGTCGGCGCGGACGTGGGCGTCCTTGTGGGTGTCCGGGTGGGCCAGGATCTCGAAGGCCACGGCCTGCAGCGAGTCGCCGGCCAGGATGGCGGTGGCCTCGTCATAGGCCTTGTGCACCGTCGGCCGGCCGCGCCGCATGTCGTCGTCGTCCATGGCCGGCAGGTCGTCATGCACCAGGCTGTAGGCGTGTACGCATTCCAGGGCGCAGGCGGCGCGCAGCACCGGCCGGTCGGGCAGGTCGAACATCCGCCCGGTCTCGAGCGCAAAAAACGGACGCAGGCGCTTGCCCGGCCCCAGGGCCGCATAGCGCATGGCCTCGGTCAGGCGGGCTTCCGGGCCGTCGGCGCGGGGCAGCAGCTCGTCCAGGGCCACCGTCACCAGGTCGGCGGCCTCGTTGACCCTCTGGGGGAGGGGCTGCATCAGTTGAACTCGGCGGGTTCGGCGCCGGGCTGGCCGCCCGCCCCCATCACGATCTTCTCGACCCGCAGGCGCGCGGCCTCGAGCCTCGTCTCGCAGTGGGCCTTGAGCTTCGCGCCGCGCTCATAGAGGGCGATGGACTGCTCCAGCGGCGCCTGTCCGGATTCCAGCTGGCCGACGATGCGCTCCAGTTCGGCCAGGGCCTGCTCGAAGGTCAGGGCTTCGATGTCGTCGGCGTCGGCCATGGGGTCTCCTAAAGTCAGGCGGGCAACCTAGTGACCACGGCCGCGGGCCGCAACCGGTTCAGGGCCCAGTCAGGGCTCGGACAGCGCCCGCACATGGGCGAGCGCCGAGCGCCCGAGCGCCTCCAGCCCGTAACCGCCTTCCAGCGAGGAGACGATCCGGCCCTTGGAGCGCACGCGGGCCACCTCGGCGATGGAGCGCGTCGCCCAGGCGAAGTCCTCGGCCTCCAGGTTCTGAGAGGCGTCGCCCACCGGATCGCGGACATGGGCGTCGAAGCCGGCTGAGACCAGGATCAGGTCGGGCTTGAAGGCGTCCACCTGGTCGATCAGGCCGGAAAAAGCACGCCTCCAGACTTCGCGCGGAGCGTTTGGCGGCGAGACGGCGTTGACGATGTTGGCCGGGACCGGCTCGTCCGGATGGCCGGTGCCCGGCCACATGGGCCACTGCTGGACCGAGGCGAAGAACAGGCCCTCGCGCCCGCCCAAGGCGGCCTGGGTGCCATTGCCGTGGTGGACATCGAAATCCACCACCGCCACGCGGCGCAGGCCCGCGGCCTGGGCGGCGCGGGCGGCGATGGCGACGTTGGAGAAGATGCAGAAGCCCATGGGAATGTTCGGCTCTGCGTGATGCCCCGGCGGCCGCACGGCGCAGAAGGCGCGGTCCATCTGGCCCGCCGCCACATCGCGCACCGCCTGGACCACCGCCCCCGCCGCCCGACGCGCGGCGGTCAGGCTGCCCGGCGACATGAAGGTGTCGGCGTCGAGCATCAAGAGCCCCTCAGAGGGCGCCGCGCCGAACACCGCCTCGATATAGTCGGGGTTGTGCACGACCCTCAGGTCCGCCTCATCCACCAGGGGAGCGTCGCGGCCTTCGAGGTGCAGATCCGAGGCGTCGGCCAGGGCGTCGAGCACCGCGCGCAGCCGTTCAGGCCGCTCCACATGGCCGGAACCCGGGCGGTGGTCGAACATGTCCGTATGGGTGTAGAGCGAAACGGCCATTCCGAATCCTAGTCGACCCCAATTCGGGTGCAAAGCCTAGCCCATCCTGGAGAGCCGCTGACGCCATGTCCGACCTGATCATCCGCCGGGCGACGCCCGCCGACGCCCAGGCCCTGTCCACCATCGGCGCCCGCACCTTCACCGAGACCTTCGCCCATCTCTATCCGCCGGAAGACCTCGCGGCCTTCCTGGCCACCGCCTATGGGATGGAGCGCACGGTCGCGGACCTGAACGACCCGGCCAAGGCGGCCTGGCTGGTGGAGACCCCGGCAGGCGAGATCGTCGGCCATGGCCTGGCCGGCCCTTGCCACCTGCCCCACCCCGACGTGACGCCGGACTGCGGTGAGCTGGAGCGGTTCTACCTGCTCAAGGCCTACCAGAACGGCGGGACCGGTGGGCGGCTGTGGCGGGAGATCATGGCCTGGTTGGAGGCCCCCGGCCCGCGCGATCTGTGGATCGGGGTCTGGTCCGAAAACCACGGCGCCCAGCGCTTCTACGGCCGCCACGGCTTCGAGAAGGTGGGTGAATACGGCTTCCGGGTGGGGTCGACTGTGGACCACGAGTTCATCCTGAAGCGCCCCAAGGGACAGGTTTTCTAACAAACCCATCAGAGACGCTGATAGTTTTGCGGGCGCCCGCGGGGTTTCTCCGGAAAATCGGAGAAATATTGCGCAAATTTCACGGGTCACGCTTTGACCTGAAGCCTCGCATTTGCGACTTTGCGGCCAATCATCGCGGAAGCTGACGGCGACGGGTGGGATGTTGAGGATCGGTTATGTCCGGCTGCGCGATCAGCGCTCCACGGGCGACACAGTGACGTTGAAGGCGGCGGGCTGCCATGTGGTCCGGGCAGAGGAGCCCGAGGCCCTGAGCGGTGATGCGTCGGAGGTTCTGAGCTCCATCCTCGACTTCATCGGCGAGGGCGACCAGCTCGTGGTCATCCGGCTGGATCAGCTGGGCGGCTCGGGCCGCACGGTGCTCGAGGTGCTGGACCGGCTGGAAGAGCGTGGCGCGAGCCTGTTCGTGGTCGAGCAGGACATCTCCAGCCAAGGGCTCGGCGGCCAGGCTCTGCGCGCCGCCCTGCAGGCGGTGATGGCGGTCGAACCCGCCTGGACCAGCCGCAAGCGTAAGGGCCAGCTGGCCGCTGACGAGGTCCGCGCCCTGCAGGCCGCCGGCGTAGGCCCGGTGGAGATCGCAAGGCGCCTGGGTGTCAGCCGCATGACCGTCTGGCGGAAACTGAAGGCCGACGCCTGATCAGGCTTTGGCGCGGCCCTTAAGCGGGGCTAGCCTCCTGGCTTCAGTCGGGAGGGCGTTGCGTGGCGCAACTGGGACATCTCACCCGCCGGGGTCTCGCCCGGCTGTTCGGCGCGGCCGGCGTCACGGCCCTGGCCGGCGAAGCAGCGGCTGACACGCCCTATGACATGGTGGTGGAAAGCGACATCATGGTCGCCGCCCGCGATCGCGTGAGGCTGGCCACCGACGTCTATCGCCCGGCCCGCGACGGCAAGCCCGTCCCCGGCCGTTTCCCGGTGATCCTGGAGCGCACGCCCTACGGCAAGACGGTGGTCAGCCGCTCGGAGCTGTCGGTGGCCAACCCCAAGCCCCTGTCCCGCGCCGAGGTGGCGCGGTTCTTCGTCTCCAAGGGCTATGTGGTGATCTATCAGGACTGCCGCGGCCGCTATGGCTCGGAGGGCAAGTTCGTCAAATACTTAAGCGACGGCGCCGACGGTTACGACACCTGCGCCTGGATCGTGAAACAGCCCTGGTGCGACGGCAAGATCGGCACCATGGGCCTGTCCTATGCCGCCCACACCCAAGGCGCCCTGGGCAGCGCGGGCGCGCCGGGGGTGGCGGCCATGTTCCTGGACTCAGGCGGCTTCGCCAACGCCTACCAGGGCGGCATCCGCCAGGGCGGCGCCTTTGAGATGAAGCAGGTCACCTGGGCCTATTCCAATGCGCTCGAAAGCCCGGAGATCGCGGGCGACCCGCAGAAGCTGGCGGCGCTCAAGGCCGTCGACATCAAGGCCTGGTTCGCCAAGCTGCCCTGGAAGAAGGGCGCCTCGCCGCTCAGCCTCGCGCCCGACTACGAGGACTATGTCTTCGACCAGTGGAAGCACGGGGAGTTCGACGCCTACTGGAAGCAGATGGGCATCTATGCCGAGGGCTTCTACGACCAGTTCTGCGACGCCCCCATGGTCCACATGTCGTCCTGGTTCGACCCGTACCCGCGCACGGCGACCCAGAACTACATGAACCTGAAGGCCAAGAAGCGCGGGCCGGTGCGGCTGATCCTCGGCCCCTGGACGCACGGGGACCGCTCGCTGACCTATGCCGGCGACGTGGACTTCGGGCCCGCGGCGACACTGGACGGGCAGCTGGCGGCCAATCACCTGGAGCTGCGCCTGCGCTGGTTCGACGCCTGGCTGAAGGGCGCGCGCAACGGCGCCCTGCAAGACCCGGCGGTGCGGATCTTCGTCATGGGCGGCGGGACGGGACGGCGCAACGCCGCTGGCCGCATGGACCACGGCGGCCGCTGGCGGGCGGAGACGGACTGGCCGATCCCGGACGCGCGCAACACCGTCTTCCACCTGCATGGGGACGGCCGACTGGCGGTGGACGCGCCGGCCAAGGACGCCGCACCCAGGACCTACGTCTTCGATCCCGACCACCCGGTCCCCAGCATCGGCGGCACCATCACGTCTGGAAAGCCGGTCATGGTGGGCGGCGCCTTCGACCAGCGCGAGGGCCCGGTCTTCTTCGGCTCGCGCGAACCCTACCGCCCCCTGGCCGAGCGGCCGGACGTTCTCGTGTTCCAGACCGAGCCGCTAAAGGAAGACGTGGAGGTCACCGGGCCGATCGTCGCGCGCCTGCACGTCACCACCGACGGGCCGGACACCGACTTCACGGTCAAGCTGGTCGACGTCTATCCGCCGAATGCCGACTATCCCGAGGGCTTCGCCATGAACCTGACCGACGGGATCCTGCGCCTGCGCTACCGCGACAGCTTCGAGCACCCCAAACTGCTCACCCCCGGCGAGGCGGCGGAGATCGAGGTCAGCTGCTTCCCCACCTCCAACCTGTTCAAGGCCGGCCACCGCATCCGCCTGGACGTCTCCTCCAGCAACTTCCCGCACTTCGACGTGAACCCGAACACTGGCGGTCCGGAAGGGCCGGAAGGCGAGCGGCGGGTGGCGCGCAACACCCTGTTCGTGGATGCGACCCGACCCAGCCGGGTGGTGCTGCCGATCATTCCAAAGCGGGGGTGAGCGCTCCGCAGCACCGCCCAGGCTTGCACGACGCAACGGACGCTCTGGACATGCGGCCTTCACGGCCCCATCCTTCCCAGTCAAACATCTGTTCGTCCCGCCATTGGGGAAGCCCACCCATGTTCATGCGTTTCTTCACCGAACTCCGCGAAGCCAAGGTGCCGGTGACGCTCAAAGAGTACCTCATGCTGATGGAGGCGCTCGACAAGGCGGTGATCGACCGCAACGTGGACGACTTCTACTACCTGTCCCGCGCGGCCCTGATCAAAGACGAGAAGAACCTGGACAAGTTCGACCAGGTGTTCGGACATGTCTTCAAGGGCTTGGAAAAGCTCGACATCATGGGCACGTCAGACATCCCGGCCGAGTGGCTGAAGAAGCTGTCCGACCAGTTCCTGACCGACGAGGAGAAGGCGCAGATCGAAGCCATGGGCGGCTTCGACAAGCTGATGGAGGCGCTCGCCGAGCGCATGAAGCAGCAGCGCGACGAAGACGGCGACGGGGACGGCAAGGGTAAGGGCAAGAACGGCCAGGGCCCGACCGGCGACAGCCCGTTCGGCGCCAACGGCTATCACCCCGAGGGCGTGCGCGTCGGCCAGGAGAAGGGCCGCCACGGCAAGGCCGTGAAGGTCTGGGACAAGCGCGAGTACAAGAACCTCGACGATTCGGTTGAGCTCGGCACCCGCAACATCAAGGTCGCCCTGCGCCGCCTGCGGAAGTGGGTGCGCGACGGCGCCGCCGAAGAACTGGACATGAACGCCACCATCCGCGGCACCGCGGAGAAGGGCTATCTGGACATCAATCTGCGCCCCGAACGCCGCAACAAGATCAGCGTCCTGATCTTCTTCGACATCGGCGGCTCGATGGACAGCCACATCAAGCTCTGCGAGGAGCTGTTCTCGGCCGCCAAGACCGAGTTCAAGAACATGGAGTTCTACTACTTCCACAACTGCCTCTATGAGAGCGTGTGGAAGGACAACCGTCGCCGGCACACCGAGAAGCTGTCGACCTGGGACGTGCTCCACAAGTTCTCCAACGACTACAAGATCATCTTCGTCGGCGACGCGACGATGAGCCCCTATGAGATCACCTATCCGGGCGGCTCGGTGGAGCACTGGAACGAGGAGCCGGGCGCGGTCTGGATGGACCGGGTGGCCCAGTTGTTCCCGCACATGATCTGGCTGAACCCCACGGCCGAGCGCCATTGGGACTACACGCCCTCCATCGAGGTCATGAAGCAGCTGGTCGGCGACCGGATGTACCCCCTGACCCTGGAGGGCCTGGACAAGGCCATGCGCGAACTCTCGAAATAGAGGCACGATTGTTGCTTAGCGACAGGCAAGCCCTAGAGTTTTCTGTCGCTTGAAGGATTCGCCCGTGACCGACCCCGTCGCGCCGCTGGAAGACAACACCGAAGCCGCCACCAAGGCGGCGGTGTTCTGCGCGGCTGAACGCCTGTTCGCGCTGCATGGGTTCCAGAACGTCTCGGTGCGGGACATCACCGCCGAGGCCGGGGTCAATCTGGCCTCGGTGAACTACCACTTCGGGTCCAAGGACGCCCTGCTGTTCGAGATCTTCCGTCGGCGCACGGCGGAGCTGAACCGCGAGCGGGCCCGGATGCTGCACGAGGCCAATGCGCGCCACGACGGCAAGCCGCCGGTCCGCGAGATCCTCGAGGCCCTGTTCGCCCCGCCCCTGCGCTGGGGCACCACGGACAACGACCGACGCATCTCGGTCCAGTTCATCATCCGCTCGCGCAGCGAGGGCACGCCGGAGATGCGCGAGGCCCTGACCAACGACGTCAGCCACCTGGCCCGCTTCGCCGACGCCCTGATCGCCGCTCGGCCAGACCTGCCGCGCGAGACCGTCTACTGGCGGCTGCACTTCTGCCTCGGCATGGTCCACAACAACCGCTTCGCCGAGTTCGACCGCCTGCACGTCCTGTCCGACGGCGCGACCCGCGAGGGCGATGTCGAGGGCCTCCTGAAGCGCATGCTGGACTTCGCCGAGGCCGGCTTCCTGGCTTAGGCGGGCCCAGGCCCTCACTACCCTCCCCGTCACCCCAAGACTTGTTCTTGGGGTCCCTCTTTCAGGCCGCAAAGCGTTCGACGGGGAAGCTATAGCTCTGAGCCCTCATTGTGTGCCTTCGTTGGAGCGGACACAGGGACCCCAAGAACAAGTCTTGGGGTGACGATGGGCTGACGGTAGGGAAGAACGGGCTTCCCAGCCGGGCGGACTCTGCTAGACCGGACGGATTGTTTTTATCCGTTTTGTCAAAGGGAGGGCCCGCGCGGACATGATCCGCTGAGCGCGCGGGCGAATAACACCAGTGGACCGAGTCGAGACCCCCCAAGAGCCGACGCCGGACGTCCAGTTCGTCGCCGCAGAGCCGACCCTCGCCGAGAAGGAAGAAGCTTACGAGCGCTTCGTCTGGGACAACCTGAAACGCAACTATCTGGGCAACTACCTGCACGGCATGCTGGGCATGACCGGGTTCAGGCTGGTCAACGCCCCCACCTTCTTGCCCGCCTATCTGCACCTGATTTCCGGATCGAACACGATCGTGGGCCTCGGCATGGCGCTGCAGCAGGTCGGCAGCGTGGTCTCGCCGATCATCGGCGCCACCCATATCGAACACCGCAAGAAGGTCATGCCCGCCGCCGTCTGGATGGGCGGCCTGGCGCGGGTGCAGATCGTCGGCATGGCCGCCGCTGGCTGGCTGCTGAAGGGCCAGTCCCTGGTCGTGGCCATGCTGGTGCTGATGTTCCTGTTCGGCCTGTTCATGGGCGCCCAGCGGGTGGTGTTCGGCCTGTTGATGGCCAAGGTCATTCCCTTGAGCCGCCGCGGCCGGCTGCAGGCCTGGCGCAACGCCACCGGTGGGGCCATAGCCGCGGTCCTCGCCTGGGCCGCGGGCAAGTACCTGATCCAGGGCAATGTGCTGGGGAACGGCTATTCGACCACCTTTGCGCTGGCCGCCTTCCTGACCACGCTGGGCCTCTGGACCTTGCAGGTGCTGCTGCGCGAGCCCGAGCCGCCGAACCTGCCGGCCAAGAGCAAGATGCGCGACCGGCTGAAGGACTTCCCGGCCCTGATCATGTCCGACAAGGGCTACGCCGCCTTCCTGGCGGTGCAGATGCTGGCCACCGCGGCCCGGGTGGCCGCGCCCTTCTACGCCATCTATGTCACCTCCAGCCTGCCGCTGGCGGCCCAGGTCCTGGGCCTGGGCGCGCTCAGCCTGGCCTATCTGGGCGCCGATACGGCCTCGAACCTCCTGTGGGGGTATCTGGGCGACAAGACCGGCTTCCGGCTGGTGCTGCTGGTGTCGATGATCATCTGGATCGCCGCCACCGCCCTGCTGATGACCCTGCATGCGCCGGCCATGGTGTTCCTGGCCTTCTTCGGCCTGGGCGCGGCCCAGTCGGGCTACATGATGGCCGCCCAGACCATGATCTTGGAGTTCGGCGACCGCTCGGAAATGCCCATGCGCATCGCCATCTCCTCCACCGCCGAGGGCATCACCGCCTGTATCGGTCCGCTGGTGGGCGGCTTCCTGGCCGACCACATGGGCTATCCGACGGTGTTCGGGGTCTCCATCGGCTTCCTGATCGCCGCCCTGGCCCTGCTGGTCCTGATGGTCAAGGAACCCCGCACCGCCCGCATGGCGGCGATGTAGGACTTCAGGCGGCCAGGCGTCCGCGCTTGGCCGCCGCGATCCGCGCCTGGGCCATCTCGTCGGCCACCTCGTGGGTGGGCCGGCCTTCGGCGGCGGCGCGGTCCAGCACCTCTTCCAGGGTCTGCGTCAACCGATCCAGCTTGCCGGCCACCCAGGCGGCGTCGAAGGCGGTGTTCGCCTCCAGCGCCAGGATCTCGCCGGCCACATTGATGATACCGCCGCCGTTGATCACATAGTCGGGGGCGTAGAGCAGGCCGGCCTCGAAGATGGCGCGACCGATCTCCGGGCTGGCCAGCTGGTTGTTGGCGCCGCCGGCGATCACCTTGGCCTTCAGCCGCGGCAGGGTCTGCGCATTGATCGCCCCGCCCAGGGCGCAGGGGGCGAAGACCTCGGCCTCGACATCGAAGATTTCGGCCGGCGCCACGATGCGCGCCCCGGTCTTGTCGGCCACCAGGTTCAGGGCCTCGGCGTTGACGTCGGTGATGACCAGCTTCGCGCCCGCCGCATGCAGCTTGTCAGCCAGATAGGCGCCCACATGGCCGACGCCCTGCAGGGCCACGGTCACGCCGTCCAGGTCACGGCCCAGGGCCTTGCGCACCGCCAGCCGCACGCCGCGGAACACGCCCTCTGCCGTCACCGGGCTGGGATCGCCGGAGGCGGCCGGATGGCCGTCGAGGCCCGCGACATATCGGGTGGTCCGCCGGGCGCAGGCCAGGTCTGACGGGGCGACGCCCACGTCCTCTGCGGTCCAGTAGCGCCCGCCGAGGGTGTCGACCGCGCGGCCGAAGGCTTCGAACAGGGCCGGAGTCTTCTGGCTGCGGGCGTCGCCGATGATGACGGCCTTGCCGCCGCCCAGCGGGATGTCGGCCATGGCGTTCTTGTAGGACATGGCCCGCGAGAGCCGCAGCGCGTCGGTGAGCGCCAGATCGGCGCTGGCGTAGGGCCACATGCGGCAGCCGCCGGCGGCCGGCCCGAGCGCGGTGGAATGGACCGCGATGATCGTCTTCAGCCCGGTGGCCTCGTCATAGGCCGTATGGATCGCTTCATGCGCCGCGAAATCGGGGTGATCGAACAAGGTCATGCTCGGGATACGCTCGGCTTGGGGAGGGATTTGCCCGATCTACGCCCCTCCCTGAGCAATCACAACCCCGACTTGCCGCCATGCTTGATGGTTTCCGGCCCCGGGATCGGCGGCGGATTGGACGGCAGGGGCGCGGCCGGATCGAGGATGTAGGTCGCGATGTCATCCCAGACCTTCGGCCCCTGCTTGTCGCGGGTCATCAGGTGCCAGCCGTTCAGGTAGTAGGCCGTGCGGGCGCCGGGCTTCAGGCGGCTGGCGGCCTGGAAGGCCGGGCGCTTGGGGATGATCTGGTCGTGGGCGCCATAGAGGTAGAGGACGGGGACCTTCACCTCGCCGATCTCGCGCCAGGCCCGCTCCATCATCGCGACCAGGCCATAGAGAGTGTCAGACCGCGCGCCCCAGATCATCAGCGGATCACGGCCCATGGCGATCAGTTCGTCTCGGTTGTCGGTGGGAAACACCTTCCTGGTCAGCCACTCCGGCGGCTCATAGACGTGGGGGCCGGTCAGGCGGGCGGCGAACCACAGGGTGGTCTTGTAGGGCAAGGGCTGGTTCGACCAGCCCCAGACGGCCGGCGAGAGCAGCACCACCCGGTCGGCGGCGGGCGGACGGTCGGAGGCGAAGGCCTGGATGGTCACCGCCCCGCCCATGGATTCACCGGCGACGATGACGGGCGCGCCGGGATGCCGCGACCGGGCGAGCGCCACGATGGTGCGCAGATCCTCGGTCATCAGGTCATCGCCGCCCCAGACGCCGCGGTCGGGCGAGCGGCCGAAGCCACGCTGGTCATAGGCGTAGGTCGTCACGCCCCGCTCAGCCAGGTAGGGCGCGAGCCGGTGGAAGGCGTTGGCGTAGTCGTTCATGCCGTGCACACCGATGAGCACGGCCCGGGGCTCCGGCGTCGCCGCCGGCCAGACGGTGAGCCCAAGCCGCGTTCCGTCGAAGCTGACGAAGGCGTCGGGGCCCAGGCGCGGGCCGGAAAAGGTCACGTCAGGCTTGCCCGCCTGCTGGACGACGAGGGGGGTGCAGGCGGTGAGCATCAGGGCCGACAGGATGACGAGCAGGCGTTTCACGGCGTCACCAGAACCCGATCCTTCGGGCGAAGATTGGGCGGATCAGTCTTCGGCGGGCGCGATGGGCGCCGGCCCGGCCGCCAGCTCCTCCGTTGTCGGCAGGCGCAGGCGGTAGACGCCCTTGAACGCCTCCGGA
>CAZXVO010000014.1:0-21089 GCA_964643835.1 uncultured Phenylobacterium sp. | reverse complement strand
AATTCAGACGGAGCCGACACCCCCACCCCCTACCCCCTCCCCGAATGGGGGAGGGGAAGCCGGGCTCGGCCAGTCTATCAATCCTCGGCGGGCGTGCTGGCCGACGGCGCCACCGGGTCCCCGGCCATCGGCAGGCGCAGGCGGTAGACGCCCTTGAAGGCTTCCGGGTCGGCGGGCTTGCCGTGGCGCAGAACGACGATCTTGCCCTGGCGGGCGAGGCCGCGGGCGGTGGAGCGCACGTGGCCGGTCAGGCGGCGCCAGTTCTCATTGTCGGCGGCGCGGGCCACCTCCTCCGAGGACGCCGACTTGCCAGGCGCAAGCTTGCCCAGGTGATCCAGGATCACCGCTTCCATGTCGATGGACATGCTCAGCCGCCCCGCTTGATCGTTTCGCGGCTGATGATCACCTGCTGGATCTGGCTGGTGCCTTCATAGATCCGGAAGATGCTGACATCGCGGTAGAAGCGCTCGATGCCGTAGTCGGCGATGTAGCCGGCGCCGCCGAAGATCTGCACGGCCTTGTCCGCCACCCGGCCGACCATTTCCGAGGCGAAGTACTTGGAGGCCGCGGCCTCCAGGGTCACGCTCTGGCCGGCGTCGCGCTTGCGGGCGGTCTCGAAGGTCAGGGCCTTTGCGGCCAGGGCCTCGGTTTTGCAGTCGGCGATCATGCCCTGGATCAGCTGGAACTGGGCGATGGCCTGGCCGAACTGCTTGCGCTCGCCCGCATAGGCCACGCTGTCGGCGATCAGCCGCTCGGCGACGCCGATGCAGACGGCGGAGATGTGCAGGCGGCCGCGGTCGAGCACCTGCATGGCGACCTTGAAGCCCTCGCCCTCGCGGCCCAGGCGGTTGGCCACCGGCACCCGGACATTGTCGAAGTTCACGTCGCAGATGTGGGCGCCTTGCTGGCCCATCTTCTTCTCGGGCTTGCCCACCGACAGGCCGGCCAGGTCGCGTTCGACCAGCAGGGCGGTGACGCCGCCGGCGCCCGGCTTGGAGGCGTCGGTGCGGCACATCACTGTGAACAGGTGCGCCTTGTTGGCGTTGGTGATGTAGCGCTTGGAGCCGTTCAGCACGTAGTGGTCGCCGTCCAGCACCGCGCGGACCTGGACGTTGGCGCTGTCGGAGCCGGCTTCCGGCTCGGTCAGGGCGAACGAGGTGATGATGTCGCCCGAGGCGATGCCCGGCAGGTACTTCTGCTTCTGCTCAGGCGTGCCGAACATCACGAGGCCCTGCGCGCCGATGCCGACATTGGTGCCGAAGGCCGAGCGGAAGGCCGGGCTGGTGCGGCCAAGCTCGACGGCCACCAGGCACTCCTCCTCCATGTTCAGGTCCATGCCGCCGTATTCCTCGGGGATGGACAGGCCGAACAGGCCGAGCGCCTTCATCTCCTCAATGACGTCGGCCGGCATGGTGTCGGTTTCCGACACCTGGGCCTCCAGGGGACGCAGCCGTTCGGTGACAAACCGGCGGACGGTGTCGATGAGCTGGTCGCGGGTCTCGAGGTCTAGGGCCATTTGGGGTCTCAGGTGTCTCAAAGGTCGGACTTGGTGGAGCGCGCCGCTTGCACGTCGCCGCCCCGGCGCTTAGGTCGCGTGCAAACTAGTGACAGGACGTGCGCCGGGCAAACCCCGGCGGCGCTTTCTTTTAGGGGGTAGCATGGACGGCGGCGAAGATCTGAACACCGGATGGGGTCCGCCCATCGCCGGCGAGGGCGAATGGGCTGGCTGGTCGCAGTATGTCGGCTCCGACCCCTTCGAGGATCACGCTGGGCCCTTCTACTTCCGCATGGACGAGGATGGCACGCCGCGCTGCGCCTTCCGCGCCGAGAAGAAGCACATGAACGGCGGGAACTTCATGCACGGCGGGTGCATCATGACCTTCGCCGACTACTGCCTGTTCGTGATCGCCCGCGACTGCCTGGAAGGGACCCATAGCGTCACCGCCACCTTCAACGGCGAGTTCGTCGGCTCCGTGCCCATGGGCGCCCTGGTGGAGTGCAAGGGTGAGGTGGTGAAGAACGCCCGCTCCATGGTGTTCCTGCGCGGCCTGATCACCACTGGCGATCAGCCGGTGATGAGCTTCTCGGCCGTCATCAAGAAGACCCGGCCGAGGGCTTAAGCGTGACCGCCCTCGCCCGCCTCGCGCCCGACGACATCGCCGAGATCATGCGGCTGGAGCGCGGCGAGGGCTATGAGGGCCTGGTCGGCCGCTGGGAGGCGCCGGAGCACACGGCCGAGATGGCCAGGCCCGCCTCCCGCTATGTGGGCTTCCGCAATGCGGCAGGCGGGCTGGACGGCTTTGTGATGTTCCAGGAGCTGGACCTGCCCGTCGCCCTGCTGCGGCGGATCGCGGTCACGGCGCCCGGCCAGGGGATCGGCGGGCGGCTGCTGCAGGCGGCGGTGAGCTGGGCGCTGGCCCACGGCCCCTACACCGGCGTGCGCCTGCAGGTCCGCGACATCAACGCCCGCGCCCGCCGCGCCTACGAGCGCGAAGGCTTCGTGTTCACGGGGAACGATGAGGGCGATCATCTGGAAATGCTGGTGACCCGCACCGCCTGGGAGGACCGCCCATGAGCCCGATCCTGTCCGTTCTCGACCTGTCGCCCGTGACCGGGAACGCCACCCAGGCCCAGGCTGTGCGCGAGACCATCGAGGTCGCCCGCGCCGCCGAACGCCTGGGCTACAACCGCTTCTGGGTGGCCGAGCACCACAATATCGGCGCGCTGGGATCGCCGGCGCCAGAGATCCTGATCGCGGCCCTGACCCAGGCGACCTCGACCATCCGCTTAGGGTCAGGCGGGGTGATGCTGGTGAACTATTCGCCCCTGAAGGTGGCCGAGGTGTTCATGGAGCTGGAGGCGCTGGCGCCGGGCCGCATCGACCTTGGGGTCGGGCGTGCGCTGGGGACCGACCCGCGCACAGGCGCCGCCCTGCGGACCTCCGGGTCGGAGGCCTTTCCGCAGTACTTCGCCCTGCTGAACGCCTGGCTGCTGGACGCCGCCGGCAAGGAGCCGATCACCGACGCCCATCCGGCCCGCGGC
Source organism: uncultured Phenylobacterium sp. (assembly GCA_964643835.1). Classification (GTDB taxonomy): domain Bacteria; phylum Pseudomonadota; class Alphaproteobacteria; order Caulobacterales; family Caulobacteraceae; genus Phenylobacterium. Next base: position 18,047 of record CAZXVO010000014.1, on the reverse strand, counting down.
ATCCACGCCAACCCGGCTGGTCCCTCGCACCCGGACCTGTTCCTGCTGTGCTCTTCGCCTGAAAGCGCGGCCTTTGCGGGCCAGGCCGGCGTCGGCATGGCCTATGCCGAGTTCATCGCCCGCTCATCCGGCGGCCCGGCCATCGCCGCCTATCGCCGCGCCTTCCAGCCCTCGGTGTTCCGCGAGCGGCCCTGCGCGATCACGGCCACCATCGCCCTGGCCGCCGAGACCGACGAGGAGGCCCAGCGCCTGGCCGCCCCCATGCGGGCCGGCAACCTGGCCCTGATGATGAACGCCCCCCGCCGCTTCCCCTCGGTTCCCGAAGCCCAGGCCTTCCTGGAGGCCAACCGCAGCCACCCGGCCTATGACGCCGTCATGGCCCGCGGCATCGTCGGCGAAGCCGCCTTCGTCCGCGCCGAACTGGCCGCCCAGGCTGAGCGCGAGGACGCCGACGAGATCTTCGTCATGGCCGTGGGCGCGGATCTGCAAAGCCGCATCCGGTCGCTGGAGCTGATCAAGGCGAGCTAGTACGAGCGGACCTTGATCCCCCAGCGGCCCGCCTCACGGGTGAGGATCCAGAGGTTCTGCTGGCGGCCGAGCACGTGGCCGCCCTCCCCTTCCCGGGAATAGTCCACCAGCACATGCGCCTTGTCGGCGCTGACCAGGATGGGCGTGCGGGCGTGATAGACGCTGCGCCGCCAGCCGCTGGCCTCCAGGGTCTGGAACCAGCCTTCGGGAAGCTGGCCCGGCGTCTTCCAGACCACCGACTGGCCGCCGGTCAGCAGGATGTGCGGAAAGTGCAACTGGGCGTCCATGCCGGCAGCGTCACGGGCGTTGAAGGCCACTGTGAAGGCGTCCAGGCAGGCCAGGGCCGCCGCTTCCGCCAGCGGCTTGACCATGTGCACGGCGACGCCGCCGTTCAGGGCTTCCTCCCGCTCCACGCGGTAGCCCAGGCGGGCGTAGAGGGCGATGTTCTCGGTGAAGCGGCGGTTGGTGTAGAGGCGCGTCGCCGCATGGCCGGCCACCTCGGCCAGGGCCTCCGCATGGCGCATCAGGGCCACCGCCAGGCCGCGCTTCTGGAAATCGGGCGAGACGGCGACATTGACGATCAGCAGGTCGTCGCCCTGGGGGGTCGTCTCGATCAGGCCTGCAAGCCAACCGTCGAGTTCGAGCAGGTCAAAGCGGTGGCGCTGAACGGCGTCCACATAGTCCACGGTCATGGGCGCCGGTTCGCGGCCGATCAGCGGGACCCACTTGGCGTAGGCCTGGCGGGTCAGGTCACCGATGGCTTGAGCGTCATCGAGCGTGGCGATGCGGAAGGTGTGGTCCATGCTGCGAGCCATACAGCTTGCACTTGCAGCCGTCGCGGCTCACCGATGGGCGTTCACCCCTCAGGAGCCCCCATGAAAGCCAAGATCAGCCTGGTCACCCTGGGGACTCGCGACTTCGCCCGCGCCTTAGCCTTCTATCGAGACGGGCTGGGCTTCGAGCCTCACAACTATACCGAGGGCGAGGACTTCTGCATGTTCAGGATGGAGGGGACCTGGCTCGCCCTCTTTCCCCGCGCCGAGCTCGCCGCGGACGCCGGCGTCGCGGATGACGGCCGGCCGCCAAGCGGCTTCGCCCTGGCCCACAATGTCGGCTCGCCCGACGAGGTCGACGCCGTCTTCGCCCAGGCCGTCGCCGCCGGCGCCAGACCCCAGAAGGCGCCGCAGAAGACCTTCTGGGGCGGCTACGCCGGATACTTCGCCGATCCGGACGGCTGCCTGTGGGAAGTGGCCCACAACCCCTTCACCGACCTGACCTGAGGCGGCCACCGTCGTTCCCCTCCCCTCACCCTAGCCCTCTCCCTGCAAGCGGGGCGAGGGGACGCGCTTTAAGCTCCCTCTCCCAGCGTGCGGGGAGAGGGTTGGGGTGAGGAACGACACGCGCCTTGCGCCCCATGGCGACGCCGTGCAGCTTCGCCTTGCGAGCCAGGAGGACAAGATGGGGCGCGAGCGTCTGACGGCCTTTACCGATGGGGTGCTGGCCATCATCGTCACGATCATGGTGCTGGAGCTGCGGCCGCCGCATGGGACGTCGCTGCACGACCTGGCGGAGCTGACGCCGGTGTTCCTGAGCTATGTGCTCAGCTTCCTGTACGTGGCGATCTACTGGAACAACCACCACCACTTCTTCCACCTCGCGCCGCGGGTGGACGGGGCGGTGCTGTGGGCCAACATGCACCTGTTGTTCTGGCTGTCCCTGGTGCCGTTCACCACCGCCTGGATGGGCGAGAACCACTTCGCCCCTGTGCCGACCGCCGTCTATGGCGCCTCGCTGCTGGCGCCGGCCGTCGCCTGGGTGATCATGCAGACCACCATCATCCGGATGCAGGGCGCGGACTCGCCCCTGCGCAAGGCGCTGGGACGGGACCGCAAGGCCGTGATCTCGCCGATCCTCTACTTGTCGGGGATCGGCTTTTCGTTCGTGAACACGGCGGTGGCGGGGCTGATGTACCTGGCGGTCGCCCTGATCTGGCTGATCCCGGACCGCCGCATCGAGACCGCGCTGGCCGCCGAAGACGACGCTAGCGCGTAGGCATGCCCGCCTTGGCCGCCGGGCGTTCGCGCATGGCCTGATGCCAGCGGGTCACGTTCTGCAGCTCTTCCGGCAGGGCGAGCTTCAGCATCCGCGTGAAGTCGATGCCGATGAAGGCGACGATATCGGCGATGGTCAGGCGGTCGGCGGCGATCCAGTCGCGGCCCTCCAGCTGGCGGTCGAGAATCTTCAGGGCCCGCAGGGCGCCGGCCTTGTTGTGCTCGCCGATTACCGGCTCCTGCTTTTCCAGCGCGCCCATGGCCGGGTGCAGGTGGCGCACGGCCAGCATGAAGGGCGTGGCCACCATCATCTCGCAGCGGCGCGTCCACATCTCGATCACCGCCGTCTCCTTCGGGTCGCGCCCGAACAGGTTTGGCTGCGGATAGAGGCTCTCCAGATAGCGGCAGATGGCCAGGCTCTCGGTGATCGCCGTGCCGTCGTCCAGCTCCAGGGCCGGCACGTTGGGCAGGCCAAACTTGGCCGTGTAGTCCGAGGTCTTGTGCCCCCCCTCCATGAGGTTGAGGGTGATGACCTCGATGTCCTCGATCCCCTTCTCGGCCATGAACCAGCGGACGCGGCGCGGATTGGGCGCAAGCGGGGTGTCATAGAGCTTCATGGCGCGGGCCTCCCTGCCCCGTGGTTGTGTCTGTCGTCAGCCGCCGAACAGCGAGGGCGAAGACATTCGTTTCACCCGCCGAACAGGCTCGGCGGCAGGAGCCCCACCACCGAGGCGGTGACGCAGGTGGCCAGGAAGCCGGCGAACATCGCCTTCCAGACCATGCCGATCACCTCGGCCCGGCGCTCGGGCACCAGCACCGTATAGCCCGCGACGTTCATGCCCACCGAGGCGATGTTGGCGAAGCCGCAGAGCGCATAGGTCATGATCACCCGGCTGCGCGGGTCCATGTCGGCCACCGGGATCGCGCCCAGCTTGATGAAGGCGGTGAACTCGGTGAGCACCAGCTTGACCCCCAGCAGCGAGCCGGCGGCGGGCGCATCATGCCAGGGCACGCCGATGGCCCAGGCGAGCGGCGCGAAGATCGCCCCCAGGATCCGCTCCAGCGACAAGGGCGCGCCGGCCACCGGCGGCAGCATGCCCAGCACGCCATTGACCATGGCGGCCAGGGCCACGAATACGATCAGGGTGGCGCCGACGTTCAGCGCGATCTGCAGGCCGTCGGTGGTGCCCTTGATGAGGGCGTCGATGGAGCTTTCGTAGACCTTGGAGGCGGTGGGATCGAGGTCCTTGGCCTCTTCCATGCGCGGGTTCCGCGGCACCAGGATACGGGCCAGCATGACTCCAGCCGGGGCTGAGATGATCGAGGCGGTGAGGACGTGGGCCGCGGCGTTGGGCAGCACGTCCTTCAGGATGGTGACATAGGCCACCATGGTCGAGCCCGAGACGCAGGACATGCCGACGGCGATCAGCAGGAACAATTCGGACCGCGACAGGCTGGACAGGTAGCTGCGGATGAAGATCGGCCCTTCGATCTGGCCCATGAACACCGTGGCGGCGGTGGCGAGCGCCGGGGCGCCGCGCAGGCCCATGGTCTTTTCGAAGATGAAGCCGAAGCCTTGGGTGATCCACTTCAGGATCCGCCAGTGCCAGAGGAGAGCCGCCAGAGCGCAGACCACCAGGATCACCGGCAGGACGCGGAAGGCGAAGATGAACAGGCCGCCCGGGTTCTGCACCGCATAGGGCTGGTCGGGCACGCCGGACAGGAAGCCGAACACGAAGCTGACACCAGCCTGGGTGCTGGCCGCCAGGCCGTCCACCGCCGCGCCCACCGCGATCAGAGCCGCGCGCAGGGGCGGCGCGCCGAACAGGGCCAGGACCAGCACCGCCTGGATCACCAGGGCGCCAACCACCAGCTTCCAGGGGAACCGCTCCCGGTTCTCCGACAGCCCCCAGCACAGGGCCAGGATCAGCCCCAGGCCGACCAGGCTCTGGGCGTTTTCAGGTTGGAACATGCGCGCGGCCCCCGCCCCGGCGGGACTCGCCGGTCTCGCGCGCACTAGAGGACGAAGCCGGCGACGGGCGCAAGTCGGGGCGCCCTTGACATCTATTCAATTGTACACAATCTAATTGCCAGCAATCACACGGAGACCTCCCCCATGTCCGCCCTTTACGCCACCCAGGCCCGCGCCGTCGGCGGCCGCGCCGGCCACGTCGAAACCCCCGATGGCCTGCTGTCTGTCGATCTGGCCCTGCCAAAGGAAATGGGCGGTCGCGGCGGGGCCACGAACCCCGAGCAGCTGTTCGCCGCCGGCTACGCCGCCTGTTTCGAGAACGCCGTGCGTTTCATCGCCGGCCAGCAGAAGCTGCCGCTGAAAGGCGCAGCCGTGACAGCCACCGTCGAGCTGCATCCCCGCGCCGAAGGCGGCTTCAAGCTGGGCGTTTCGCTGGACACCGAGATCCAGGGCCTGGACCAGGCGGCGGCTGAAAACCTGGTCGCTGCGGCGCATCAGGTCTGTCCGTATTCGAATGCTGTTCGCGGCAACGTCGATGTTGGGCTAACCGTAAGGGCGCAATGACCCGCAAGCCTGAGTCCCAACCCGCCATCGACACCTCGGCCATCCACAAGGATGTGGCCCGGCAGATGTTGCGCCTGGACAACCAGCTCTGCTTCGCCCTCTACGCGGCGACGGGGCTGGTCACCCGGGCCTATCGCCCGCTTCTGGAGCCGCTGGGCCTGACCTATCCGCAGTACCTGGCCATGCTGGTGCTGTGGGAGCAGGCGCCGCGCACCGTCAGCGAACTGGGCGAGGCCCTGGGGCTGGATTCCGGCACCCTGACCCCGCTCCTGAAGCGGCTGGAACAGGCGGGCTATGTCACCCGCACCCGCGATCCGGCCGATGAGCGCCGGGTGCAGGTGGGCCTGACGGAGGCTGGCGACAGCCTGCGAGAGCGGGCGCTGCAGGTGCCGGCCGCCATGTCCTGCGCCCTGCCCATGCCGGCCAGCGAGCTGGGCGAGCTGAAGGCGACCTTGCAGGAGTTCGCCCGCCGGATGCGCGCCGACGGCGCGGCCTGAAGGCTTGCCTCATAAGGCGTCGTCGCTCACAAGGCGGGCCATGACCGAGCTGTTCTTCGACCTGAAGTCGACCCACAATCCGCACCGCTGGTACCTGCCGCTCACGGACGGGGTCTGCGTGGGGCCGCCGGACAACCTGTTCATGTACGGCGGCATCGGCCTGGCCTCGGCCATCGCGGCCATGGAGCGGACCTGCGGGCGTCCGGTGATCTGGGCCACGGCCCAGTACCTGTCCTACGCCCGGCCGCCGTCCATCGTCGACATCGACGTCTGGATCCCGACCGAGGGCAAATACAACACTCAGGCCCGGGTGACCGGCCATGTGGGCGACAAGGAGATCTTCACGGTCAACGCCGCCCTGGGCAGCCGCGAGAGCCCGTTCTCGCATCAATGGGTCCAGGCGCCCGACATGCCGCCGCCGGAAGACTGCGAGCCCTCGCTCCTGTGGACCGGCCAGAGCTGGAACCTGAACAGCCGGCTTGAGGTGCGGATGTGCCCGGACAAGTGGGGCGGCGGCGCGCGCTCCGGCGAGCTCAGCCCCGACGGACGCAGCGTCATGTGGGTGCGGCCCAAGGGCGACTACGCCATCGACACCAGCATGCTGGCGATCATCGCCGACTATGTGCCGTCCGGCGTCGGCGCCGCGCTCGGCCGCTTCGGCGGCGGCAACAGCCTGGACAACACCCTGCGCGTCCGCCGCGTGGTCCCGACCGAATGGGTGCTGTGCGACATCCACATCGCCGGCATCCACTCCGGCTTCGCCCACGGCGACATGCGGCTGTTCTCCCAGGACGGCGAGCTGATGGCCGTGGCCAGCCAGTCGATCATCGCGCGGGTGATGGGGTGAGAAGCGCCGCCCCGCGCATGCGGGGCGGATGTGATCGACAAAGATTTGTCGATCACCGCGCCGAACGCCCGCGTCTTGCGCAGGCCGGGCCTTCTCCTCCCCCACTGGGGCAGGGCGATCGCATATGGCGCTTCAGCCCCGGCATCGTCACCCCAAGACTTGTTCTTGGGGTCCCTCGCGCCGCTGGCATTGGGTCGGACGGTCGTCTTGGGACCCGCCGCAGCCCACTTCGACCTCAGAAGCAGCTGAACCAGGGACCCCAAGAACAAGTCTTGGGGTGACGGAGGGGGGTGGGAACCACCTAGGTTCATCCTCCGATCTCATATGCGATCGCCCTGCCCAGCGGGGGAGGAACTTGGCTGTTCTAGGTCCTCCCCCGCAAAGCGGGGGCAGGATGAAGAGCCCCTACTTCGCCATGAGTTCCTTCACGAGCGCCGCCTGGCCGTAGACCTTGTCCAGGGCTTCGGTGGCGGCGGCCGAGGACACCACCACGGTGCGGTTGAGCGCGCCGTCGTAGCCGTAGTTGCCGCCCAGGGAGTGGATGTTGCCGTCGAAGGCGGCGCCCAGGATCTCGCCCTTGGCGTTGATCACCGGCGAGCCGGAATTGCCGCCGATGATGTCGTTGGTGGTGACGAAGTCGAACACCGTGTTCGGGTTCAACTTGTCCTTGGCCGCGATCCAGCGGGGCGCGAGTTCGAAGGGCTCGGCGCCGGTGGCCCGGTCATAGAGACCGGCGAAGGTGGTGAAGGCCGGAACCGTCACCCCGCGATAGGTCCAGCCCGCGACCTTTCCGTAGGACAGGCGCAGCGTGAAGGTGGCGTCCGGATAGACCGCGTCGCCATAGACCCCGAACCGGGCGGCGGCCACACGGGCCGCGGCGGAGTCGGTGGGGCCGGCGACCTCGGCGTCCCAGGTCTTGCGGATCTCGCGGGCCGGCGCGTCGGTCTTCAGCACGAACTGGATCATCGGATCGTCCGAGGCCTGGATCGCCGCCAGACCGCCGTCCCACAGGGCCTTGCGCACCGCCGGATCACCCAGCTTCGAGCCCGAGACCAGGCGCTGCGCCAGGCCCTCCGGGCTCTCCTTGCCCAGGATCAGCTTGGTCGCCGGATCATCGACGGTCAGGTACTCGCGGGTCTTGGACAGCCAGAAGCCGAGATAGAGGGTCTCGAGCTCGGGATGCACCGGCTTGTCGTCCAGAAGCTCCTTCTGCATCAGCGGCAGGCGGGCGTCGGCGAATTCCGGCAGGCGCTCACCCGAGGGCTTGGTCCGCTCCTGGGCCGCGCGGACCAGTTCGCGGGCGTGCCAGTAGAGGTCGGAGCCGCCGCCGGCCGCGCTTTCGAGCTGGCGGTAGCGCAGATAGTTGTCGGCATAGACCTTCTGGACCTTGGCGATATCGCCCCAGGGGTCGCCCACGGTGGCGGCCAGCTTGGGATCGGCGGCGACCTTGGCGCGCAGCTCGGTCTCGGCGGCGGCCTTGGCGCCCATGAAGGCCGGATCGTTCAGGGCGAACTGGCGACCGAAGAACACCTTGAAGCCGTTCTCCAGGCCGAACAGCATGTCGGTGGCGATGCGCTTGTGCTCAGGGCTCTCGGCGCTGAACTGGATCAGTCGGCCGCGCAGTTCGGAGCGCTGCAGCTGGCTGACCGGCAGGGCGAGGTCGCGCTGGGTCTGGAGCTGAGACACCGTGAGCATCCGGTCGGTGCCGCCCGGGTTGCCGGAGACGAAGGTCACCTCGTCCAGCTTGGGCGCCGTCGAGCGCCAGGTCAGGTGGGCCGGGCTCTTCACCGGCTTGCCGCCCTCGTACAGGCGCACGAAGGCCACATCGAGGTTGAAGCGCGGGAAGTTGAAGTTGTCGGGGTCACCGCCGAAGAAGGCCGTGGCGAACTCCGGCGCGAAGGCCAGGCGCACGTCGGCGTACTTGCGATAGGTGTAGAGCTTGAACTGACCGCCCCGGTAGAGGCTGACCACCTGGCAGCGGGCCTTGTCGTCCTTAGCGCAGGCGGCGGATTCGGCGGCCGCGACGGCGGCGTTGCGCGCCTTGACGAAGGCTTCGCCGGACAAGCCCTTGGTGGCGGTGTTGATCTGGTCGGTCAGGTCGGTGATCGAGGTCAGGACCTCGGCCTGCATGCCGGGGCACTTGCGCTCCTCGGCCCGCGTGGCGATCACGAAGCCGTCCTTCACGAAGTCGGTCTTAGCCGTCGACAGGGCCTGGGCGCAGTCGACCACGCAGTGGTGGTTGGTGAGGACCAGCCCCTCCTTCGACACCAGCGAGGCCGAGCAGCCGGTGGACAGGCGCACCGAGGCGGCCTGCACCCGATCGAGCCAGGCCTTGTCGATCTTGACCCCATAGGTCGCCTCGACCTTGGCCGAGGGGAAGTTGTCGAAGGTCCACATGCCCTCGTCGGCGCGCGCGGCGCTCGCCGAGGCCAAGACGGCCACCAGGCCGAGAGAAGAAACAAACTTCAGCATATTCATGAACTTCGCCTGATCTTTGAAACACGCGAGGCGCGCACCGCGCCGAGGTGCGTTCGCCTTACATCGATTTAACTAGGCCCGGAACCGGGCTCTCACTCATCTATGCGCCAGCTGTGAGGGACCCATGTCGCTGGCCTTGGCCACCTTGATCTACGAGTGGCGCCGCTATCTGGCTGCGGTGATCGCGCTCGCCTTTTCGGGCCTTCTCATCCTGGCCGAGGTCGGGATGTTCACCGGCATCGTCAAGGGCGTGACCGCCAACATCGACCGCTCGCGCGCCGACATCATGGTGCTGGCGCCCAAGTCGGAGAGCCTGGTCAATTCCGGCCCCTCCGGCCTGCCCCGGCGCATCCAGCCGCAGATCTACATGAACCCCGACGTGGTCGAGGTGGCCAGCTTCGAGGGCAATGGCGCACGCTGGACCAATACGCCCAAGCCCGGCGAGAAGCAGATCAGCAACTTCGTCCAGATCAACATGGTCGACACCCGGCCCGGCGCCGTGACCCTGCCCGTCGACTATACCGAAGAGGTCCGGGTCGCCCTGCAGGAGCCCTACGCCGTGGCCATCGACCGGACGGCGCTGGCGGGCCTTGGGGTGCAGCTCGGCGACCTCGCCGCCCTGAACGGCAAGTCGGTCAAGGTCCGCGCCCTGCTGGACGGCTATCCCAATATCAACCAGCCCGCCGTGGTGGTCTCCCGCGACACCATGCGGCTGCTCGGCATGGGTCCGCGCAATGGCCGCACCGGCCCCTTGATGGTGCGCATCAAGGACCCGAGCCAGGCGGAGGCCGTGCGCGACGCGCTGAACGCCGGCTCCAAGGGCGCCTTCCGCGCCTGGACACGCGATGAACTGTCGAAGGCCAACGAGAAAGCCCTGCTGAAGGAGCAGATCATCGGCATCTTCCTGGGCTTCACCATGTTCATCGGCGTGCTGATCGGCATCGGCATCACCTCCCAGACCCTGCGCGGCGCGGTCCTGGCCAACGTCAAGGAATTCGCCAGCTTGAGGGCGCTCGGCGTCTCCATGGGCGCGCTCAGGCTCATCGTGATCGAGCTGTCCTTCTGGGTCGGCATGGTCGGCCTGGCGGCCACCGCCATCATGACCTGGCTGGTGACCCAGCTGGGCAAGACCGTGGGCCTGCCGATGTCCTATCCCTTGAGCTGGGTGACCACCGTGACCCTGCTCCTGCTCGCGATCTCCATGGCCTCGGGCCTGATGGCCATGGGCGTGCTGAAGAAGAGCCAGCCCGCGGACCTGCTGCGATGAGCCACACCTTCGGCGCCCGCGCCATTTCCGCCACTGGCCTGACCAAGCGCTTCAAGACCGGCCGCACCTATATCGAGGTGCTGAAGTCGGTGGATTTCGACGCCCTGCACGGCGACGTCACCATGGTCATGGGGCCTTCGGGGTCGGGCAAGTCGACCCTGGTCGCCACCCTGTCCGGCCTGTTGAAACCCGACGAGGGCCAGGTGCGGGCCATGGACACCGACCTGTGGTCCCTGCGGCCGGGCCAGATCGACCGGTTCCGGCTCGATCACTGCGGCTTCATCTTCCAGGGCTTCAACCTGTTCGGCGCGCTCACCGCCCTGCAGCAGGTGGCCTACATCCTGAAGCACAAGGGGTTCTCCCCCGAGGAAGCCCGCGCGAAGGCTGAGACCGCCCTGGCCGAGGTTGGCCTGACCAACCGCATGAACCAGCGGCCGTCCGAACTGTCCGGCGGTGAGAAGCAGCGGGTGGCCATCGCCCGGGCTCTGGCCAAGGCGCCCGACCTGCTGTTCGCCGACGAACCCACCAGCGCCCTGGACGGCGAAAACGGCCAGGTGGTGATCCAGCTTCTGCAGCGCGCGGCCAAGGCCCATGGGGCGGCGGTGATCTGCGTGACTCACGACCCGCGGCTGGAAGCCTACGCCGACCGCATCATCCACATCGAGGACGGCCGTATCCTGGACGACCGGCGCACGACGCCGCCGCCCGTGGCCCCCTCCCCCGCGCTCACCGGAGCCTGAAGACCATGTTCGCTTTCCTCCGCCGCCACATCGTCTGGGTCGTGGTCGCCGTCGTGGCCCTGGCCGCCGGCGGCGCGGTCGCGCTGAACGCCCAGGCCAAGGCGAAGAAGGCCGAGGCCGCCAAGACCGCGGCCGCCGCCGCGCCCAAGAGCCCCTATGTCGCCATCGCCAACGGCAAGGCTGATGTCGAGGGCGGCATGATCCAGGTGGCCGCCCGCCGGGCAGGCATCGTGCGAGAGGTGCTGGTCAGCGAGGGCGACCGGGTGGTCAAGGGCCAGATCCTCGCCCGCCAGGAGGACGACGAGCCCCGCCTGGCCGCCGCCGAGGCCGCCGCCGCCGTGCGCCAGGCTCGCGCCCAGATCGCCCTGACCGAGGTCCAACTGGCCACGGCGCGGCGCGAGCGCGCCCGTCTGCAGAACCTGGTCGCCACCAACTTCGTGGCCGGCCAGCGCCTGGACCAGGCCAGCGACCGCATCCGCGAGGCCGAAGCCTCCCTGGAGGCCCAGCGCGCCGCCATCGCCACCGCCGAAGCCAACCTGGCCCAGGCCCGCTACATCCAGGAACTGACCATCATCCGCGCCCCAGCGGACGGCCGCATCGCCCGGCGCTACGCCAATCCCGGCGCCGGCGCCTCAACCCTGAACGTCTCGACCATGTTCGACCTGGAGCCGGTGGCCCCGCACATCGTCCGCGCCGAGATCGCCGAGAACGCCCTGCCCTTCGTCGCCATCGGCCAGAGCGTGCAGATGTCGCCGGAAAGCGACCCCTCCAAGGTCTTCACCGGCAAGGTCCTGCGCCAGGCCGCCGTCTTCGGCGCCCGCAAGCTGGTCTCGGACGACCCCACCGAGCGCACCGACGATCGCGTGGTCGAGGTGGTGGTCAGCGCCGACACCGCCCCGTTCCTGATCGGCCAGCGGGTCCTCGTGAAGTTCCTGCGGGGGGCTGGGCAGTAATCCTCCCCCGCATACGGGGCAGGGCGGTCGCATATGGAATCGGAGGACGAACCTAGGTGGTTCCCGCCCCCCCTCCGTCACCCCAAGACTTGTTCTTGGGGTCCCTGGTTCAGCTGCTTCTGAGGTCGAAGTGGGCTGCGGCGGGTCCCAAGACGACCTTCCTGCGCAATGCCAGCGGCACGAGGGACCCCAAGAACAAGTCTTGGGGTGACGATGCCGGGAGCTGAAGCGCCCTACGCGATTGCCCTGCCGCATCGCGCGGAGGAGTCTGGAAAGCTTGACGCCCGCCCTCCCGCACCGCACAACGCCCGCCGAAATTCAAACCCCTGTTTGGGAACGGGAGACATTTCCATGGCGGACATCCGCTTCGACGGCAAAGTCGCGATCGTCACCGGCGCCGGCGGCGGCCTGGGCAAGCAGCACGCGCTGGAACTGGCGCGTCGCGGGGCCAAGGTCGTGGTCAACGACCTGGGCGGCTCCATGGACGGCTCGGGCGGCAACTCCGCCGCCGCCGAGGCCGTGGTGGCCGAGATCAAGGCCGCGGGGGGTGAAGCCATCGCCAACGGCAGCTCGGTGACCGACGACGCCGGCGTCGCCCTGATGGTCAAGCAGGCCATGGACACCTGGGGCCGCATCGACGTGCTGATCGCCAACGCCGGCATCCTGCGCGACAAGTCGTTCTCCAAGATGGAGATCGCCGACTTCGAACTGGTCATGAACGTGCACCTGATGGGCACCGTGAAGCCGACCAAGGCCGTGTGGGAAATCATGCGCGCCCAGAACTACGGCCGCATCGTCGTGACGACCTCGTCGTCGGGCCTGTACGGCAACTTCGGCCAGTCGAACTACGGCGCGGCCAAGCTCGGCATCATCGGCTTCATGAACACCATCAAGCTCGAAGGCCAGAAGAACAACATCCACATCAACGCCATCAGCCCGGTTGCGGCCACCCGCATGACCGAAGGCCTGATGCCGCCCGCGATGCTGGAAAAGCTGAAGCCGGAATACGTGACCCCCGGCGTCGTCTACCTGGCCTCGGACGAAGCCCCCACCGGCGCGATCCTGACCGCCGGCGCCGGCGCCTTCGCCCTGTCGCGCATCTATGAAACCGAGGGCGTGTACCTCGGCGAAGGCGGCCTGTCGGTCGAGGAAGTCCGCGACAACTGGGCCAAGATCTCCGACCCGACCGGCCAGCAGGCCTATGTCAACGGCGGCGAACAGGGCGGGAAGTTCTTCCGCAAGCTCGGCGCCGGCTGATAAGTCCGCAAGACACATTCAGAAGCTGCAGGACGGGCGGTCGCAAGACCGCCCGTCTTTCATTTCGGTAATACAAAACCGCTTGCGCGAGCGGGTTTGGCGCCGCCTAACCTTGGCCGGCCGAGACAGCGTCCGAAGAGGCGCGCCGGCTTGCGGAGGATGCGATGACCAAGGCCCAAGGCCGCCACTCGATCTGGACCCTGCTGGCCTTTTCCGGCACCAGCCTGCCGTTGGCGGCGCTGGGCCTGGCCATCGCCGTCCACCTGCCCCGCTATTTCGCCAGCCATCTGGGCGTCAGCCTCGCCGTCGTCGGCGCGGCCTTCGCCCTGGTGCGCATGATCGACATCCCGCTCGATCCGGCGCTCGGCCTGGTCATGGACCGCACCCGCACCCGGTTTGGCCGTTATCGGGTCTGGACCGTGATCGGCGCGCCGATCCTGATGCTCGCCCTCTACATGCTGTTCATGGCGCCGGAGGGCGTTGGCCAGGGCTACATCATGGTCTGGCTGCTGATCATGTACCTCGGCACCTCGATCCTGAGCCTTTCGCACTCCGCCTGGGCGGCGAACCTGGCCACCGACTACGGCGAGCGCGCCCGCATCTTCGGAATCATGGCCGCCGTCGGTGTGGTGGGCGCGGTGATGGTGCTGATCATCCCGATCTTCCTGGATCGCGCCGGCGCAACAGACGCGGAGGGCGTGCGGGCCATGGGCTGGTTCCTGATCGCCATGACCCCGTTCGCCGTCGCCCTGGTGGTCTGGCGCACGCCGGAAGTCCTCGACGCCCGCTCCTTCGCCGACCGTTACCGGGCCAGCGATTTCATCGGCCTGTTCAAGCATGGCAATGTCTGGCGGATCATGGGCGCGGACCTCGCCCTGTCCCTCGGCCCGGGCTGGATGAGCGCGCTCTACCTGTTTTACTCCAAGTCCAAGCTGGGCTTCACCACCACCCAGTCGAACCTGCTGCTGGTGCTCTACATCCTGGCGGGCATCGCCGGCGCCCCGCTGATCGGCCTGCTGGCCCGGCGGATCAGCAAGCACCGGGCGCTGGGGGTGATCACCACCGCCTACACCCTTGTGCTGGCGAGCCTCCTGGTCCTGCCCACCGGCAGCTTCGCCCTGTCCGCAGTGATCATGTTCCTGAGCGGGTTCCTGGCGGCAGGCTTCACCGTCACCACCCGGGCCATCACAGCCGACATTGGCGACGAGGTGCGGCTGCACGGCGGCAAGGAGCAGATTGGCCTGCTCTACGCCCTGACCTCCATGACCTCGAAGATCGCCGGCGCCTTCTCGATCTTCCTCACCTACTCGGTTCTGCACGCCATCGGCTTCGATCCCAAGGAGACGGCGGTGAACACCGCCGAGGCGATCCGGGGGCTGGAGCTCGCCTTCCTGGTGGGTCCGATCGTCTTCGTCGGCCTCGGGGGCGCCTGCTTCTTCGGTTACAAGCTCAGCGCCGAGCGGCACGCAGAGATCCGCGCCGAGCTCGACGCCCGCGACGCGGCCTATGACGAAGCGGCCGTGATCCAGGCCCTGACCACCGAGCCCGCGAACGTGGCGATACGCCCCAACTGATCACGGCCCCTTGCGCGAGCCGCGTGTGGGGAGTTTGCTTAAGTTCAGTTCCTGGGCGTGCGAGCGCCGATTCATTTCCAGGCGCGGTCGCGCCGCATTTTTTCTTCCAGGCGCAATTTATTGGCGCCGCCCGATATTGGAGTTCCAAGCATGGCCTCGGCCAATCGCCTGTCCTTTCCCGTGGTCGCCGCCTTCGGCTCGACCGCGGGCCCCATCGCGGCCATCGGCCTCGTCATGGGCGTCTACCTGCCCCGCTTCTTCACCGGCCATATCGGGCTGAGCCTGGGGGCCGTGGGCGCGGCCTTCGGCATCGTGCGTCTGCTGGACCTGGCGGTGGATCCCCTGCTGGGCATGGGCATGGACCGCACCCGCCTGAAGCTCGGCCGCTACCGGCCCTGGCTGATCCTGGGCGCGCCGGTGACCATGCTGGCCACCTATATGCTGTTCATGGCCAGTCCGGGCATCAGCCTGGGCTACCTGATCACATGGCTCCTGATCCTCTATCTCGGGGTCTCGATCCTGACCCTGTCCCAGGCCGCCTGGGGCGCGTCCCTGGCCACCGACTATCACGATCGCTCCAGGGTCTATGGGGTGATCCAGGCCGTCGGCGTGCTGGGCTCGGTGATGATCCTCCTCCTGCCCCTGTTCCTGGCCAAGACGCCGATGGGCGCGCACGGCGGGGTCGCAGCCATGGGCTGGTTCCTGATCGCCGCCATCCCGCTGACCGTCGCCCTGTGCGCCACTGTCACGCCTGAGCGGGTCGCACCCGAAGTGGAGAGCCAGGAACGCGTTGGCCTCAAGGACTACTGGGCGCTGCTGTCGCGGCCGGAAATGCTCCGCCTGGTCTTCGCCGATTTCGTGATCGCGCTCGGCCCGGGCACCACGGCGGCCCTCTACCTGTTCTTCTTCCACGACGCGCGCCACTACACCGCGCCCCAGACCTCGATCCTGCTGCTGTTCTACATCGGCGCCGGCCTGGTCGGCTCCATGTTCTGGGGATTCCTGGCCCAGCGGATCGGCAAGCACCGCGCCCTGATGGCGTCGTCTGTGGCCTATGCCGTGGCCCAGTCGATGCTGATGATCATCCCGCCGGCCACCATGAGCCTGGCGATCCCCGGCATGTTCGGGGTGGGTTTCGTGGCCGCCGGCTTCGTGCCGATCGTCCGCGCCATGGTCGCCGACGTGGCCGACGAGGTGCGCCTGGAGACCGGCAAGGAACGCGCCGGCCTGCTCTACGCCCTGGTCACCACCACCCAGAAGATCGGCGGCGCCATCACCGTGACCGTCAGCTACGCCGTGCTGCAGTTCGTGGGCTACAACCCGGCTGAGGGCGCGGTGAACACGCCTGAGGCCGTCCGCGGCCTTGAGCTCTGCTACGTCTTCGCCCCGATCATCCTGGTGTTCTTCGGCGGCGCGGCCTTCATCGGCTGGAAGCTGGACGCGGGCCGGCACGCCGAGGTCCGCCGCCAGCTGGATATCCGCGATGGCCTGGCCGCCGAGGCCGATCTGCTGACCACCGCCTCCGGCGTCAGCCTGGGCCGTCCCCCGGCCAGCCAAGCCTGAACGTCTCAGAATTGGACTTGCGCCCCGACCAGGGGCGCGGTCTGTTTACCGGATAAACGTCCCGTAAGTGGGCGGCCATAAATTTTGAGGAGACGTCTAGTGACCACCGCAACCGCCAGCCCCGCGGCTGGCCGGCTATCCACGCCTACCATATTCGCCTTCGCCAGCGCCGGCATTCCGGGCGCCATGCTGATGCTGATCCTGGGCACCTACATGCCCCGGTTCTACGCCAGCCACCTGGCCATTCCGCTGACCGCGGTGGCCGCCGCGGTCGCCACCGTCCGCCTGATCGACATCGGCTTCGACCTGGTCATCGGCTACGGCATGGACCGCACCCATACGCGGTTCGGCCGCTACAAGGTCTGGTTCGCGCTCGGCCTGCCGATCCTGATGTTCGCCACCTGGAAGATCCTGAACCCGCCGGCCCACCCCGGCCTCGGCTATCTGATCACCAGGCTCCAGATAATCTACACCGGCCCCACGAACTCCAGCCTCAGCCACGCCGCCTGGGCCGCGGCGCTGGCCACCGGCTACAACGAACGCAGTCGCATCTATGGCTGGATGCAGGGCGTCGCCGTGGTGGGCTCGGTCACCCTGCTGCTGACCCCGATCCTGACCAAGGGCGCCATCCAGCCCGGCAAGGGCGAGAGCATGGCCGCCATCGGCCTGATCATCATCTGCCTCTTGCCCTTCACCACCGCCGCCAACGTCCTGACCGTGCCGGAAAAGCTCGGCCCGCCGCAGAAGGGCGCGAGCCTGAAGGACTACATGGCGGTGTTCACCACGCCTGGCATGGCGCGCCTGGTGCTCGCCGACCTGTTCCTGGTGCTGGGGCCCGGCACCACCTCGCCGATCTACATCTTCTTCTTCCACGACGCGAAGGGCTTCCCGATCAAGGAAGTCAGCCTGCTGCTAATCCCCTACATCGGCGCCGGCCTGCTGGGCGCGCCGGCTTGGGCCCGCATCGCCCAGACGCTCGGCAAGCACCGCACCCTGCAGGTGGCCTGCGTCTGCTACGCCATCACCCAGACCATCCTGATGGCCATGCCCAAGGGCGCCTTCGCCATGACGGCGGTGGGCATGTTCAGCGTCGGCTTCTGCGCCTCGGCCTTCACCCTGCTGATCCGGGCCATGGTCGCCGACATCTCCGACCAGATCCGGCTCGACACCGGCCAGAACCAGGCCGGCCTGCTCTACGCCCTGATCACCATCACCCAGAAGTTCGGTTCGTCGATCACGGTGGCCATCGTGTTCCCGATCCTGGCCGCCGTCGGCTACAACGCCAAGGAGGGCGCGGTGAACACCGAGGCCGCCATCCGCGGCCTGGAGATGTGCTACCTGTTCGCGCCGATCGCCCTGGTGCTGGTCGGGGGCGCGCTGTTCTTCGGCTACAAGCTGGACAGTGATCGCCACGCCGACATCCGCCGCCAGCTCGACGAACGCGAGGCGGCGCTGACCGCCGACCTTGAAGCCGAACCCCTGTCGGGCCTGTCGTCGGCGCCTGGCGCGGCCCCGAGCGGGCGCTAGCTCAGCGCCTTGGCGATCTGAGCAAACACCTGGGCGGCGGGGCTTTCGGGCGCCGCCGCCGAGACGGGCTTGCCGTCATCGCAGGCCTGGCGCAGGGCCACGTCGAGCGGGATCTCGCCCAGCAAGGGCACGCCCAGCTTGACGGCCTCGGCCCTGGCCCCGCCCTCGCCGAAGATCGGCACGCGGGCTCCGCTGGCGTCGGCGAAGTCGGCCATGTTCTCCACGACGC
>CAZXVO010000013.1:14690-33656 GCA_964643835.1 uncultured Phenylobacterium sp. | reverse complement strand
GCTTCTGGCTCCTCTCAGAGGCTGATCCAGGGGACCCGGACTTCTTCTTCGGCCTCAGCGCCAAGGACCACCGACCTCAACTTGGCTGGCTTCGTCTCACGGGCATGGAACGCTACAGCCCCGTCTCCCCCGGGTGCACGCCTTGGACCGGCTGCGGCAATTGCATCTGGTCGCCGATCAGAACGATGTTCCGAGCGCAGGCGGACATTGCGATGAGGTTCGCGAGGCAGACCTGTCCGGCCTCGTCGACGAACAAGTAGTCAAACTCCGCCGCCTCGCCCCAGCACTTGCAGAAATGGAAGGCAGTGCCGCCCGCGAGCCGATGGCCGGCATGGACGTCATTGGAGTTGTAGACGTCCTCGATGAATTTGCCCCGGAGCTCGGTCTCTGGGTCGCCGCGCGACGCCTTCTTGGCGCCTTGGAAGCTGAAGCCCGCTTCGGCCGCCCGTTCCTCGACGGCAGCGAGCAGGTTGTTGATGGCCT
Organism: uncultured Phenylobacterium sp.; assembly: GCA_964643835.1. Classification (GTDB taxonomy): domain Bacteria; phylum Pseudomonadota; class Alphaproteobacteria; order Caulobacterales; family Caulobacteraceae; genus Phenylobacterium. Next base: position 33,173 of record CAZXVO010000013.1, on the reverse strand, counting down.
TGTGCGAATTTGACGAGACCGCAACGCGCTTAGCTTTGCGAGCGAGTTTCGCGTCCTCCGCCGCGTAGCTCCAGGCGCCGCTCGGCGCGCGCTCGCCGCGGACCAGGAAGTCCGGGTACCGGCCGCTCGCCGAGCAGGGCCAGGTTCAGCTCGCCTTCTGCTGGGCCCACGTCCGTCGGCGGTTCTATGAGCTGGCGGTCGCCGGCCCGGCGCCGATCGCCACCGAGGCGCTGGCGCAGATCAAGGCGCTCTACGCCGTCGAGGCCGAGATCTGCGGCCTCGAGCCCGCCGCCCGCCGCGCCATCCGCCAGGCGAAAAGCTGTCCGCTGGTCGAGGCGATGGAGCCCTGGCTGCGCGCCAAGCTCGCGACCATCAGCCAGAAGACCAAGCTCGCAGAGGCCATCCGCTACGCGCTCGCGCGCTGGGTGGGGCTGACGCTCTTCCTCGAAGACGGCCGCATCGAGCTCGACAACAACACCGTCGAGCGCGCCATCCGACCGCTGGCGCTCACCCGCAAGAATAGCCTCTTCGCCGGCTCCGACGGCGGCGCCGAGCACTGGGCCATCCTCGCCTCGTTCATCGAGACCGCCAAGCTCAACGACATCGATCCGCAGGCCTACATCGCCAGCGTCATCACCCGCATCGTCGCAGGCCACCCGCAGAGTCAGATCGACGAGTTAATGCCCTGGAACAATGTCACCTTGTCGCCCGAGGCAGACTGAGCACGGCGCCTATGTACGGCGCTCGGCCCTATCAATCCCGCAGTGCGGACACGTAGGTCCCAATGTCGAAGTAATCCCGCCAGACCTTGATGCGACCGTTTTGCATCTCAAAGACGCCACAGCAGGGAAGGTTGACGGGCCTGCTCCCAACTACAGTCCGATCCAGGCGTTCGGCAAAAACGATGTTGCCGTTGGACATGAGGTTAAGCACGTCCCACTCGGTCGAGCGCCAGTCCTTCAGAAAAGCGGATATAAAGGGGCGAAGGGCCTCATGCCCCGTCACCGGCTTCGTTGGCATATTGTGGTAAGTCCCGTCCTCGCAGAAGTATTGAACCAATTCCTCAACATCCAGTCGCGACCACGCGGCGATGAAGTCCCGAATGATCTGTTCATTGTTCGCAACCATGTTTCCCCCTCTTCACTGACCAAGCGCCGTTCCGTCGCTCTCAACCGAACCGCCGCATCGTCCGTTTTCGGTGTCCCAAGCGCAAGGGCCACGCTGTGTGTCAGGAACGGCGCTTCCTGAGCAACGGCCGAGGTGGTGCGGGAACGACGCTTACCCTACCGGCCGACCCTATGCCGATCGGCCTGGCGGGCTCCGCGCGGGTTCGCCGCCATCCCCGCCACCGCCCTTGATCCGCCCCACACGACGGCGTCTCCGACGGTCCCGGCGCTTAATGGGTCCCGGTCCCCAACTCTGCGAACAGACTTGGCTGCTTATGAGGCCCGCAGACCCGAGCCATCTTCGGCCGGCGTGTGGCGATAGCCATTGAGCCCCGGCGCCGGAGGCTCGTTCAGCCCCCCGCCCGACGCGTTTTCGTCATCGACAGGCTTCGTGACAACCGGGCCTGCCTGGTCCAGCGATGCCGACGCTACCACGCCGCGCAGCTCCTCAAGCAGCTCAGGATGGCGCCTGGTGAGATACTGCTCGACCGAGGAGTTCGCGATGAGGCGGCCGACGTAGGCGGCCGATATCACGAGCTGCAGAACATCGTCCCCATAGGACGCTTCAAGCGTCCTGAAGTCCTGGTTCAACGTGTTCATCTCACGCTCCAGTCTCGCCATCTGATCGGGCGTCATACTGCCCACCTTCTTCGGCTTTTCTGGCTGCGCCAGGTCCGACTGCCTGGTCGCCGCCAAGAGGGCCTTGGCGTAGGCGCAGGTGAAATTGTTCAAGGCGATCATCAGCTCGACAGCCTCGATCTGCCGCATGGGCCTCATTTTCCGCAGCACCTCGATGGTGTGGGTGCTGATGTTTCGATCCTTGAGGAGATCGACCACCTCGGGACAGATCCCGTCGAGCAGGATCCGGCGACGCTTAATCGCCCCGACATCGACATTGAGCGCTCGCGCAAGCTTTTCCTCAGAGACACCGCGCTTGAGCGCCCGCACGATCATGTAATGTTCCTGGATCGTCGCGAGCCGATTGATCCGCTTGTTGTAGGTGAACGCCTCGTCGTCATCGGCCACCAGACACTGCACGGACGCCTCGCCACGCTCCTGGAGCACCGCGAACCGCAGGTTCCCGTCGAGCAGCAAATAGCGATCCGCGCCGGGCCGCGGACGCGCCACCACGAGCGGCTCAATTACGCCGACCTCGCTGATCGAATGCGCAATGCGCCGGTACTTGGCCGACTGCCGCATAGACGGCGCAGGGATGCGAGCCGCTTCTATGGCTTCGACCGGAAGGGTGATGAGACGCCGGTCGAATGCTGCTTTGACGCTGCCGGACACCCCCGCCTCCCTCACAAGTCCAAGCGCTCAGCTAGCACTTTCGGCATGCTGTTCAGCCCCTCTGCGCGGAGCAGCGTCGAGAAATGCTCGTCCGCCAGCAGCTTGTGCATGGCGTTGACCAGAAAGACCAACCGACTCTGCGCGAGGGAGGCCTTTTTGACGAGCGCCTTCTGACGTTCCGTCTCCCGCAGATAGGCGCGCACGAGCGAGTCAGCGGTCGCGCGCTTACGCGGCATAGCCCGGGTCCCGTTGATGCCTTTATGCAGCACTCTGATGCGGTGTTTCAGATCGTCCTTGCGCTCTCGCAGCGAAATCGCTTCGCGGCGGCGCTCCGCCTAGCCAACTTGCGGGAAAATCTGTTGATGGCGATCGCCGCCATCGACTCCATGGAGCCGCGGCCGACCTAAGGCGGAAACTTGTTCAGGGGCACCCTACCGCCTTCTCTGCGCGGCTGCGTCTTGGACTCGTCGGGAGCTGACCTTTGGGACCGCCAGGTTTTTGCGGATTCATGCTCAAGTAAGGCGGCCGCTTCCCCGAATAGCGTGGCAGAGATGCCACGCCGGAGCCACAAAGTTCGGAAAATCGCGATCGGCGCGCAATTCAAACGCCGCTCGATTGAATAATAGGGATGAAAAAATCCGCCCCCGATCTCTCCTGGTATTTCGAGACTCTGTCCGCGTTCGACGACGCACGCCTCACGAGCCATTACAGCCTCCCGGCGAGCTCCTTCAGCATGCAAGGTCCGCGCCCACGGAACGAAGACCGGACGTTCGTGCTCTGGTCCGGACGCCGCCATGATCGCCCACCGATGCTGGCGGCCGGCCTCCTCGATGGCATCGGCGGCTCAAAAGTCGGTGACGTCGCCGCCAGCGTCGCCGCCGCTCATTTTCTCGCTGCTTTCGTGGAGAACCAGCGGCCCATCGAAGCGGCCCCAGAACTCCAAGATGTGTTGGAGTCAGCGCTCACGCGCGCCAATGCGCAGCTTTGCGAGATCTTCGACGGCGCCAGCGGGACCACTTTAACCGCTGTCGCCATGACGCACGAATGCTGCGTCGCGGTCCACGTGGGCGACAGCCGCCTCTACAGGAACCCGCCGGGGATCGCTCAGGTCACGCGAGACGATACCGTTGCAGGTTTGCTAGGCGCCGAAACGCCGGATCTGCTCGGCGACGGGCTGCTGCAATTCGTCGGCATCGGGCCGTCGGTGCTTCACCAAAGCTATGACCTGACCGCCGCTTGCCCGAAACGTCTCTTGCTCACCAGCGACGGGCTTCACAACCTTGGCCCTCGCGCTCTTCGACGCTTGCTGCGCGGCCCGTGGAGCCAAGAGCGCCTGGAGCAGGACGAAGCGTATTGGGACCTGTGGGACAACGCGTCGGCGGTTTACATCAGGACCGAGTACGCACGGATCGAACTTGACCAATTGGCTCCCTACGAACTGCGTTTGATCTGCGGGCATCGGCGCGCCAGCTTCACCCTGGCCCAAGGGCGGGAGTGCAGTACGTCATCGCTGGCGCCGGGGATCGGCGCAATGACCGATAGAGGGTTCCAGGGGGACCGTGTAAGCCTACAATCTAAGCCGAAGGAGAAGAGCGAGTGATCATCACGCGGATCCAAGTCGAGGAAGGCTTCCTCAACGGGCTTGATCTGCGCCTTTCAACGGGTCTGAACGTCCTCATCGGCGCACGCGGAACCGGGAAGACGTCGATCGTTGAACTTATTCGCTTTGGTCTCGGGGCTCCGGCCAACACGGCCGAGTCTGCGCGTAAGGCTACCGATCATGCGCGATCAATACTCGGCTCCGGCCAGGTCACCTTGACCTTGGAGGGCGATGGAACGACGGCGACGGTTGTCCGCGCCGCCGACGACAACGAACCGCGATCGGACGCCGGGTTTTCCCGGCCGGTCGTCTTCGCGCAAAGCGAGATCGAGCAGGTCGGGCTGCTTCCCGTGGGCCGTCTCCGAATCATCGACGGCTTTATCTCCGACCGCTCGGCCTTCCAGACCCGCGAAACCAAGCTGAGCGTGGATGCGCGATCGGCGACCGCCGAGCTTGCCGCCGCCCAGCGGGAGCTCGCCGACCTTCAGGAAAGATTGGCGGAGTTGCCCGCCGTCGATACGGCGTTGCAGGAGCTCGCGGTTCAGGAAGCCTCCTTCTCCGCGACCTCGGCGGCCGCAGCGGAAAAGAAGGCTGGGCTGGACGCCCTGACACAGCAGCTCTCCGTGGAGGCCGTTCGCGACGGTTTCCTGGAGCGCGCCATCGAGGCAGCCGAATATTGGACCAATCCACTCGCCGAGCTGATGATTCTGTCGCCTGCGGTTGAGGCGTGGTCCGGGGAGGACGCGGACCCCATCGCGGACCTGCGCGCCCGGTTCGCCAACGCGGAAGGGCAGATCAGCCGGGCGACGGACGAGTTTGAAGCCATCCGAGCCGAACTCAAGGCCCGCCGGGACCAGGTGACCGAGCGGCGCCTTCCGATTGAAACGCAGGCCCGCAACATCCGCCGCGAGATCGATGCGTTGCAGGAGGGGGCCGGACAGGTAGCACGACGGGCGGCGCAACTGCGCGAGCGAAAGGCGCAGCTCGAGGCCTTGCGGAATGTGACACAGGAGCGCCGCACCCGCATGGTGGCGCTGCAGGAACGTCGCGGCGCAATCCTCAATCAGTTGGAGAGCCTTCGCCAGCAGCGGTTCGAACAGCGACAGGCCGTCGCCAGCAAGCTCAACCGCCAGCTCGCGCCCAGAATCAAAATCGTGATGACACGGGCCGGAGACGTGTCCGCCTATCACCAGGTGCTCGTTGAAGCGCTGCGAGGCAGCGGATTGAAATATTCGGAGCTGGCGACCCAGATTTCCCGCTCGATGAGCCCGCGTGAACTCCTGGAAGCCGTCGAACTCAACAACTTCGAGGAAGTGGCGTCGACCTGCGGCGTGACCAAGGATCGCGCGGCCCGCCTGGTCGCCCATCTTCGGGAAAGCAGCCTTGAGGAGCTGGCGACTTGCAATCTCGAGGATGAAGTGGAGTTTTCACTCTTAGATGGCGGGGACTACAAAGACCTTACCGAGATTTCGACGGGCCAGCGCTGCACAATCGTTCTCCCGATTCTGCTTGAGCACAAGGAGCGGATCCTCGTGCTCGACCAGCCGGAGGACCACATCGACAACGCCTTTATCACGGACACCATCATCAAGGCACTCGAAGCCCGCTCCGATGAAGGGCAGATCATCGTCTCGACCCACAACGCCAACATACCCGTGCTGGGCAATGCGGACCTGGTCGTGCAGATGGCGTCGGACGGCCGCCTCGGCTTCGTGAAACATGCTGGCGAGCTTGAAGCGGCGCCGACAATCGAGGCCATCACCGGCTTGATGGAGGGGGGACGCGAAGCGTTCCAACGCCGCGCGACCGTCTACGCGCGATATTAGCGCCATGGAACGGGAAGTCGCCCTTCAGGTCCTGGGGATGGAAAGCTGGCACGACCGCCTGAAGGCCGCTCGCGCGCTCACGTCGCTGGCCCAGCCAGAGGATCTTCAGGCGTTGCAGGCCGCCCAGGCCAGCGAAACTGTCTCTTACGTGAAAAAGGTGCTGGACTCCGGCATCCGTCGGGTCAGACGGGATATCGAAGAAGCGCGCGCGGTCGACGCCGAGAGCATACCGCCAAGCGTCATGCGCCAGGTGCATGCGAAAGCGGTCGAGGAGGTCACCCGCACGCTGCTGCATGAGATCGAGGCGATCGCAGGCGCCATCGCGCTCGCAGCGTCGCGCGAGGTGCCGGACTACGCGCAAAGTGGCACGAAAGCTCAGATCGATCGGCTCGAAAAGCAGCTTGAGGGGATCACCAGGCTGAAAGCGGCGGCCGCCGCACCGAAGATGGTCCAGTTTTCCCTGGGGTCGTGGGTGAAGGAGCTGGTCGCGGAGGAAGTCGGCGACACCGGATTGTCGATCTCGCTCGTGGGGCCGGAGAACCTCGTCGTGGAGGGCGACCCCAAGCTGCTGCGCCTGGCTGTCTGCAATGGTTTAAAAAATGCTATCGAGGCCGTGCAGGAGCGGCCGCTCGAATTCGACACCGGCGCGTCGCGCATCGTCGTCAGTTGGGAAGCCACTGACGTGGAGTGCTGGGTCGCGATCAAGGACGATGGGCCTGGCTTGACCGCCGCGGCGACGGACGCCCTGCCGATCGGCCGAACCACTAAGGTTGGCCATGGGGGTATGGGGTTGATGACCGCCAAGCAGGCGATGGATTCACACGGCGGGTCCGTTTCCCTATCGCCCGGGGCGCAGGGAGGCGCGCTGTTTGAAGTGCGCTGGTTCGGGCCATGAGGATCCTGATCGTCGAAGACGATGAAAGCTTCCTGGGGCAGTTGGAGCCCTCGCTCCAACTCATCGCCGGGCTGACCTGGACGATTGTCCGTTCCCGAGACGCGGCGCTTGACGCGCTGGAAGCCGGATTTTTCGACGCGATCGTTCTCGACCTCAATCTGCCGACGGTTGATCGGGCCATGGACATCGCCATTGCGCATGGCGAAGCGGTGTTTGGCGCTGCGCAGGCGTTCTCACCTGGGACGCCGGTCCTCTTCCTGACCGGATCGTCGGCCGAGCCCATCTATGAAACGATCCTGGCATCGAAGGAGAAGATCGATCTTTTCGGGGATGGCGCGACAGTCGATACCATCCAGTTGTTTCGCAAGGCAAAAGTGCTGGAATTCATTGCGGCCATTACCAGCCTGGCCGAAAGGCTCGACGCCACCGATCGCGTCGAACTCATCCGCCAGGGCGTCGATCTAGGTCTATCGCCCGAGGACGGCCGCGTGCTCCGGGTCATGGGCCGCGCATTCAGCGGCTCGGGCGTCCGCTTGGCACCGGCGGATGGCGGACTGTCTGCATCGCGCGTGCTCCGAATGACCGTCGTCGATGGCCAGGGCCACGAAAAGCTGCGCGGCATCGCCAAGCTGAGCACCGCTCCGATGGTCGAGGACGAGCGTCGCCGCTCCAACAACCTGCACCCGCTCAAGCAGGGGGACTTCGCGCCGCTCATCATGGCGGTGAAGGACGGAGCAAGGGGAACGGCGGCGACGCTCTATCGCCTGGCCGAAGGCTTCGATCGCAACGTGTTCCAGTTGATGGGCGAGGCGCCGGCGCGCGCAGCAGCAGTAGTCCCGCGGGTTCCGGCAGCCCTCGCACCTTGGTTCGAAGCCGCCCAAGTCCAACAGACGACTGTCGGGCAGGTCCGCGCCAGATACCTATCGGACGAGACGGCCGCCGAACTCGCATCGACCTACGGCCTCGGCGACCTGGAGGCGCTCGAGCGCCGGACGTTGTCGGTACGCGTCTCATGCGCCCACGGTGATCTCCACGGTGCCAATGTCCTGGTCGGAGCGGGCGATAGGCCCTCATTGATTGACTACGGGGACGTCGGGGAAGCCTGCTCCGTCGTCGACCCGCTGACGCTCGAACTCTGCCTCTTCAGCCATCCTCTCGGCGGAGCGTGTCGCGGGGGGTGGTTGCCGGACTTCTCGGTGCCGTGGGAAAACACCGCGGCCTACGCCGCTTCCAGCCCGATCGGCGACTTCATCGTGGCGGCGCGAACCTGGACTCATGCGGCCGCTTTTGGCGACCAGGATGTCTTCGCCAATGCTTATAGCTACTGCCTGAAGCAGCTAAAATACCCGGACACCGACAAGGACTTCTTCGTCAAAGCAGTTGGCGAGATGCGAAGCTATCTCGAACGGGGCTGACATAGCTCCGCGCTCCGCCACGATCAGCGTGTGAGCCGTCTCCGCATAAGGGGATCGGCGGACGTTTAACCGGTGAAGCTGGCCGATCGCCCGAGAGCGGACGTTCCCAAGGTCGCCAAAGAGTCAGAAATGACCTTGTTCGCGGAGACAAGTTGCCGCCCGACTGCCTCCACCACCATTCCCTTCCCGCCAAGCCTGACGTCTCACGCCATTTCCGGCTGAGCCCCCGCCTGCGCGCGCAGCAGCATGCCGAACAGGTCGCGTGGCTCGTCCGGGTCGGCGAGCAGGTCCAGGTTCTCGTAGAAGGGCGCGCTGCGCAGCTTGTCGCGGACGAAGCGCAGGGCCGAGAAGTCCTCAGTGGCGAAGCCGACCGAGTCGAAGAGGGTCACCTGGCCCGGATGGGTGCGGCCCGGGGCCTGGCCGGAGACCACCTTCCAAAGCTCGGTGACCGGGTGGTCCTGGTCCAGCTGCTGGATCTCGCCCTCGATGCGGGTCTGGGGCGCATACTCCACGAAGATGTCCGAGCGCAGCAGGATGTCCCGGTGCAGTTCGGTCTTGCCGGGGCAGTCGCCGCCCACCGCGTTGATGTGCAGGCCGGCGCCGACCATGTTGTCGGTCAGGATGGTGGCCAGCTGTTTGTCGGCGGTGGCCGTGGTGATGATGTCGGCGCCCTGCACCGCCTCGTGGCTGAAACCACAGACCTCGATCTCGAAGCCCCGGCCCGCCAGGTTGCGCGCGCATTTGCGGCTGGCCGCCGGGTCAATGTCGTAGAGCCGCAGGCGGTCGATCCCCAGCACCGCCTTCATGGCCGTGGCCTGGAACTCCGACTGCGCCCCGTTGCCGATGATCGCCATGGTCCGCGCGCCCTTGGGCGCCAGGTGCTTGGCGGCCACAGCCGAGGTGGCGGCGGTGCGCAGGGCGGTCAGGATGGTCATCTCGCTGAACAGCACCGGATAGCCATTCTGAACCTCGGCCAGCACGCCGAAGGCGGCCACGGTCTGGCGGCCAAAGAGCCCGTTCTTGGGATGGCCGTTCACGTACTTGAAGCCATAGGCCTCGCCGTCCGAGGTCGGCATCAGCTCGATCACGCCTTCCGGCGAATGGGCGGCCAGTCGCGCCACCTTGTCGAACCGCTCCCAGCGGCCGAAGTCCTCCTCCACATAGTCGCAGAGCTCGACGAGAAACCGTTCGAGACCAACGGACAAGACCAGCTTCATCATGTGGTCGACGCTGACGAAGGGCACGATGTTCAGTTGCGGGGTCATGGGCTTCAGATCCGGGGTTGGCGGTCAGAGATGCGCCGGCCGAGCAGGCTGGCGGCGAGGTCGATCATCAGGTGCGCAGTGCGGCCGCGCTCATCGAGCAGCGGGTTGAGCTCCACGAGGTCCAGGGAGCGGACGAGGGCGCTGTCGTGCAGCATCTCCATCGCCAGATGCGCCTCGCGGTAGGTCGCGCCGCCCGGCGAGGCGGTGCCCACGCCCGGGGCGATGCCAGGGTCGAGGAAGTCCACATCCAGGCTGACGTGCAGCACGCCGTTGGCGGCGGCGACCCTGTCCAGGAAGGCCTGCAGCAGCGGGCGCATCCCCGCCTCGTCCAGGGCGCGCATGTCGTGAACCGTGACCCCGGCCTCCACCAGGGCGGCGCGCTCGGCGGCGTCGACGCTGCGCAGGCCGATCATGCAGACATGGCGCGGGTCCACCGGCGACTCCAGGGCCGGCAGAAAGGCCGAGAAGCCGGGGCGGTTGGTCAGGTAGGCCATGGGCGTGCCGTGCAGGTTGCCGCTGGCCGTCGTCTCCAGGGTGTGAAAATCCGGATGGGCGTCCAGCCAGAGGACGAAGAACGGTCGGCCCTCCTTCGCCGCCAGGGCCGCCATGCCCGCGATGCTCCCCACCGACAGGCTATGATCCCCGCCCAGGAAGATGGGCATGCCGTCATGGGCCGCCTCCGCCGCCACCCCGCGCAGGGCCCGCGCCCAGCTGTCCACCTCGGTCAGGCCATGCACGGAGGGATTGGGATGGCTGATCTCCCGTCTCGGCGCGGGCGCCACGTCGCCGCGGTCCTCCACGCTGATCCCCAGCTCGCGGATCACCTCGCTGAGACCTGCCGCGCGATAGGCGGCCGGCCCGATCTCGCAGCCGCGTATCCCGGTCCCCTCATGGACCGGAACGCCCACCAGAATGCACCTGTCGGTCATGTGGAATGTCCTCCCTGAAGCTGAACGCTAGCAACGGGAGATGGCGGTCCGAACACCACAAATTGCCAATTCGAACAGTCCAATGTAGCATTTCGTCCAGTCCCACGTTTCGAAACGGGCGCCGACATGGATGATCTCGACCGACGGCTGGTGACCGCCCTGCGCCATGACGCGCGCCGCAGCATCTCCGACCTGGCGACGGAGTTGGGGATCTCCCGCGCCACCGCCCGGGCCCGGATCGAGCGGCTTGAGCAGCGGGGCGACATCGTCGGCTATACGGTCATCCTGCGCTCCGACGCCGTCTCCATGCCCGTGCGGGGGATCACCCTTGTCGAGGTCGAAGGCCGCATGGCCGCCAAGGTCATCGACGCCCTGGCCAACTTCCCGGAGATCGGGGCGATCCACACCACCAACGGCAAGTGGGATCTGGTTCTGGAGATCGCCGTCGACAGCCTGACCAGCCTGGATCAGGTGCTGGGCCGCCTGCGCCTGGTGTCCGGGATCACCGCGTCGGAGACCAACCTCCTGCTCGCCACGCCCCGTTCGACCAAGGCCAGGCTCTGACCCCGGACCGGTGGGGTGGGGACGCCGGGTCGCACCGCCGCCGCCGCCCGCTCGTCCATGTTGACGTCAAACACGGCGACGCTTTTCCGTCGTCGATCACCATGTCCGCAACTACAATGGCTGAGCTCGGACGAAGTCCCCTCCCCCTCCGCCACGTCATCCCTCTAGGCTCGTCACAAAATCCCCGCACGAAGCGGGTTACAGGGAGCCTGCCATGGATATTACCGCCGCCGTCGCCCGCACGGGCCAAGCCGGATTCTCCGTCGAGACCGTGCAATTGGACGACCCGCGCCCCGACGAGATCCTGGTGCGCATCGCCGGCGTCGGCCTCTGCCACACCGATCTCGTCTTTCAACAGGCCGAAGGCATCTTCCCGCGGCCGGCGGTGTTCGGGCACGAGGGCTCGGGCGTGGTCGAGAAGGTGGGCTCGGCGGTCAAGAAGGTCGCGCCGGGCGACAAGGTGCTGATCACCTTCCGCTCCTGCGGAGCCTGCGACCGCTGCGGGGACGGCGACGCCGCCTACTGCCGGACCATGCCGATGCTGAACTATGCGGGCGTGCGCACTGACGGCTCAATGACCCTGAAGAACGCCGATGGGCCGATCGCCGGCAACTTCTTCGGCCAGTCCTCCTTCGGGACCTACGCCCTGACCTATGAGCGCAATGTGGTGAAGGCGCCCGACGATGTGCCCCTGGAGCTGATGGGGCCACTGGGCTGCGGCATCCAGACCGGCGCCGGCGGCGTCATGCGCTCCCTGGAAGCCCGCGAAGGCTCGTCGATCCTGATCCTTGGCGGCGGCTCGGTAGGCCTGGCCGCTGTCATGGGCGCCAAGATCCGCAAGTGCGCCACCATCATCCTGGTCGAGCCCCTGGCCGCGCGCCGCGATCTGGCCCTGGAACTGGGCGCCACCCACGTCATCGATCCCAAGGCCCAAACCGACCTGGCGGCGGCGGTGCGGGGCATCCTGCCCATGGGCGTCGACTACGCGTTCGACACCACCGGCCTGCCCGCCGTGCTGAACGGCGCCTTCGGAGCCCTGGGCTCCAAGGGCGTCCTGGCCATTGTCGGCGTCCCGGCTCCCGGCACGCCCATGCCCGGCGACCTCGGCGCGGCCATCACCTTCGGCTTGACGGTCAAGGGCGTGATTGAAGGCGATTCCGATCCCGACGAGTTCCTGCCCGAATTGCTCGAGCACTACCGGGCCGGCCGCCTGCCCTTTGACAAGCTCATCAAGACCTATCCCTTGAGCGCCATCAACGAGGCCATCGCGGCCCAGCACCATGGTGAGTGCGTGAAAGTGGTGCTGATCCCCTGAGCGAGCCGCAACCGCCCACCCTGCGCGAAGCCTTCGGCGTCTGGCTGAAGATCGGCCTGTTATCCTTCGGCGGGCCGGCCGGCCAGATCGCCCTGATGCATCGCGTCCTGGTCGAGGAGCGGCGCTGGATCGGGGAGCGGCGGTTCCTGCATGCGCTCAATTACTGCATGCTGCTGCCGGGGCCTGAGGCTCAGCAGCTGGCCACCTATGTTGGCTGGCTGATGCACCGGACGGCGGGCGGGCTGATCGCCGGCCTGCTGTTCGTCGCACCGGGCGCCCTGGTCATGCTGGGGCTCAGCATCGCCTACGCCCTGTTCGGACAGACGCCCCTGGCGGCCGGCTTGTTCTTCGGCGTCAAGGCCGCGGTGCTGGCAGTGGTGGCCGAAGCGATCCTGCGGATTGGCCGGCGGGCGCTGAAGTCGCGCAGCATGATCGCCCTGGCGGTCGCGGCCTTCATCGCCATCTGGGCCTTGCAGGTCCCCTTTCCCCTGATCGTCCTGGGCGCCGGCCTGGCCGGCTGGGCGCTCGACCGCCGCCTGCCAGATGGCGCCCACGGGGCCGAGCCCACTGATGATCCCGGCGGCCTGATCGACGCCATGTTCGCCCGCGGCGAGCTTGAGCACACCAAGCCGCGCCCCGGTCGCTGGATCCAGGTCCTGGCTGTATGGGGCGGGCTGTGGCTCGCGCCGCTTGGGCTGCTGGTCCTGATCCTGGGGCCGGACAGTGTCTGGACGCGGATCGCGGGCTTCTTCTCGACCATGGGCGTGGTCACCTTCGGCGGCGCCTATGCGGTGCTGAGCTATGTGGCGCAAGCCGCGGTCTCGAGCTTCGGCTGGCTGAGCCCCGGCGAGATGGCCGACGGCCTGGGACTGGCCGAGACCACGCCCGGCCCGCTGATCCTGGTCTTGCAGTTCGTAGGCTTCCTGGCCGCCTGGCGCGACGCCGGCCCCCTGCCCCCACTGCTGGCCGGGGCGCTCGGCGCGTTGCTGACCACCTGGGTGACGTTCGCGCCGTCCTTCCTGTGGATCTTCCTGGGCGGCCCCTATGTGGAGCAGCTGCGCGAGAACCGCGTCCTGCGCGCGGCGCTCAGCGCCATCACCGCCGCGGTGGTCGGAGTGATCGCCAACCTGGCCCTGTGGTTCGGCCTGCACACCCTTTTCCGGCAGACCTGGCCCGCCAAACTCTACGGGGTCGGGCCGGACCTGCCGGTGCTGGCCTCGGCCAACCTGCCCGCCATCGGCCTGGCGGCGGCGGCCATGGTCGCCATGTTGCGGTTCAAGGTTGGCATGGGCCCAACCCTCATCGCCTGCGCCATCGCCGGGCTGGCGATCAGCGGGCTTTCGACCTGACCCGGCGGGCGATCCGCCACCACAGGGCCTCGGCCGCAAAGGCCGCTCCGGCGATCACCAGCGCGACATCAACCGCCAATGTCATAGCGTAACCCAGCCCGAAGGCGATCAAGGAGATCAAGCGTCTGGCTCCCTCTTCTAACGTCCAATCCTGACGCCTGGCGGACAGGCGTACTCGGCCTCCCAGCTGACCCGCCCGTCAAGGGGGCGCATGGCCAGCAGGCGGCAGCCAGCCGCCCTGAGCACCTTGGTCGCGGCGCGCCTGTAGACATCGTCGGACAGGGCGGCGGGCGCGGCGCCCAGGCTCAGCCCCTCGGCGGCCCCCTGCAGGAAGGCCGCGCCGACATTGCGCTGGACCAGCAAGGTGGGATCGCGGGGATGCGCCTTTACGACCAGGGTCCTGTCATCGATCCGAACCTGCCGGCTCCAACCGCCGCGCTCATACTCCATCAGCCGGTCCAGGGGCCGCGACCGGCCCAGGGTGGCGTAGGGGTCATAGGATTGGGCGGCGAGCGGCCATGCACAGCCCAGGCCGGCCAGCAGCACGGCCGCGGCGCAGAGCCCGCGCTGTCCCGTCTTGGCCATGCCTTTCCCCCAGTTGGCGCAGAACCTCGCTCGCAATCGCGGCGACGACCACCAACCCAGGGTTCAGTTTGCGGAGATTGCGCCCGCCAGGATCAGCCCGCCCCGGTCTCAGTGGCGTTGAGGGGCGGCGCATGGGCCTGGATCAGATCCTCGCGCTCGGCCCGGCGGACGGCGCTGCGGACATTCAGGCGGGTGAAAACCTCGGCGTCGCCGGCGCGCTGTTGTTGCAGCTCGGCCCGCACGGTGGCCAGGGCGGCTTCCCACTCGCGGTCGGACAACCGCTCGGTCTCGCCGGCGAACAGGATTCGCGCCGCCTGATCCTGGACCTGGGCGATGACATAGTTCGCCCCCGCAGGAGGAAGATGGCGTTCCTCCTCGATGCTGGAATAGCGATAGACGCTGCCGGAAGCTCCGGCGAAATCGATTTGGCGGGTCATAAGACGCTCCCGGCCTGCAACCACTGAACAGCCCCCAGGCTCCCCGGCGACTGGGGCGAAAGATGGGCCGCACCCCTCATAGCGCGTCTCGGGGGCGTGCTGGAACAACCTTCGCCAGAAGGCGTTCGGCCCTGGGGACAGGCTCTGCTAGGCTTGACCTGCCAGCCGGCCTCACCGCACGGTCGGCTCGCCTTGTAACCTTGCCGGGACCGTTCGCGCGCAGGCCGATGGAAAACACCGCCGACTATAGCGTGAGCCCGAATGGCGCCGTTCTTTTGACGGGCGATTGGACCAACGGCGCCCTGAAGGGGGCAGGTGACGCCCTGGCGCGCGAGGTGGCGGGCCGCCACGACACCTTTTTTGACCTGACTGCGGTCGGCCGCCTGGACACTGCCGGGGCCTTCGCCATCGTCAGGGCCGCCGGCGGCGAACTCCCCACCGAACGGGTCAAGGGACGCACTGAGACTCTGCGGTTGCTGGCCCTCGTGACGGAGGCCGCCCGCCCGCGCCCTGCCCGGCGCGCACCACCCCGCGGCTTCTACCAGATGTCCATCCGCATCGGCCGCGGCGTCATTGAGCTGGTCCGCGAGCTGTTCGAGACCCTGGTCTTCGCCGGCCACCTGCTCGCGGTGCTGGGCCTCACCATCATCAATCCCCGGCGCGTCCGCTGGCCAGCGCTCGTGTCACTGGCCGAGCGCGCGGGGCTCGACGCTATCCCGATCGTGGTCACGACCTCGTTCTTCATCGGGGCCGTGGTCGCGCTGCTGGGCGCCAACATGCTGCGCCAGTTCGGCGCTGAGGTCTTCGTCGTCGAGTTGATCGGCATTGCGGTGCTGCGTGAGTTCAACATCATCATCACCGCCATCCTGTTGGCGGGCCGCTCGGCATCGTCCTTCGCCGCCGAACTCGGCTCGATGAAGATGAACCAGGAAGTCGACGCCATGAAGGTGCTGGGGGTCGATCCGTTCGAGGCCCTGGTCTTCCCGCGCTTCGCCGCCCTGCTGATCACCATTCCGCTGCTGACCTTTGTCGCGACCCTGGCCGGCCTGCTCGGCGGTCTGGCGGTGACCTGGTCGGAGCTGGGCCTGGGGCCGTCCTTCTTCCTGCAGCGCATCCTCGACAATGTCGGCGCGACCCACTTCTGGATCGGTATGTCCAAGGCCCCGGTCATGGCCGCGGTCATCGCCGGTATCGGCTGCCGCCAGGGCCTGGAGGTGGGCGGCGATGTGGAGTCCCTTGGCCGCCGGGTGACCGCCGCCGTGGTCCACGCCATCTTCGCCATCATCGTCATCGATGCCGGTTTCGCCCTCCTCTACATGGAGCTGGACCTGTGAGCCGCGACGCCGCCGCGCCCCCGGCCATCGAGGTCGAGGGCCTTCTGTCCCAGTTCGGCGACCGGGTCATTCACAAGGACCTGGACCTCACCGTGCGCCAGGGCGAGGTGATGGGCGTGGTCGGCGGGTCCGGCTCGGGCAAGTCGGTGCTGCTCAATAGCATCATCGGGCTGAAGCGGCCCGAGGGCGGCCGCGTCCGGGTGTTCGGCCAGGACCTGACGCGGGCGACCCGCAGGCAGCGGGCGGCTATGGCCCGGCGCTGGGGCGTTTTGTTCCAGCAGGGCGCTCTGTTTTCGAACCTGACGGTGCGCGAGAACGTCGCCACGCCGATGTATGAGCACACCAATATGAGACGGCAGGCGATCCGCGAACTGGCGGACCTGAAGATCGCCATGGTCGGCCTGCCCCCGGAAGCCGGCGGGCTGAAGCCGTCGGAGCTGTCAGGGGGTATGCGCAAGCGCGCCGGCCTGGCGCGGGCCCTGGCACTCGATCCTGAGCTCCTGTTCCTCGACGAGCCAACCGCCGGGCTGGACCCCATCGGGGCCGCGGCGTTCGATGACCTGATCCTGGACCTGTCCCGCAGCCTGGAGCTGACCGTCTTCATGATCACCCACGATCTGGACAGCCTCTACACCATCACCGACCGGGTGGCGGTGCTAGCCGACAAGCATGTGGTGGCCGCGGCGCCCGTGCACGAGCTTGAGCGTTCCACTCACCCGTGGATTCACGAATACTTCCTGGGACCGCGCGGCCCCGCCCCGGCCCCCGCCCACGCCACCCGCACCCCCGCCAGAAGGAAAAAGACGCCAACTACGCCCTGGTGGGCCTGTCGACCATGATCCTGTTCGTGGGTCTGGTGATCTTCGTCGTCTGGCTGGCCCGGCTCCAGTTCACCCACGACTACGACAACTACGACATCGTCTTCCAGGGCCCGGTGCGCGGCATCTCCCAGGGCGGCGAAGTGCACTTCAACGGCATCAAGGTGGGCGAGGTCACCAAGATCGCCCTGCGCCGGGAAGACCCCAACCAGGTGATCGCCACGGCCCGCGTGACCTCCGACGTGCCGATCCGCGAGGACTCCTACGCCACCCTGGAGCCCCAGGGCATCACCGGGGTGAACTACATCCAGATCACCGCCGGCACGCCGTCCAAGCCGCTGTTGAAGGACCTGTTCCCGAAAGACAAGGTGCCGATCCTGCGCAGCCAGCGCAGCGCCCTGTCCGACCTGCTAGAAGGCGGCGGCAACGTCCTGACCCGCACCATCGAGGCCCTGGACCGGGTGAACCGCGTGCTGTCCGACGACAACATCAAGACCTTCAACGCCGCGCTCAACGACACCCAGGCCTTCACCGGCGAACTGCGCGAGCGCAAGCAGGTGATCGCCGACTTCCAGAAGGCGGTGCAGGACATCGACCTCGCGGCCCAGCAGATCTCGTCCCTGTCCAAGTCCACCCAGGATGTGGTCGACACCGACGGCAAGCGCACGGTGCGCAACTTCGGCGACGCCGCCGAGGAGACCCGCGCCGCAGCGAAAGACCTGCGCTCCATGATGGGCAAGCTGGAGGGGCCGACCTCGGAGTTCGCCTCCAACGGGCTGCCCCAGCTCACCGCCGCCGCCCAGTCCCTGCAGAACACCGCCGAGTCGCTGGATCGCCTAGCCCGCGAGCTGCAAGCCAATCCGAGAGGCCTGGTGGGCAAGGCGCCCGCCGAGGAAAAGAAGGTCAAGCCATGAACCCGACCCGCAGCCTGTTCCGGATCGCCGGGATCGCGGCCGTCGCCGTCGCCCTGTCGGCCTGCGTCACGGTCTTTCCGAAGACCAAGCCCGCCCTGCTCTACCGCTTCGACGGCGCTGTCGCCCAGTCGGGTCCGGCGGCGGAGGTCCGGCGCGGCGTCGCCCGCGCCAATGGGGCCTTCGTCGGCGCCGCGGCCGGCGACCGGATCCTGACCGTCACCGGCTCGGAGGTCGCCTATATCGCCGAGAGCCGTTGGGCCGATCCGGCCTCAGTGCTCTTCGACGAAGCCGTCGCCCGCGCCTTCAGCGCCAACCAGGGCGCAGCGCGGCTGGTCGCCCGCGGCGAGCCGGCCAAGGCCGACTACTCCCTCCGCCTGGACGTTCAGCGCTTTGAGGCGGTCTATGACCACGGTGGCAAGGCTGCGCCGAAGGTGGCCGTGGACGTGCATGTGGTGATCGTCCGAGCGCAGGACCGGTCGGTGGTCCGCGACGAGACCCTGTCGGCCGAGGTTCGGGCCGGCGACAACCGCGTCTCAGCCATCGTGGCGGCCTTCGACAAGGCGGTGTCCGACGTGCTCACCCGCATCGTCGGCCTGACCAACGACGCGGCGGCGAGCTAGGGCCCTATTCCAGCCCGGAGATCCGCTTGGCGGCGGTGACGGTGTTCTGCAGCAGGCAGGCCACCGTCATCAGCCCGACACCGCCCGGCACCGGGGTGATGGCGCCGGCCACCTGCAGGGCCGGCTTGTAAGCCACGTCGCCCACCAGCTTGGTCTTACCC
>CAZXVO010000013.1:3910-14680 GCA_964643835.1 uncultured Phenylobacterium sp. | reverse complement strand
GGCCTGGATCATCCGCGGCCGGCCCACAGCGGCCACCAGGATATCGGCCTCACGGCAGACGGCCGGCAGGTCGACGGTCCGCGAGTGGGCGATGGTGACGGTGCAATCGGCCTGCAGCAGCAGCTGGGCGATGGGTCGCCCGACCAGGATCGAACGACCGACGACCACGGCGCGCTTTCCGGCCAGGTTATCGCCCAGGACCTCGCGCAGCATCGCCATGGAGCCGACCGGCGTACACGGCACAAGGGCCGGCAAGCCCTGGGACAGACGCCCGGCGTTGACCACATGCAGGCCGTCGACGTCCTTGTCCGGGCTGATGGTGGTGATCACCGCTTTCTCATCCAGGCCCTTGGGCAGGGGCAGCTGGACCAGGATGCCGTGAATGGCGGGGTCGGCGTTCAGCTGCTCGACCAGGGCGATCAGCTCGGCCTGGGCCACATCGGCCGGCAGGCGATGGGTGACCGAATGCATGCCCGCCGCCTTGGAGCGCTCGCCCTTGGAGCGGACATAGACCTGGCTGGCCGGATCCTCACCCACCAGCACGACGGCCAGGCCCGGCGTCAGGCCGTGCTCGGCCTTGAGCTTGGCGACCTCGGCGGTCACCTCATCCTGGATGCGGTCGGACAGCGCCTTGCCATCGATGATGCGGGCCTGGCTCATGGGATCTCCGGGACCTTGAATGTCGGGAACGTGGCGTCCGACTAACCGTTCAAGCCGCGCCGCGCAATGTGGGGCGCAAGAGACCGATGATGACCATCTCCAAGACCTTCACCCGCTTCTCGACCGCCGTCGCCCGCTGGACTGGGCGGCCCATGGTGTTCATCACCTGTTGCGCCCTGGTGGTGCTTTGGGCCCTGTCAGGCCCGTTGTTCGGCTTCTCAGACACCTGGCAGCTGGTGATCAACACCTCCACCACCATCGTCACCTTCCTGATGGTGTTCCTGATCCAGAACACCCAGAACCGCGATTCCAACGCCCTGCACGCCAAGCTGGACGAGCTCATCCGCATCTCGGAGGCCAAGAACAGCTTCATCGGTATCGAGAACCTGTCGGACGAGGAGCTCGAGGCGATCCTGGCCGAGTGTGACAAGAACGCGACCCGCTTGCGGGACGAGGCCCGCACGGCGAAATCCGCACGGCAGTCCAAGCCCGCCCGCCGACGCACGGGGACGAAGCGTTCGACCAAGGCGGCCTGATCGCAGAGCTAGGCCGACCTGCCCCGCAACCAGACCGCAAGCGCCCAGGCATGGGCCTCGCGGCGCATGGCGGCGATAGCTTCCAGGGGCGGCAGCCAGATCAGCCTGTGGTCCGGCTCGATGTGCAGCGAGGCGTCCTCGCCCAGGATCTCGGCCTCGAAAAAGCTGCCCCGGACATTGAAGTCGCGGCCCACGTCATTGAGGAAGAACTGGTCCGCCCGCTCCAGCCAGGCGGTCGGGCGAACGATCAGCCCCGCTTCCTCGCCGAACTCGCGCACCAGGGCCTGCTCAGCCGTCTCGCCGGGATCGATCCCTCCGCCGGGCAGGTCGCGCCAGGTCGGTTGGCCCGGCGTCTCGACCTCGACCACCGCGATCAGGCCGTCCCGCTGGGCGACGCCGAACGCCGCCGGCCGATCCGGATAGGCGAGCCCAGGCGTCTGCGTCCCGAACTGGGGGACTGCCCGCATCAGTCGATCCCGTAGAGATAAGGATAGGCCGGGGTCTTACCCGATAGGATGTCGGTGAGCGGAACAGGCGTCCAGCCGACCGCCAGCTTGTCGCTGGCCTTCCACGACCAGAGGATCAGGTCGCGCAGCTCCGAGGCGCCGACCGCCAGCCGGGCTTGGGCGAAGGCGACGCCGCGCGGGTCGCCGGGCTTCAGGCCGCCGGCCTTCTCCATCTCGTAGAAGGGGATGGTCTGGGCGGTGGACGCCGCCAGCCATGTCCCGACGCAGACCATGAGGTCACCTTCGCAGACAGACGGTTCAGCCATCTTCGGCCGGATCAGGTCGGTGGTGGTCGTGGCCACCACCAGGGCGCCTTCGAAGTCAGCGTGCACCTTGGCCTGGGTATAGCCATTGGGGTTCGGGAACGGACCCCAGCCATTGTAGTGCAGGGTCGTGTGCAGCGGCTGCGCGCCGTCGCCGACATAGTGCGACATGTACCCGATGGTGAGGAGGATCTGGGCCTCGCGCCGCGCCCGGTCGGCCTTCATCCAGGCCCCCCGCTTGCGGTCCTTCTCGTGAGCTATGGCGTAGGCCTCGGCCCGCCAGTGGGCGAAGTCCTTGGCCAGTTGCTGGGCCTGGTCGACGATGGCGTAGGGCAGATAACCGGCCTTCCAGCTGTCCTGACCGATCGCCTGCATCAGCTTTTCATACTCCGCCCGGGTGGGCGGCAGCTCACTCACCAGCGGGCCGCCGAAGACGCGGGCGCTATCGTCCAGATCAATGAAGTGGGCGGCGTCGCGGTTGGTGTCGTGGGTCTTGCCGGAGGACTTGGAGCGATCAGGTTCCCGCGAGAACTCACCGACGGCTTCGACCGAGGACTTGGCGCGCAGGAATGCGGGCATCTCCGGAGGCAAGGCCTGCATGGCCGCTTGGCCGACGATACGATGGCCCATGCCGCCCCAGGCGAAGGCCTGGGCGGGGGCGACGAGGGCGAGCACAAGCGCGGCGGCGCGAAGACGGGTCAGCATGGCCGCGATTTGACCCTGCCGCGCCGTCAAGGCAAGCGCCGCCTTGCGCGATTTCAGACGATCTTCAGCGCCGCCTCGACCCGCGCCACCCAGGCCTTTACGGCGGGATAGTGGTTCAGATCGAAGCCGCCCTCGTGCGCCACCCGGGTGTAGGCGACCAGGGCCACGTCAGCCAGGCTCACCCGATCCCCGACCAGGAACGCAGACACGCCCAGGCCAAGCTCCAACCGCGCCAGCGCGCCGTGGCCGCGCTCCACCAGCTTGGGATCAAGATCCGAGGCGGGTTTGCCCAGATAGTGCATCTGGAACCGCGCCACCGCCACATAGGGCTCGTGGCTGTACTGCTCCCAGAACATCCACTCGAGCATGCGCGCCCGGTCATAGGCGTCCGCGGGGATCAGGTCGGAGCCCTCCGCCAGATGCAGGATGATGGCGTTGGACTGGGCGAGCGGCCGACCATCGTCAAGGACCACCGCCGGGACCTGCCCCGCCGGGTTCAGGGCCAGGAACTCCGCCGTACGAGTCTCGGCCTTAAGGACGCTGGTCTCGACCCAGTCATAGGTGAGGCCCAGGTGATCAGCCGTCCACTTCACCTTCAGACAGTTGCCGGAAATCGAGTCGCCGTAGATGCGCATGTGCGGGCTCCGTAGTGGGTAAGTGTCTGGGCCTAATACCCTAGCCGGACCTTGCGGCAACCGAAGGGTTCTGGGGCGCCTGTCAGCTTCGCTGTAGGAACACTTCTCGTTACAGGCGAAACGGCCCGGGTTGCCCTGAGCCAAGAGTCCGGTTAGACAGCCGGCCGCTGACAGATCAACGACGAAGGAGGACGCCGTCAATGCGACGCCGCCTCGCCGCCCTGGCCGCTATTCCGCTCCTCGCCCTCGCCGGCGCAGCTCAGGCGGACTCTCCCTCCGAGAAGGCTCCGGACCCGATTGGCGACCTGCTGATCACCGCCCTGACCGGCACCCTGCCCTCGGCGCCCGATTTCCGGCTCAAGGCGAGCCTCTATCATGCTGGCGCCCGTGGCGTGGGCGTGTTCGACTCGCTCGGCTGCAAGGTCGTGGCGATGCGCACCGCAGCCATCGACGCCCGGCTGATCCCCAAGCGGACCATCCTGTTCATCAAGGAAACCGTGGGCTTGCCGCTGCCGGATGGCTCCACCCATGACGGCTTCTGGTACGCCTCCGACACCGGCGGCGCGATCAAGGGCCAGCGGATCGACCTGTTCACCGGCATGAGCGCCAAATCGATGCAGAACCTGCGCTCGGTGAACCTCGCCAACCTGACGGTGACCAAGGCCGGCGAATTCAAGGGCTGCCCGCCCGGCTAGCGCCGGGCCGCCCGAACTCTCCCCAGGACGACCTCGCCCGCCGGGTTTCCCGGCGCGAACAGCCATGTCCTGCAGGAGACCCCATGCAAAAGCCCAACTTCTTCCTGTTCACCGGCGCACCCGGCGTCGGCAAGACGACCCTGATCGCGGCGCTTCGCTCAGCAGGCGAACTCTGTGTTGATGAGACCCACCGCGCCGTGATCCGCGAGCATGCCGCTAGGGGCGTGGACATCCGCGCCGACCAGAGCGCCTATCGCGACCTTTGCGGGCGTACCGACCTCGCCAAGTACGACGCCCATCTGGGCGAGACGCGCCCGGTGTTCTTTGATCGCGGCCTGCCGGACAGTCTGGCGGGTGACGGGCTGGATCCGCCCTGGCTGGCGCAGGCGGCGCGCAGCCATCGCTACAACACCTGCGTCCTGACGCCCCCGCCCTGGGCCGAGATCTTCGAGCAGGACGCCGAGCGCACCCAGGACTTCGATGAAGCGGTGGCGGTGCACGCCCGAATCCGACGCAACCTGACCCAGTTGGGCTACCGCCCCATCGATCTGCCGAAGGGCACGGTGGCGGAGCGGGTGGCCTTCGTCCTCGACCTCGCCCGCCGGTAAGGCCTTAGCGTGCGCCTAGCCTTTTGAGGGGGCGGTGGATCACGGCCTCGGCGAGGGTCGCCCGCGCCTCGGCGGGATCCAGCTGGCCGGCGCAGGCCGACCAGAGCGCTGACAGAAGGCGCGCCAGCACGCCGGCGACCACCAGACCCTGGTCCGCCTCCACCTTGAACAGCCGCACCAGGCTGTCCCGGGTCGTGCCGCCGTGGGCGAAGCGGATCACCGCCCCCGCCCTCGCCAGGTCTGGGCGCCGCACCGCCGCCAGGAACAGGCCGCGCCGACTGAGGACCGGGACCGAAGGGCGGTCAGCCCTGGCGTGAAAGAACAGCGCGTCCACAAAGCCGCCAGGCGTCGCCGGCGCCTGTCCGCCCGGGGTGACCCGCGAGAGCGCCGACACCTGGCCGCGAATGGCGCCGGCCACCAGATCCTCAACGGTTCGGAAATGATGGGTGACGGCCCCGGTGGTCACCCCTGCCCGCACGGCCACGGCCCTGTGGGTCAGGCCGGCGAGCCCCTTTTCGGCCACCACCTCGGCGGCGGCGTCTGCGATGCGCAGCGCCGAGGCCGCAAGGGAGCCTTCCGGCCGCGCGCCGGCCCCTTGCTCGGCGGCCTTACAAGCGCCGGTGATCAGCCCCGGCGACGCGCCCAGCCACAGGGCGCCGAACTGGCCGCAGAGCTCCCTCAGGGCCGCCGCCTCCAGGACGGGTGACCAGCCAGATAGCTGAAACAGGGCTTCGCTTTCGAAGATGGCATGCAGCAGGCGGCCCTCCAGCGCCCCCAGGCCGCAGCGCTCCGCCGTGCGCGCCCAGAAGTCGGCCCACTGGACGGTCCACCGCGCCCCGACCTCGGTTTCGGCCGCCTCCTGGTACAGCAGCGCCAAGTCTCGCGCCTCGCCGGTCCAGGCCAGGATCACCGCCTCCAGGGCCAGCACCGCGCCATCCGGGGTCGCCGGCAGTCGGGCGACCTGCGGCTCCCACCAGGCCAGCCAGGCGGCGGCCTCGTCGCATCCGGCCTCCAAGGCGGCGGATAACAACTGTTCTAATCCACCGAGATTGTAGTTGATGGCGCTGGCGGCCAGCCCGGCCTCGGACGCCACGGTGCGGGCGGAAACGCCAGGGCGACCACGGTCCGCCAACAGCCGCGCCGCGGCGGTCACCAACCGCCGGCCAGGATCACTCAACTCTTTTGAATACAACGCCTAAAACCCATCGTCGCTAGCGCGACCACCCATGCGCGCTATAAGCAGCAGCACTGTCCACCTTGCCCAGACCTTGTGCAAGCCTCGACTGTCACCCTCGCGACCTTCGCTAAACCGCCACATAACAGTCGTTCTAGCTTCACCGCACGCCGCTACGCCGCTGCCGACCACGATGCAACGTGGGTCACTTTGCTGGGGGTATCTAGATGCGTGCGGTTCAAGGTTCGAGGGCGCTGCGCGCCTGTCTGCTGGCGGGTACGGCCGCCCTGACCCTGGCGGGCCAGGCCCATGCCGCGGACGCCGCCGCCGACGACGGCGCTGTCGGCCTGGAAGAGGTGGTGGTCACCGCCCAGAAGCGCGAGACCAACCTGCAGGACACGCCGATCGCCATCTCGGCCATGGGCGCCGACCAGATGCAGGCCCGGCACGTCCAGACCATTGAGGACCTCAGCGACGGCGCCATCCCGTCCCTGCGGGTCGCCCCGTTCTTCGCCCGCCACTCGGCCCTGACGCTCGGCATGCGCGGCATCGGCGCCTTGGGCGACGCTAACCAGCCAGCCCGCGACCAGGCGGTCGGGGTCTATGTGGACGGCGTCTATCTCGGCCGCGCCCAGGGCCTGGGCTCGGCGCTCTACGACGTGGAGCGGATCGAGGTGCTCAAGGGGCCGCAAGGCACCCTGTTCGGGCGCAACACCGAGGGCGGCGCGCTCAGCATCGTCACCAAGAAGCCCAGCGGCGAGTTCCACATGAACACCACGCTCGGCTACGGCAACTACAACGGCTACAAGGCCGAGACGCATATCGACCTGCCCGAGGTCAACAATATCAGCATCAAGCTGGACGGCCTGGTCACCAAGCGCGACGGCACGATCAAGAACCCGACCACCTCGGGCCAGGAAGACTTCAACAGCTACGACAAGCGCGGCGTTCAGGTGCAGGCCCTGTGGCGGCCGACCGACAGCTTCTCCGCCGACTACGCCTTCGACAGCGCCTATGACGGCACCACGCCCTACAATGTCCAGCTGGTGAAGAAGGGCGCCCTGGCTTTGGCGCCCCTGATGCCGCTGCAGGCGGATCGCGCCGACAGCGCCAACATCGGCGTGCCGCTGCAGATGAGCGTCGGCGAGACCTGGGGCCATCGCCTGAACCTGGAGTGGGACGTCGCCGATGCGGTGACGCTGAAGTCGATCAGCTCCTATCGCAAGCTCGACCAGACCCAGTACGACAACGGGGCCCAGTTCCTGTCGGTCTATGCGCCCGGCGCGAACTTCTCCCGCTACAGCATGGCGAAGGTCTACCAGGAGCAATACAGCCAGGAATTCCAGGTCATCGGCCACACCGACCAACTGGAGTACGTCTTCGGCGCCCTCTACTTCCACGAAAAGGTCCGGGACAACGCCCAGACCCCGAACACCATGCAGTGGAATGCGACAGGGACCGGCTACACCACCCTGTCGATCGACCTGAACACCGTGCCGTTTGACCGGGCGAGCCATGTGGTGACCGACAGCTACGGCGTGTTCGGCCAAGTGGTCTGGACCCCGGCCGGTCTGCAGGACCTGCACCTGACCCTTGGCGGTCGCCTGACCAAGGACCAGAAGAAGGGCTCCCTCGACACCGTCAACGGCGCCTTGCCCTCCTACGTCAACGCCAGCAAGCAGGTCATCGTCGGCCGCGTGCCGCTGGACGAATCCTGGAGCCGCTTCGACCCGCTGGTCACGGTCGCCTACGACGTGACGCCGGACGTGAACCTCTATGGCCGCTGGAGCACGGGGTACAAGTCGGGCGGGGCCAACTCCCGCTCCCTGACCTACCGCGCCTTCGATCCTGAGACCGTCTCCATGTACGAGCTCGGCGCCAAGACCCAGTTCTGGGAGAACCGCGCCCGCCTGAACCTCGCGGCCTACTACGGTGAGATCAAGGACGCCCAGGTCGACTTCAGCGTCATCATCCTGAACAACAACCGCGGCACGCTGGAAACCACCAACGCCGCCACCGGCAAGACCAAGGGCGTCGAGCTCGACTTCACGGTCACACCGATGGAAGGCCTGACGCTCAGCGCCAACTACGCCTACACCAAGGTCGAGCTGTCCAAGGCGTTCAACCCCTTCACCAACACCCAGGCGGTGATCTATCCGCTCTACACGCCGGAAAACGCCGGCGGGGTCAGCATCGACTATGAGCGCCCGGCGCTCGGCGCGACCTTCAAGGCCCACCTGGACGCCAACTACGCCGACGGCCAGTACACCGGAACCACCGACCCGACGCTCAGCGACAGCTCGTTCCTGGTGAACGCCCGCCTGTCGCTGACGGACATCCAGATCAGCGACACCGGCGCCAAGCTGCAGCTGTCCTTGTGGTCGCGCAACCTGCTCGACGAGGCCCACATGTTCCTCAAGAACACCAACGCCGCGCTCGGGACCTACGCCATCTTCAACGATCCGCGCACCTTCGGCGCGGAAATGAACATCAAGTTCTGATCGGAGTCGGGCCCATGGATCGTCGTTCCTTCCTGCTGACCGCCGCGGCCTTGGCGGCCGCCCCCCAGGCTCTGGCCGCCCGCCCCGTCCTGGAGGCCAAGGCCGTGCGCCTGTCGCCTAAGGCGGTGCGGCTGACCTGGAACGCCAAGTCCACGCCGGCCTCGGTCTTCGTGTCTTCCGACCCGGACGCGCCTCGCCTGTTCATGCGGGAGATGCGGTCCGGCGTCACCAGCGGCGCCGCCGAGCTGTCCCTCCAGGCGGCGCCGCGCCCCTATTTCCTGGTCGCCGACAAGGCGGGCGGCCAGACCCGCGTGGCCGAACGCATCCTGCCGCTGCAGGGCGGTCGCAACTTTCGCGACCTCGGCGGATATCGCTCCGCCGACGGCCGTCAGGTGCGTTGGGGCCGGATCTATCGCTCAGGCGTGATGAGCGGCCTGACCCCGGCCGACATGACCTATCTCTCCGGCCTGGGTGTGGCGGTGATCTGCGACCTGCGCAGCATCCAGGAACGCACCGCAGAGCCGACACCCTTCCTCAAGACCGAGGAGACCCGCGTCGCGGCGCACGACTACGAGATGGGCGCCTCGCTGAACGCCATGTACCGGGCCACCACCAGGGCCGAGGCGGTGCAGGCCTTCGCTGACGGCTACATCCAGTTCATCGACATGCTGACACCCCAGTACACCGAGATGTTCGACCATCTGGTGCGCCGGGAAACCCCGCTGGCCATGAACTGCAGCGCCGGCAAGGACCGCACCGGCATGGCGGCGGCCCTGGTGCTGTCGGTGCTGGGTGTGCCGCGCCCGACCGTCGTCGCCGACTACGCCCTAACCCAGACCTATACCCCGCCGTCCATGTACACCCAGCAGGTCAGCAAGGGCGCGCCGATGAGCGGCGTCTCCTCCGCCCAGGCCCAGGCCTTTGCGCGCATGCCGCCGGAAGTGTTGAACGTGCTGATGGGCTCGGACCCGGACGTGATGCGGATCGCGCTCAAGACGGTGGACGAGAAGTTCGGCGGGCCGGTGGCGCTGGCCAAGACCCGCTTCGGCCTGACCGACGCCAAGGTCGCCCGCCTGCGCGAGACCTATCTGATCTGATCAGGTCTCGACGAAGGCGCGTTCCAGCACGTAGTCGCCGGGCTGGGACACCGAGCCTTCGACGTAGCCGAGCGCTTCCAGCTGGATCTTCAGGTCCTTCAGCACCGAGGGGCCGCCACAGAGCATGAAGCGGTCTTCAGCCGGATCGAGCTTGGGCAGGCCCAGGTCGCTGAAGATCTGGCCCGAGGCGATCAGGTCGGTGATGCGGCCCTGGGTCTTGAAGGGGTCGCGGGTCACGGTCGGATAGTAGAGCAGCTTGTCGCCGATCAGTTCGCTCAGGACCTCGTCGGTCTTCAGCTCTTCCTCGAACAGCTCGCGATAGTTCAGGTCGCTGACGTGGCGCACGGTGTGGGTGACGATCACCTTCTCGAAGCGCTCATAGACCTCGGGCTCGCGGGCCAGGCTGAGCCAGGGCGCGAGGCCCGTGCCGGTGCCCAGCATGTAGAGCCGCTTGCCGGGCTTCAGGCCGTCGAGCACCAGGGTGCCGGTAGGCTTGCGCCCGATCAGGACCTGGTCACCGACCTTCAGGTGTTGCAGGCGCGAGGTCAGCGGGCCGTCCTGGACCTTGATCGAATAGAACTCGAGCTCGTCGTGCCAGGCCGGCGAAGCGATGGAATAGGCGCGCAGCAGCGGCTTGCCGTCGACTTCCAGGCCGACCATCACGAACTGGCCGCTCTGGAACCGCAGGCCCGGATCGCGGGTGCAGCGGAACGAGAACAGATCGTCGGTCCAGTGCTGAACCCAGGTCACGGTCTCGGAATAGAAGGCGCCGGCCTTCTTGGCCGGGGCGGCGGCGATCGCGTCGGTCATGTGAATCCGTTTTGAACTGGCGGTCCGCGTCAGATATCGCCGCCGACATTGCTGACGGCGCCGGGCGCGCGGGCGGTATGTATGCCGCATTCGGTCTTTTCGGAACCCGCCCAGCGTCCGGCCCGGACATCTTGTCCCTCTTCCACCGGCTTGGTGCAGGGCCAGCAGCCGATGGACGGGAAGCCCTGGGCCACCAGCGGGTGGGCCGGAAGGTCATGCGCGACCATGTAGGCGTCGAGCTCTTCCTTGCCCCAGTTGGCCAGGGGATTGAACTTCACCTTGCCCTCGGCCTGTTCCACCACTGGCAGGGACATGCGGTCGCCGCCATGGAAGCGCTTGCGGCCGGTGAGCCAGGCGTCAAAGCCCTCAATGGCGCGGTCGAGCGGCAGGACCTTGCGGACTTCGCAGCAGGCGTCGGTGTCGGTCTTCCAGAGCTTCGCCTCGGGATCTGCCGTCGCCAGGTCCTGGAACGCCGGGCGCAGGTCGCGGACATCGGTCAGGCCGAGCTTGGCCGCCAGGCTTCGGCGGTAGTCCAGGGTCTGGCCGAACAGCATGCCGGTGTCGAGGAACAGGACCGGGA
>CAZXVO010000013.1:0-3900 GCA_964643835.1 uncultured Phenylobacterium sp. | reverse complement strand
TGCTGGCAGCGTGTCGTCGGCGCCGCCGTGGGGCCCGCCAGGTGCAGGAGCACCGCTGACTCCGCCCCGAAGGACGAGACCAGGGCGAGCCGGTCGCCGAAGGTCTCGATGGCGCTTTCCAGCACCGTGACGGGGTGAGCGTGTCGCAGCTCTGCGTCCAGGCGCAGGGCGAGATCGGGACGGACCAGTTGATCGAAGGCCATGGGACTACTCTCCCCGCAGGGCGTAGGCCGGCGTGCGAGCGTCGGCAGCGCGTTGATAGACATGACGGTGACGGGTGGCGACGTGGGCCCACTGGGCCGGCTGCGACCCGTCGGCGGGCTCGAAGGCGTCGAACCCGCAGCGGACCATGTGGCCGCCCAGCTCGACCAGGACATCGCCCACGGCGCGGACCTCGCCGGTGTAGGCGAAGCGCTCCCGCAGCAGGCGCGCCGAGGAGAAGGCCCGGCCATCGCCGAACTTCGGGAAGGCCAAGGCCACCACCGCGATCCGCGGCAGGTCATAGGCCAGGGCCTCGATCTCCTGGTCCGGCTCGATCCGGACCCCGACCTTGCGGCCTTCCGACAGCAGGCGGTCGCCCTCAGCCTGGAAGCGGGCCAGCGAGATGATCACGTCGCTGCGCGGCAGGTCCGCGTCATCGGGAACCCAGGTGAAGGCGTCGTCGACGACGGAGAAGGCACCTTCGGTCTGCTTAACGAGCGTCGGCATAGATGGCCTCCTTGAACGGGGCGTCGCCGGTCCGGCGATAGGTGTCGAGGAAGCGCTCGCCCTCCTGGCGTTCGCGCAGATAGACGTCCACCAGGGCGTCAATGGCGTCGGTCACCTTGTCCGATGGTAGGGCCGGACCGATGATCTTGCCCACCGAGGCGTCCTCGGCGCCGGAGCCGCCCAGGGTCAGCTGGTAGAACTCCTCGCCCTTCTTATCGACGCCCAGGATGCCCACGTGGCCCACATGGTGGTGGCCGCAGGCGTTGATGCAGCCGCTGATCTTGATCTTCAATTCGCCCACCAGTTCGGCGCGCTCCTGGTCCTCGAAGCGCTTGGCGATGTCCTGGGCGATGTTGATGGCCCGCGCATTGGCGAGGGCGCAGTAGTCCAGGCCCGGGCAGGCGATGATGTCGCTGATCAGGTTGATGTTCGGGGTCGACAGGCCGGCGGCCTGCAGGCCTGCAAAAACCGCCGGCGTGTCGTCCAGCTTCACGTGCGGCAGGACCAGGTTCTGCTCGTGCGTCACCCGGATGTCGCCCTGACCGAAACGTTCGGCGAGGTCGGCCACGGCCTCCATCTGCTCCGAGGTGGCGTCGCCGGGGGTGTCGCCGATCCCCTTGAGGGAGATCTCGACGATGGAATAGCCGGCCCGCTTGTGGGGCTTCAGGTTATTGCGCGCGAACCGGGCGAAGGCCGGGTCGGCAGCCTTCGCTTGCTCGAACACTTCCGAGCGGTTGACCAGGGTGTCGAAGCTGCGGGGGGCGAACGCGCCGCGGATGCGGGCGATCTCGGTGTCCGGCAGGTCGCCGGCGACGCCGATCTTCTCCCACTCGGCCTCGACCTGGCGGGCGAATTCCTCGGATCCCAGCGACGAGACCAGGATCTTGATCCGAGCCTTGTACTTGTTGTCCCGGCGGCCGTGGCGATTGTACACGCGCAGGATCGCGTCCAGGTACGAGAACAACCGGTTGGCCGGCAGGAACTCGCGAATGGTCGGCCCCACATGCGGGGTGCGGCCCATGCCGCCGCCGACGATCACCTCAAAGCCCAGCTGGCCGTCGCGGGCGCGGCGGACCACCAGGCCGATATCGTGGACGCGGGCCGCCGTGCGGTCCTTGGGCGAGGCCGTCACCGCGAACTTGAACTTGCGCGGCAGGAACGAGAATTCCGGATGCAGCATCGACCACTGACGGATGGCTTCGGACCAGACGCGGGGGTCGTCCAGCTCCTCGGCCGTGGCGCCGGCATAGGGATCCGAGGTCACGTTGCGGATGCAGTTGCCGCTGGTCTGGATGGCGTGCAGGTCGACGCTGGCCAGCTCGTCCAGGATGGCGGGTGTGTCCTTCAGCTTGATCCAGTGGAACTGCAGGTTCGTCCGGGTCGTGAAGTGGCCATAGCCCTTGTCGTACTTGCGGCCGATCTCGGCCAGCTTGCGCATCTGGGTCGGGTTCAGCGAACCATAGGGGATGGCGACCCGCAGCATGTAGGCGTGCAACTGCAGGTACAGGCCGTTCATCAGGCGCAGGGGCTTGAACTGGTCCTCAGTGATCTCGCCCTTCAGGCGGCGATCCACCTGGGTGCGGAATTCCTGGGCCCGGTCGGCCAGGAATTCCCGGTCGATGCTGTCGTACTGGTACATGCGCGTCCCCCTACTTGCGCTTGATCAGGTCAACGCGGCCCGTGGAGCGCGCGGCTCCATGGGCGTGCCGCAGGGCGTCGATCACCGCCCCGCCCTCGGCCTGCTTGCCGTGGGCCGGATGATTGGTCGGCCCCAGCGCGCGGATGCGCTCGCGATAGGACAGCGGGGCCCACAGGCCCTCGCTCTCGATCAGGTCGATCAGATAGGGCTCAACCACGACGGTCGGCTGGGCCTTGGCATGACCCTCAGCGGCTTCCGCTGCGGCCTGGGCCTCGGCGCCGAACAGCTCGGCGTCCGCGAAGCGCTCGACCCACTGGCCGGCCTTCCAGAACACGACCTCGCCGTCGGACAGTCTATTGGCGGTCAAGGCTCTCATTTCGACACTCGCTCGTCCCCGTAAGCCCGGGGCTCTTCGTTGATTACAAACTTGTTCAGGCCGTCGCCGGCCTGGGCCAGCGCCATGGCTTCGCCCACGATCAGCAACGCGGGGCCGCGCACGGCCTGGGCTGTCTCGGCCAGGCCGCCAAGGGTCGTGGTCAGGCGGCGCTCGTCGGCGCGGCTGGCGTTCTCGACGATCAGGGCCGGCGTCGCCGCCGACCGGCCCGCGCCCATCAGGCGCGCCGCGATCCCGGCCGCCGTGGAGACGCCCATATAGATCACCACCGTGTGATTGGGCCGGGCCAGAGCCGCCCAGTCCAGGTCCGGCTCGGCGCCCGCCGCCGCATGACCGGTGACGAAGGTCACGGCCTGGGCCAGGCCCCGATGGGTGAGCGGCGCGCCGGCGTCGGCCGAGGCCGCCAGGGCCGCCGTCACGCCCGGCACCACGTGGCACGCGACACCGGCGTCGCGGCAGGCCTCCAGCTCCTCGCCGCCCCGGCCGAAGATGAAGGGGTCACCACCCTTCAGCCGCACGACGCGCAGGCCTTCCTGGGCGAAGGCCACCAGCATCCGGTTGATCTCGTCCTGCGGATAGGCGTGACGCGACTTGCGCTTGGCGACGCTGATGCGGCGGGCCTGGGCCGGCGCCAGGTCGAGAATCTCGTCAGAGACCAGGCCGTCGTGGACCACGACCTCGGCGCCTTGCAGGGCCTTCAAAGCCTTGAGCGTCAGGAGTTCCGGATCGCCCGGACCCGCGCCCACCAGCCACACCGCGCCAGCACGGCCGCTCGCCTGGCCGCTCAGCACCACCAGCCCGGCGGCGCGATCTGTCGTGCGGCGAGAGGTCATAGGCTTTAGCTTCTCTAAACGCTATAAGGGTCACAAAGCGGTTTGCATCCGCGCCCGAAGCCTTGCCGCGCAAGGGATTGGGCCGATACACCGCTGCAGGCTTGCAAACTGGGTCGCTGAGCCCCAATTCGCAACCCAAGGACTTCTGCCGGGGCTGTCAGGAAAACTCGTGGAACGTAACGCCGAGCGACGTCGTCTGCCGCCTCTCAACGCCCTGCGCGCGTTCGAGGCCGCCGCCCGCCATCTCAACTTCTCCCGGGCCGCCGACGAGCTGTCGGTCACGCCCGGCGCCGTCAGCCAGCAGATCCAGAACCTCGAGGACTATG
>CAZXVO010000012.1:29808-34959 GCA_964643835.1 uncultured Phenylobacterium sp. | reverse complement strand
CACTTCGAGCCCCACGCCCAGCGGATCGAGCAGATCCTGGTCACCGACGCCACCACGCCCGGCGCGGCCTCGGGCAAGCCCCTGCCCTTCTTCCTGCGTTTTGATTCCGACGAGATCGCCGACCGCAGCGACGGCGAGCCCCTGGGCTACATGCTGGAGAACCGCCGCACCCGCTCCGGCCTCGCCGCCGGGGTCGCCAAGGCCGGCATCCAGGTGCTGGCCCCCGCCCGCGTGGCCGGCGTCACCACCGACAGCGCCGGCGCCCATGTCGCCCTGACCGACGGTCGGGTCCTGAACGCGCCCGTGGTGGTCGGCGCCGAAGGCCGGGTCTCGCCGATCCGCGAGGCGGCCGGCATCGGGACCATCGGCTGGGACTATCGCCAGACCGGCGTCGTCGCCACCGTGCGCATGGAGCGCCCGCACGAGGGCGTGGCCCACGAATACTTCCTGCCGGGCGGCCCCTTCGCCATCCTGCCGCTCACCGACAATCGCGCCAGCCTGGTCTGGACCGAGAGCACCGCCCACGCCAAGGCCCTGGTCGAGGCGCGGCCCGAGGTGTTCCACGCCCACCTGATGCGCCGCTTCGGCCCCTTCCTGGGCCAGGTGACCATAGAGGGGCCGGTCTTCTCCTATCCGCTCAGCCTGCAGCTCGCCGAGCGGCTCTACGCCCCGCGCGTGGCCCTCCTGGGCGACGCCGCCCACGGCAACCACCCCATCGCCGGCCAGGGGCTGAACATGGGCCTGAAGGGCGCCGCGGCCCTGGCCGAGGTGCTGACCGACGCCGCCCGCCTGGGCGAGGACATCGGCTCAGAGGCTGTTCTGGAGCGCTACGCCCGCTGGCGCAGGTTCGACACCGTGATGCTGTCGGCGGGCATGGACGCCTTTGTCCACCTGTTCTCCAACGACAATCCCCTGCTGCGCCTGGCGCGCGGGGTCGGCATGGCGGCGGTCAACCGCATCGCCCCGGCCCGGAAGTTCTTCATGCAGGAAGCCGGCGGCGCCCTGGGCGACCTGCCCCGGCTGATGCGGGGCGAAAGCCTCTAGGCCTCCAGCTCGCGCGCCTCTTCCGGCAGCATGATCGGCACGCCGTCGCGGACGGGGTAGGCGAGCTTGGCCTGGCGGCTGATCAGCTCGCCGGCGGCGCGGTCATAGTCCAGCGGCCCGTGGGTCACGGGGCAGACCAGAATCTCCAGCAGGCGGGGATCGATCTCGGCGGTCAGGGCGGGCAGGTCGGCGCTCATGGGCATCCCCTACTGCATGCTGTGCGGTTCGTCACCGCCGTCCTCGAGGGCGTCGATCTCCAGGAGGGTCGTCAGGGCCTCGCAGCGGGCCGCCAGGCTCTCGGCCTCCAGCAGCGCCTGCTTCTCCTGCGCCGCGAAGGGCAGGCCCATGGACAGGCTGTTGACCAGGCTCTCCAGCGGCGCGCCCTCGGCGGTCTCCCAGTCGATGTCCAGCTCACGGCGGTTCAGATAGGCCTTCAGCGCCTTCGCGAAGCGCTTGCGGTCAAAGGCCTCCACCGCCTCCTCGCCGTCGTCCAGGTCGGCCTCGAAGGGCTCGAACCCGGCCCGCACCTGGCGATAGGGGGTGCGCCCCGACAGCTCCTCCTTGACCGTGAACCGGCACACCCCGGTCAAGGTGATCAGATAGGTCCCGTCTGCGGTCTCGTTGAAGCTGGTGATCCGCCCCAGGCACCCAACGGCGCAGAGGTTGGGCCTGGACCGCTCGCCGCCCGAGCGGGTCTGGAT
Source organism: uncultured Phenylobacterium sp. (assembly GCA_964643835.1). GTDB lineage: Bacteria > Pseudomonadota > Alphaproteobacteria > Caulobacterales > Caulobacteraceae > Phenylobacterium. The sequence continues at coordinate 33,214 of CAZXVO010000012.1, read as the reverse complement.
CATGCCGATGACCCGGTCGCCAGCCATCGCATCATCGACCATGTTCAGGTAGCGCGGCTCGAAGATGCGCAGGGGCAGCTCGCCGCCGGGCAGCAGCAGCGCCCCGTCGAGCGGGAAGATCGGGATCACCTGCGGCAGGTCGGCGAGCCGCCGGTAGGGGGTCATGGCGAGGCCCCCGCGCTTCACGAGAACAGGATCGAGGACAGGCGGCGTCGACCCTGGCGGGCGATGTCCGACGCCGGCCCCGCGGCCTCGAACACGGTCAGCAGCTGCTTACGGGCCGCCTCCTCGTTCCAGGTGCGGTCCTTCTCGATGATGGTCAGCAGGTGGTCGGCGGCGGCGTCCCAGCGGCCCACCCCGGCCAGGGCCTTGGCGATCTCGAAGCGGGCCTCGTGGTCGTCGGGGTCCTTGGCCAGCCGGGTCTCGAAGGCCGAGGTCTCCGACGGCGCCTCGTCAGCCAGGGCCAGGGCGGCGCGGACGCTTTCCAGGTCCGGGTCCTTGGCGTCGGCCGGGGCCATGGCGGCGATCTCGGCCGCCTGGTCGGCGTCGCCGCCCTGCAGGTAGACCTTGGCCAGGCCCCCGATGGCCTTGATGTTCTCCGGGTCGGCCTGCAGCACCTGGGCGTAGGCCTGGGCCGCGCCACCCAGATCGCCAAGGTCCAGCGACTCCTTGGCCATGGCCAGCAGCTCGTCGGTGGCGTCAGCCGGGGCCTGGCCGGCCATGCGGTCGACAAACTGCTTCACCTGGCTGTCCGGCAGGGCGCCCATGAAACCGTCCACCGGCCGGCCGCCGACGAAGGCAAAGACCGCCGGGATCGACTGGACGCGCAGCTGGCCCGCGAACTGCGGGTTCTTGTCGATGTCGATCTTGACCAGCTTGACCTTGCCCTTGGCGGCCAGGACGGCCTTCTCAATGGACGGCCCCAGCTGGCGGCACGGGCCGCACCAGGTGGCCCAGAAGTCGACGATGACCGGAGTGGTCTTCGAGGCCTCGACCACATCGGCCATGAAGCTGGCGTCGGTCCCGTCCTTGATCAGGTCGCCGGGCGGCGGCGCCGAGGTTTCACCGATCAGAGTCATATGAGGAATTCCCTTGCCCGCAGGCGCAAACGTCTTGGGCGCTAAAATGGTCCCTTTGTCCGTCGGCTTCAACGGACGCCAAGCGGAATGCTCAGGCTTCCACCACCGTCAGGGTGGGAAAGTCCACCACGATGGGTGTGCGGCCAAGTGCGGCCAGGAAACGGCGGAAGCCCGCCTGGCTGACCGTGGTGGTGGCGGTGTTGGTGAGCGGGTGGAAGTTCACCTGATCGGCGTCGGCCAAGGCCTTGTCCAGAACGAAGGTGATGCGGCCCTCAGCGTCGTTGACCAAGCCAAAGGCGGTGACCGAGCCGGGGGTCACGCCCAGGGTCTCCACCATCAGCTCGGCGGGGCCGAAGGACAGCCGGGCCGAGCCGATCACCGGGTGCAGACGCTTTAAGTCGATCACCGTGTCGTCCTTGGCCGAGATCAGCCACAGCCGGCCCTTGGCGTCCTTCAGGAACAGGTTCTTGGTGTGGGCGCCGGGGATGCCGTCCTTGATCCCCTCGCCCTCGCCCACCCGAAAGACAGCCTCATGGTCGGTGGTCGCATGATCCACCCCATGGGCGTCGAAAAAGGCGATCAGTCCAGCGCGGTCGAGCATGCGCCTTCTTAGCGGAACTGGACGGGACCGCGCCACGGTCGCTACAGCAGAAGACCACCACTTGCCTGAGAGGGACCCGCCATGGAGCTGGAGTGCTATCCCACCGCCCAGAGGCCGCCGGAGATCGTGCCGGGGCGGCCGAACCGCGCCTGGATGGACAACTTCATCGCCCGGCACCCCTATCGGTGCCTGCCCCTGTCCATGGCCAACACCTCGGGCTGGGAGATCCTGAACCCCACCGCCTTCACGGCCGAGTGGAACGGTGGGGTGATGCAGGAGGACATCAAGCTCACCCCTGATCGGCCCAACCCGGACTTCCATGACCTGGTGAAGTCGCACTTCAGCCACGGGGTGATGACCTTCCACCCGGGCTACCTGTTCCGCACCCCGCCGGGCTGGTCGATGATGGTCCAGGGGCCGCCCAACCATGTGAAGGACGGGATCCAGCCCCTGGCCGGCCTGGTCGAGACCGACTGGCTGCCCTTCCCCTTCACGATGAACTGGATCTTCACCCGGCCGGGCAAGGTGCGGTTCGAGAAGGGCGAGCCCTTCTGCTTCATCACCCTGACCAAGGACCGCGAGCTGGACGAGATCCAGCCGGTGATCCGGTCCATGACGTCCAATCCCGAGCTGCGGGACCAGTACGACATGTGGGAAAAGCACCGCTCGGAGTTCAACAAGAAGATCTTCCAGGCCGATCCCGACGCCACCAAGGAGGCCTGGCAGCGGTTCTATTTCCGCGGCGAGTTCCCCGAGGAGTCCGGCGAGGCGCCCAAGGACCACGTCAACAAGCGCCGCCTGAAGACCCCGCGGTTCCGCTGATGACAGCCCTGCCCCGGCTGGAAACCGAACGCCTGGTGCTCCGGGCGCCGGAACAGTCCGACCTGGACGCCTGGGCCGAGATGCTGGGCCATGAAGGCGCGCGGTTCATCGGCGGGCCGATGTCGCGGCCTGAGGCCTGGCGGGTCCTGGCCCTGATGCGCGGCCACTGGGACCTGAAGGGCTTTGGCCTGTTCTCGATCCTGGAGCGGGAGACGGGCGCCTGCGTCGGCCGCGCCGGCTGCTGGTCGCCGGAAGCCTGGCCGGGGACCGAAGTCGGCTGGGCGCTCACACCCGCGGCCATGGGCAAGGGCTATGCGGTGGAGGCGTCACGGGCGGCCATCAGCTGGGCCTTCCAGACCCTGGGCTGGACCGAGGTGATCCACTGCATCCACCCGGACAACACCGCCTCCATCGCCACGGCGGAGCGGCTGGGGTCGCGCCATCTGCGCACCGCCCGCCTGCCGGCGCCGCTCAACGGGCACGAGACCCTGATCTACGGCCAGACCCGCGAAACCTGGACCGCGCGGAGGGTCTGAGGCGCCCCGCGAGAATGAGTCGATTTTCCTGCGCGGACCCGCTTGCAAAGCCGCGGACCCTCTGCCATAAGCCGGCCTCTCGAAATTCGGGGGCGGCCAAACGGTCTTCTCCATGGAATGCGGGCGTAGCTCAGGGGTAGAGCACAACCTTGCCAAGGTTGGGGTCGGGCGTTCGAATCGCCTCGCCCGCTCCATTTCCTTTTAATATCAATGGCTTGAGACATGGCCGTTTGCCTCTGGGCAAGCGGCAGTAGCGATGTATGGCCGTTGTATGGATTCTCTAGCCAGCGAAGCAGTCTCCAGCACTCTTGTAACGAGTCGCGTAAGCTTAGCCGCCCGGCCACGCACCGCTTTCAATGCCAGTATCG
>CAZXVO010000012.1:16554-29798 GCA_964643835.1 uncultured Phenylobacterium sp. | reverse complement strand
CACAACCTTGCCAAGTTTGGGGTGGGGCTTTCGAAGCGCCTCGCCCGCTCCAGTTTCGATATCCACGAAGACGCCGGCCGAAAGGCCGGCGTTTTTGTTTTCCCCAGGCTCTTAACTTGGACTTCAGCGCGGGGCGCCAGGATGGCGTCAGGCCTTGGGGACAGCTTGTCGCAGGCCTCCTTTACGCGCGCTTCGGATGTTCGCGCGAAGGTGGAGCGTCACGGAGTCAAAGCGCCCTTGTTCAACACCGCCAAGTCCCTCTCCCCGGCCGACCACGCCGCAGCCTCGCCGGTTCGCCGGCGGCTGGAGGCCGCGCGCCGCACCGTGGAGGGCCGGTTTCTGGAGGCCGGCGAGGTGCTGGGCCAGGCGGTGGAGGGGGTGGGCAAGCTGATCGCCTCCCTGGACAACCTGACCGGGGCGTTGGAGCCGGCGACGGTGAGCGCCACCACTGGCGAATTGACCGCCGCCGCCGACCGGTTACGGGCCCTGCCCCTGCGCCACGAGACCCGGCGCGGCGCGGTGGAACGGCTGAACGCCATGGGCGGGCGGCTGGCCGGCTGCATCGACGACATGAAGCGGAACCTGGCCTACCTGCGGGTCTTCGCCATCAACATCAAGATCACCGCTGGCGGCGTCGCCGATGCGACCACCGAGTTCGGCCTGTTCGCCCAGGAGATCTGCGACTGCATCGAGCTGGGCCGTAACCAGCTCAACGATTTCGACCGCGACCTGAGGCTCCTTTCGGGCGAGCTGAAGACCGCCTTCGGCCACGAGCAGGGCCTGGCTGACCGCTGCAGCGCCCTGGTGCCCGCCGTGCCCGACGGCCTGTCGGCCAGCGCCGCCGACCTGGTGCAGCACCATGCCCAGGTGTCACGCGCCGCCGCCGAGGTGGCCGCCCTGGCTCGCGCCGTGCACAAGAAGGTCGGCCAGGCGCTGGGCGCCCTGCAGGCCGGCGACATCGCGCGCCAGCGCATCGAGCATGTGGAACAGGCCCTGGACGCCCTGGCCCAGGTTCCGGACCTGAAGCCCGAGCCCCGCGCCCGCCTGGAAGCCTTCATCCACGGCCTGCTGGCCGAGCAACTGCGCGACGCCAGCGCCGACTTCAGCCGCGATGTGGGCCGGATCGGCGAGAACATGGCCGGCATCGCCGCCGACGCGACCGAGATCCTGCGCCTGCGCGAACTGGCCTTCGGCCAGGCGGATTCGGGCGGCGGCGGCTTCCTGCGCCAGATGGAAGGTCATGTGGCCCAGGCGCTGGACCTGGTGGCCGAGGTTGAGGTCGCCGATGCGACCGCCGGGCGGGTCGGCGGGGCCGCGGCCCAGGCCGTGGCCGGCCTGACGGCCCAGATCGCGGGCCTGCAGGCGATCAAGACCGACGTGCAGCAGATGGCCCTGAACACCACGCTGAAGTGCAGCCGGATGGGCGATGTCGGTAAGCCGCTGGCGGTGATCGCCATCGAGCTCCGCAACCAGGCCGGACACCTGGAAACCTCCGCCCAGGAAGCCCTGGACGCCCTCGGCGTCCTGGCTCAGGAGGCCGGCAAGATGGGCGGCGAGGTTCGCGAGGACTTGGCCGACGACATTCAAGCCAACGAGATCCAGGCGGGCGACGCCCTGTCCGGCGCGGCCGAGCGCCTGCGCGAGGTGGGGCAGTCCGTGGAGGCCGACCTTCAAGGGCTGGCGCGCCAGGGCGAAGCGGTGGTCGAGGGCCTGCGTCGGGCCACCTCGCGCCTGGCCTTCCAGCGCGAGATCGCCGCGGTCATGGACGAGGCGGCTGAGACCCTGGCGAGCCAGGCCGGCGACGAAGCCCCCTGGACCGACGACATCGCCGCCCCGCTGGCGATGCTGCTCGACGGGATCGCCCGGACCTACACCATGGCCCAGGAACGCGAGACCCACCGCCGGATGACCCAGGGGCTCGACCTGGCCGCGGCGACGGCCCCGGACGCCGCCCAGAGCGACGACGACGTCCTGTTCTAAGGGCCCGTTCTAAAGGGTAAAATCAGCGCGCGGTGGCGCGCAGGATTTCCTGGGCGATAGCGTGCAGCGGCACGATGCGGTCGACGCAGCCGCGGGCGATCGCCTCCTTGGGCATGCCGAACACCACGCTGGTCGCCTCGTCCTGGGCGATGGTGCGGGCGCCAGCCTCCTTCATTTCAGCCATGCCGCGGGCGCCGTCGTCGCCCATCCCGGTCATGATGACCCCGACAGCGTTGGAGCCCGCCCAGATGGCGGCCGAGCGGAACAGCACGTCGACAGAAGGCCGATGCCGGGAGACCAGCGGACCCGGCTTCACCGAGACGCGATAGTTGGCGCCCGAGCGCTCGATCATGGTGTGCATGTTACCCGGCGCGATCAGCACCCGGCCGCGCAGGATGGCGTCGCCGTTCTCGGCCTCCTTGACGTCCACCTCGCACAGGCTGTTCAGGCGCGCGGCGAAGGAGGCTGTGAACTTCTCGGGCATGTGCTGGACGATCACGACGCCGGGCGAATTGGCCGGCAGGGCCTCCAGCACCTCGCGCAGGGACTCGGTTCCGCCGGTGGATGCGCCGATACAGACGATGCTCTCCGTGGTCCGCGCCATCGCCCGACCGCTGGGGGCCGCCAGCATGGCGTCGGCGGTGAGCTTCTTCTCAGGCTCGCGGGCCATGACCGGACGCGGCGCGCCAGGGACCCTGGGGCCGCGCACCCGGGCGCCGGCGGCGGCTTTGACCGCGTCACAGATGCGGATGCTCTGTTCGGCCAGGGCCTCGGCGACGCCCATCTTCGGCTTGAGGATGACGTCCACCGCCCCGGCTTCCAGGGCCTGCATCAGGGTCTCGGACCCGGCCTCGGTCAGGGACGAGCACATCACCACCGGGATCGGCCGCTGGGACATCAGCTTCTTCAGGAAGGTGATGCCGTCCATCCGCGGCATCTCGACGTCCAGAGTGATGACGTCGGGCACTTCCTCGGCGATGCGGCGGGCGGCGACATAGGGGTCGGAGGCCACGCCCAGCACCTGGATGGCCGGGTCGCTCTCCAGGATCGAGGCCAGGGTCTGCCGCACGGTGGCGGAATCGTCGACGATCAGGACGCGGATTTTGGACGGGGCCACGGCCTTATCCCTTCTGGAAGACGGTATTGGCGATCTGGGTCACCGGCAGGTCGATGCCGACAATCGACTCCGAATGGCCCAGGAACAGGTAGCCCCCAGGCCGCAGATGGGCGCAGAGCCGCTTCAGGACCTTCGACTGGGTCTGCTTGTCGAAATAGATCAGGATGTTGCGGCAGAAGATCAGGTCCATCTCGCCGTCGACTGGATAGGCTTCGTCCATCAGGTTGAGCCGGGCGAAGCTCAGTTTGGAGCGCAGGTGCGGCACGATCCGCACCTCGCCGCGGCGCGGATCCTTGGCTCGCATCACATAGCGGCGGCGAAGGTCGGGACTGACCGGCTCGATCATCGGCTCAGAGAACACGCCAGCCACCGCCTGGGCCAGGACCTGGGTGCAGAGGTCGGTGCACAGGATGCTGTAGTCCTGACGGCCGGCCTGGCGCACATGCTCCTCCAGCACCATGGCCAGGGTGTAGGGCTCGGCGCCGATGGAGCAGGCCGCGCTCCAAGCCTTGATGGTGCGTCGCCCGCTACGCGCCAGCTCCGGCAAGGCCCGCTCCTGCAGAAACTTGAAGTGCGCCGGCTCGCGGAAGAACTCGGTCTTGTTGGTGGTGACCGCGTCGATGAGGTGGACGATCTCGGTGTCGAGCCCGCCCTCCTCGAACAGGTAGTCGCAATAGCCGTTCAGGGTGGGGACGCCCGTCACCCGCATGCGGCGGCGCAGGCGGCCCTCCAGCATGGTGCGCTTGTTGCCGGGCATCTTGATGCCGCTGTAGCTCTGGATGAGATCCGCCAGGCGGCTGAAGTTCTTGCTGCTGAGCTGGTCCGGGAGCGGGGCGGCGAGAGCGGCTTCCATGGGTGTCCGTTACGCGATCAGGCTGCGGCGTCGAGGACGGCGGTGTCCTGGCTGGTGAGCAGTCGGGGAAGGTCGAACAGCACCACGAAATCGGTGTCCCGCCGCACCACGCCGCGCATGTAGTCAGAGCGCCAGCGCACGCCGATATCGGGCGCCGGCTCAATCTCTTCCGGGGTAAAGGCGGCGACCTCGATCACCCGGTCGGCGACCAGGCCCAAGGCTAGCTGGCGGCCCTCGACGGGCACGTCCAGCACGAGAATCCGGGTCGCCAGGGTCGGCGGAACCGCCGCCAGGCCAAGCTTGAGCCTCAGGTCCAGGGTGGGCGTCGCCCGCCCCCGGACGTCGGTCAGGCCGAGCAGGTAGGCCGGACCCTCAGGCAGGGCCGACGGCGGGGTGTAGTCCAGGATCTCCCGGACATACTCCACCGGCACGGCGAACACCTCGGCGCCGAGGCCCAGGGTGACGAACTGGATTTCACCGGTCCGCGCGGACATCAGGCGTACTCCCTGAATTCGGCGTCGTCCGCGTCCGGACCGCCCTGGGCCAGGTCGAGGGCGAAGCCCTGGACACGGGCCTGCTGGGCCTTGACCGGGCTGCGGGCGGCGGACGGCTTTGCGGCCTGGACGACAGGACGGCGGGCGGGCGGACGGCGGGCGGCGGACGGCTTGCGGGCCTGGGAGTCGGTCCTGAAGTAGGCGATGGAGGTCTGGAGCTCCTCGGCCTGGGCGGCCAGCTCCTCGGAAGTGGCGCTCATCTCTTCAGACGCCGAAGCGTTCTGTTGCGTGACCTTGTCCAGCTGCTGGATGGCCTCGTTGATCTGGGCCGCGCCGATGTCCTGCTCGCGGCAGGCGGCGCTGATCTCGGAGACCAACTCGGCGGTGCGCCGGATGTTGGGGACCAGTTGGGTCAGCATTTCCCCGGCCGAGGCCGCGGCCTTCACGGTCTCGGACGACACGGCCCCGATCTCGGTGGCGGCGGTCTGGCTGCGTTCCGCCAGCTTGCGGACCTCCGAGGCCACCACCGCAAAGCCCTTGCCGTGCTCCCCGGCCCGGGCGGCTTCCACCGCCGCGTTGAGGGCCAGAAGGTCGGTCTGGCGAGCGATCTCCTGAACGATGGTGATCTTCTCGGCGATGGTGCGCATGGCTTCCACCGCCTGGCTCACCGCCATGCCGGAGGCTTCCGCATCCTTGGCCGACTGGCGGGCGATCTTTTCAGTCTGGGCGGCGTTGTCGGCGTTCTGCTTGATGTTCGAGGCCATCTCTTCCATCGAGGCCGAGGCCTCTTCGGCGGCAGACGCCTGCTCCGTCGCCCCCTGGCTCACCTGTTCCGAGGCCGAGGATAGCTCCTGGCTGCCCGACGACACGTTCTCCGAGGCCGAGATCGCGTCCGACACGACACCGCGCAGACGTTCGATCATCAGGTTCACATTGACCAGCAGGTCGGCGATCTCGTCGCGGGTGGTGATCTCGACGGTCCTGGTCAGGTCGCCCTCGGCGACGGCCCGAACGGCTTCGCCGGCGCGGGCCAGGCCGCGGCTGACAATGAGCGAGATCCAGATGGCGGCGCCGGCGCCCAGCAACAGGGAGCCGATGGTCAGGCCGACGAGCAGGTTGCGCACCTGGCCATAAAGCGCCACGGCCTTGTCATCGGCCTCCTGGAGCTGGGTCTTGGAAAGCTCCACGAGCGCATCGGCCATATCCGATGTCTGGCCCACGAGCTCCCGGCTTTCGCCCATGGAAAGCGCAACGGCCTCCTGGAGCTTGCCCTGGTTCCGAAGGGTGCGGATTTGCAGGTCAATGGCCATGAACCTTTCCCAGGTCTTGGCGAGGGCCTCCCACTTTGGCTTGCCCTGGGCGGTGGCGAGACTGGTGGCTCGAGTCAGGTCCTCCCCGAAGGCCTGGGCTTCCTGGTCGATCTTAGCCTCGAGTTTCTGGATCTCGGCGGGATCTTTGGTGAGCAGCAGGTTCTTCTCGAAGCGAACCACGTTCAGAAGGTGGATTTCGAGGTTCTGAGACAGCTCCAGGCGCGTGACTGGACCCGCCACCAGCGCGTGGGTCTGCTGGTTCAGGCGAGACAGGCTGGTGATGCCGACGAAGGAGGCGCCGAGCATCAAGGCGATGATCACCGCAAAGGCGACGCCGAGTTTGGCCTTGATGGTGAACCGCATGGGCTTGGACCTTTCAGATCGGAGAGGAAGGTTCAGTAATCGGTGAAGTCATCGTCGGCGGGGTCGGCCCCGCCAACAGAGAGATCAAGCGCGAAACCGTGGGCGGGGGCCTGACGTGCGGCTGAGACGCTGCGGCTTCTGGTCTTGACGGCGGCCGCCACTGGCCGGGCGGGGCGCGCCCTGGCCAAGGACGCCTGTCTGGGCGCTGGCTGGGGGCTGGCTGAATTGGTCGCGGTCCTGAAGTAGGCGATGGAGGTCTGGAGCTCCTCGGCCTGGGCGGCCAGCTCCTCGGAAGTGGCGCTCATCTCTTCAGACGCCGAAGCGTTCTGTTGCGTGACCTTGTCCAGCTGCTGGATGGCCTCGTTGATCTGGGCCGCGCCGATGTCCTGCTCGCGGCAGGCGGCGCTGATCTCGGAGACCAACTCGGCGGTGCGCCGGATGTTGGGGACCAGTTGGGTCAGCATTTCCCCGGCCGAGGCCGCGGCCTTCACGGTCTCGGACGACACGGCCCCGATCTCGGTGGCGGCGGTCTGGCTGCGTTCCGCCAGCTTGCGGACCTCCGAGGCCACCACCGCAAAGCCCTTGCCGTGCTCCCCGGCCCGGGCGGCTTCCACCGCCGCGTTGAGGGCCAGAAGGTCGGTCTGGCGAGCGATCTCCTGAACGATGGTGATCTTCTCGGCGATGGTGCGCATGGCTTCCACCGCCTGGCTCACCGCCATGCCGGAGGCTTCCGCATCCTTGGCCGACTGGCGGGCGATCTTTTCAGTCTGGGCGGCGTTGTCGGCGTTCTGCTTGATGTTCGAGGCCATCTCTTCCATCGAGGCCGAGGCCTCTTCTGCGGCAGACGCCTGCTCCGTCGCCCCCTGGCTCACCTGTTCCGAGGCCGAGGACAGCTCCTGGCTGCCCGACGACACATTCTCCGAGGCCGAGATCGCGTCCGACACGACACCGCGCAGACGATCCACCATCCGCTCCAGAGCCAGGCCAAGGGTGTCCTTGTCGGACAAGGGCTTGGGCTCAACCGTCAGGTCGCCGTCAGCGACCTGGTCGGCCAGGGCCGCGGCGTCGCGCAGGTTGGCGGTCATGACATCCACACACTCGATCAGGTCGCGGATCTCGTCGTTGGAGGTGACGGTCACCTTCTGGTTCAGGTCGCCGATGGAGACTGCGCGGATCAGGGTCGAGACCTTGCCGAGCCCTCGGGTCACTGAGAGGGCCAGCCACATGGCCAGGCCGGCGGCGGCGAGCACGGAGACCAGCCCCACCCCGGCCAGGATCATGCGGGTGCGGGCAAAGGCCGTCTCGGTCCGCTTGGTGGTGGCGTCCAGTTCCGCCTCGTCCAGGTCCCGCAGCGCGGAGACCGCGGCTTCGGCCGCGTCGATGTTGCGGCGGCCCTCACCCGAGGACAGGGCGGCGGCCTGGGCCCGGCGGCCCTCCATCAGAAGGTTCGCGACCGCCTCGTGATTGCGCTGCATGCCGTCCCAAGCGGCGCGGAACTCGCCCCAGCGGCCCTGGGCGTCGGGCCCGGCGAGCGCCTTGGCCCGGGCGAACTCGGTCTCGAAACCCTGCCGGTCCTTGGCAACGCGCTGTTCCAGCGCGGCGATCTCCTGGCGGGTCGGCGCGGTCAGCATCTCGCGCTCGGCGGCGGCGACATTGACCACCCGGACCTGAAGCTCCTGGGCCAGGCGCAGGCGAGCCACCGGGCCCTCGATCGCGGTGTCAAACTCGCGGTTCGCCTTACTGGCGCTGGAGAGGCTCTCGGCGGCGCTGAGCGCCAGCAGGGCGATGATGGCGCCGAAGGCAACGACCATCTTGGCTTTGAGCGTGAAGCGCATGCTCGTTCTCCTCAGGCCTGATGCAGGGGAACGACGGCGCCGGTGGCGCCGCCCTTGGTCGCGAAGATCTGGCCGAGATCGGGAACGATGATCAGGTCACCGTCGCGCCGGGCCAGGCAGCGGATGAAATCCGACCGCCAGCGCATGCCGACCCGCGGGGCCTCCTCGGTGTCGACAGCTTCGAGCGAGGTGACCTCGTGCACCTTGTCGGCGCGGAGGCCGACCAGGGTGGGGTCGCCCTCCAGCTCGTACTCGATGACCACGATGCGGCTGTCGATGGTGTCGGCGTCGCGCTCCAGTCCGAAGGCCAGGCGCAGATCGGCCAAGGGGATCACCCGGCCGCGGAAGTTGATCACCGCGCTGACAAAGGGCGCGGACCCGGGCACCGCCGTCTCCGGCGTCAGGTCCAGCACCTCGCGCACGAGGCCGGCTTCAAGGGCGAAGGTCTCGCCGTGCAGGTCGAAGGTCAGGACCTGCAGGGCGTCTGCGCTCTGGTTCATGTCGTAAGCCACCTCCAGGGTCCTCAACCGGCGGCGCGCAGCTGCGCGTCCCGGCGCTGGCCGGCGGCGACCAGGTGCGCGATGTCGAGGATCAGGGCGACGCCGCCGTCGCCGAGGATGGTCGCGCCGGAGAAGGTCTCCACGTCGGCGTGGAAGGCCGACAGGGACTTGATGACCGTCTGGTGATCCCCGAGGATCTGATCGACCACCAGGCCGACACGTTCCTGGCCGGTGCTGACCACCACGATCTTCTGGTGCGGGTCTGGCGCCTGGCCAGTGTGGAACAACTCGCGCAGGCGGATGAACGGCACCAGTTGGTCGCGCAGGGTGATCAGGCTGCGCCCGGTGGAGCGCACGTCCTGCTCGGCCGAGAGCTCGACGCATTCCTCAACCGCGGCCAGCGGGATCACGTAGCGGGCCTGACCCACCCGGACCAACAGGCCGTCGATGATGGCCAGGGTGAGCGGAATGCGCAGGTCGATCTGGGAGCCCTGGCCCGGCTCGCTCTTCATCTCGATGGAACCGCGGAGGCCCTCGATGGTCCGCTTGACCACGTCCATGCCGACGCCGCGGCCGGACAGGTTGGTGATGGCCGCCGCAGTGGAAAAGCCCGGATGGAAGATCAGCTGCAGCAGCTCATGGTCGCTGAGCACGGCGCCAGGCTGGATCAGCCCGTTCTCCTCGGCCTTGGCCCGGACGCGCTCGCGGTTCACGCCGCGACCGTCGTCAGTGATGGTGATGATCACCTCGGCGCCGGCCTGGCGCGCGGTGAGCCGCACCTGGCCAGCGGGCGACTTGCCGGCGGCCTTGCGCTCCTCCGGCGCCTCAAGGCCATGGTCGGCGGAGTTGCGGATCAGGTGGACCAGTGGGTCGGCCAGGCGCTCGATCACCGTCTTGTCGAGCTCAGTCGTCTCGCCCTCGGTGGTCAGCTCGATGGTCTTGCCGGTGTCGCGGGCCAGATCGTGGATCAGGCGGCGGAAGCGGCCGAACAGCTGGGCCACGGGGACCATGCGCACCACCATCATGGTGTCGCGCAGCTCGGCGGCCAGGCGCTCGATCTCTTCGGAGACGGCGCGCAGGTTGGGATCGACGCCAGCGGCGGCCACCTGCTTCAGCCGGGACTGGGCGATGACCAGCTCGCCGACCCGGTCCATCAGTTCGTCCAGACGCTCGGCGGGCACCCGCACGGTCTCGCCGCCGCGATTGGTCCTGGTCTCGGAGGCCGACGACTCGGCTGCCGTGGAGGCGGGCGGGGCCTCGGCCTCGCTCACGGCGACGGACGTCTGCATCGGCGCGGCTGTGGGCGCGGAGACCTTGGGGGCGCCCAGCGCCTCAATCTCCAGGGTCATATCGTCGAGGACGAAGATGAAGACGTCTTCGATGGCCGCCTTGGGATGCTCGGTGGTCAGCACCACCTCCCAGGCCAGATGGCATTCCGTGGGCTCAAGGGCGGACAGCGGCGGGACGTTGTCGGTGATCGCCGTCACCTGGCAGGGACCCAGCTCGCGCAGTTCGTCCAGCAGGGGCAGGGGGCGCGTGCCGTTGACCAGCGCGTCGGCGGGCAGGCTGAACTTCACCTTCCAGGTCGTGGCCGCCAGGACCTGTTCGGTCACCTGCTCGGCCGCCGGATCTCCGCCGGCCGCAGCCGCGACGGCGGCATGCAGGCGGGCCAGCAGGGCGTCGCCCGTCGCGGCCGGGGCCTCGCGCCCTTCAGCCAGGGCGCGCATGTGGTCCTGGGCGTCGAGCACCGCGGCCACCAGTTCGGCGGTGGCCGGAACCTGGCCCTTGCGGACCTGGTCGAAGGCCGTCTCGCAGTGGTGGGTGAAGGCGGCCAAGGCGTCGAAGCCGAACATGGCCCCCGACCCCTTGAGGGTGTGCAGCCCCCGGAACACGGCGTCGATCAGGGTGCGGTCGCCGGGCCGATGGGCCAGATCGAGCAATCCGGTCTCGATCTGCTCAAGGAGGTCCTGGGCCTCCTGACGAAAGGTCTCAACCGGATCGGTGCTCACGAGGCGAGCACCTTCTTGACGATGCGGATCAGCTGGTCCGGATCGAAGGGCTTGGTGAGCCAGCCCGTGGCGCCCGCCGACTTGGCCTGGGCCTTGATGTCGGCGTCGCTCTCGGTGGTCAGGAAGATGATCGGCACCCCCTGGTGCGCGGGCTTCGCGCGCAGCTGGCGGATCATGGTCAGGCCGTCCATCACCGGCATGTTGAGATCGGTGATGATCATGTCGAAGTGGGCGGAATCGGCCTTGGCCAGGCCCTGCGAACCGTCCGCCGCCTCGGCGACCTCATAGCCCTCGCCGGACAGAGCCACCTTGATCGCCTGCCGGATGCTGGCCGAGTCATCGACCGTCAGAATCGCCGCCATCTCTATTCTCCCGCCCCAAGCCAGAACCGGCGGCTTTCGGCCGCCTCAAGAAATCCGCCGCGCGTCAGCACATCGAGGAGGGGCTGAGGTGCAGGTGTTGCGAAGGTGAGATCGCCGCCGGCGTCGCGCTTTTCGCGCCGCGCGGCCTCGATCAACTGAACAAGTGTGAGATCAACTGTCGCGTTCTGAGCAATTCGGATCTCGACTGCGGAGTTGTCGCGCAGGGCCGATGACAACCTATCGTGGGCCACCTTGATACCCCGAATAGTCAGATCCCCGCCCAACTCCACCCCAGGGGGTGTTTGCGACGTTGTTTTTGCGGATCTTTTCATGGGATCGCCGGGTGTGGTTAGCAAAGGTTGAAACTCAACCACAATCAGAGGGCGAGGCAATTAATTAAAGGTAAAGCCGATTTTCAGGGGTCGACGACTTAAAGGTGTCCCGGACTCGTCGATATTTATTGGAATTTGCACCCGTTTTATGGGGCATCCTGGTTATGGATATTGATACGTTACTTTAGAGACACCTCGCGAGACACCTGAGGCAAGGCGCAGGGTCAAAACGCGCCAACCACGCGGTTCTATGCTGCTGATTTTTATAATCTAATCACGTCTCACAAATCCGCGCCGCCGACCTTGTGGTTTTTCGAGACACACCCTCAGCGCTCAGCGCCCGATACGCGCGGGAGTGGCGCCATCGTGCCGATGGTGGGGGCGGGCGCCGCGCGTGGCGGAACGCCGCACCTGCCCGCTTCGGGCCAGCCCGACGTGCTGCGCTTGCGCATTTGATCCCGGCGCGGGTTGGCGGCATGGTCCGCCAGACACACGAGGGAGCGCGCCATGCGGGCCAATACGGAATTCGACATCATCGTCTATGGCGCCAGCGGCTTCACCGGCCGGCTGGTGGCGGAGTACCTGGCCGGGCGCTACGGCGTGGGCGGCGAGGTGAAGTGGGCCATGGCGGGCCGCAGCGCCGACAAGCTGGCCCAGGTGCGCGACGAGATCGGCACGCCCAAGGACGTTCCGCTGGTGGTCGCCGACGCCGATGATCCCGCCTCGCTCAAGGCCATGGTGGAGCGGACGAAGGCGGTGCTGACCACGGTAGGCCCCTATCAGCTCTATGGCTCGGCCCTGGTGGCGGCCTGCGCGGCGGCGGGGACCGACTATCTGGACCTATGCGGCGAGCCCGCCTGGATGCGCCAGATGATCGACGCCCACGACGCCGAGGCCCGCCGCACTGGCGCGCGCATCGTATTCTCCTGCGGCTTCGACTCCATTCCCTTCGAGCTGGGCGCCTTCTTCGTGGAAGAGATCGCCAAGACGCGCCTGGGGGCGCCGGTTCCGCGGGTCAAGGGCCGGGTGCGCCGGATGAAGGGCGGCTTCTCGGGCGGCACCGCCGCCAGCCTGCAGGCGACCATGGCCGCGGCGGCCAAAGACCCGTCGATCATCGCCTGGCTGACCGACCCCTTCTCGCTGGCCAATGGCTTCAAGGGTCCGGCCCAGCCGCCCGGCGACAAGGCCGAGCACGACCCGGATCTCGACGCTCAGGTCGGTCCCTTCGTGATGGCGACCATCAACACCAAGAACGTGCACCGGGCCAACGCCCTCCTGGACCACGCCTGGGGTCAGGACTTCGTCTATGACGAGATGGTGGTGATCGACCCGAAGGCGCCGCCGGCCGCAAGCCTGGGAGGGCCCAACATGCCCAAGCCCGGCGAAGGCCCCAGCAAGGAGGAGCGGGAGACTGGCTTCTTCGACGTGGCCTTCATCGGGATCGCCGCCGACGGCCGTCAGGTGCGCGCGGGCGTCACCGGCGACAAGGATCCCGGCTACGGCTCGACGTCGAAGATGATCTCGGAAGCCGCCATCTGCCTGGTCAAGGACGCCACCGAGGTTCGGGGCGGCGTCTGGACGCCCGGCGCGGCCATGGGCGCCCGGCTGATCAAGCGCCTCACCGACAACGCCGGCCTGGCCTTCATCGACGAGACCGCCTGATGGACGGCGCCCGCGCCCAGGTCAGGGCGTCGGGCGCTGGATCCGCGGCCCGAGGTTGGCCATCACCGCCCGCGCGTCGAAGGCGGTGGGGTCGGCCTCCGGCTTCGGGCCGCGGCTCATGACGATCTCGGCGCTGGCTTCGTAGCGGTCGACGGTGCGCACATCCATCTGGTCGCTCCAGAAGGGGTCACCCCAGAACGGATCCCAGGAGCGCCAACCGAAGCCCGGGCCGTAATAGCGCCAGCTGGGCCGCCAGAAGCCGTAGCTCGGCCCGTACCAGGGATGGAACATCGGGTCGGGCTGCACATAGGTGCGGCTGGACTTGTCGGTCTTGCGGTCGACCACCGTGAAGGTGTCATAGCCCTGGGCCACGGTCAGTTCGGCGGCCCGATAGAGCAGGTAACCCTCCACCGTCTCGCGCGAGGTC
>CAZXVO010000012.1:739-16544 GCA_964643835.1 uncultured Phenylobacterium sp. | reverse complement strand
TGTTGCCGGAGAAGGTGACCCGGAACCGGTTCGGTTCGATCCGGATCTCGGAGAAGCCGGCGGCGTTCCGCCCGGCCGCAGCGGGCTGATAGGGCGTCGGCGTGGCGCAGGCCGCCAGGCCGAGCATAAGACCCAGGCTTAGGCCTAATGCAGTTAGTGACTTGGTGGCCATGACGCTACCTCGAACAATGTGCCGCCGATCCTAGGCCTAACAGATGGACCGAATTGTGGTTGCGGCCAAGGCGCGCCGGTGCGCCCCTGAAACAGAGCAGACACGAAAACGCGCCCAGCGAGGCCGCCGGGCGCGCTCCGTTGGTCAGAGGTCTGGCGTGGGGCGTCAGAACTCTTCCCAGTCGTCGGCGGCAGGCGCCGGCGCAGCGGCTGCCACGGCCGCGCCGCCATAGCTCGCCGCCAGTTTCTCGGTCCTGCGACGCGGCGCCGAGGGCGCCGGACGCGAGGCCGAGGTGGCCGACCGCGGGGAGGAGCGGGCCGGCCGGGAGATCGGCTGATGATCTCCGGTTCGGAATTCGCCAACCAGGCGGGTCAGTTCGCCGGCCTCGCCCTTGAGGGCGTGGGTGGCGGCGGTGGATTCCTCCACCATCGCGGCGTTCTGCTGGGTGACCTGGTCCATCTTGTTGACGGCCGAGTTGACCTCGTTGAGGCCGGTCGCCTGTTCCTGGGCCGAGGCGGCGATCTCGGTGACGAGCGCGTCGATCTCAGCGACCTGGTTGACGATGGCCTCGAGGGCCTGGCCGGTACGGCTGACCAGCTGCACGCCTGAGCCCACCTGGGTGGTCGAGGCGGTGATCAGGCCCTTGATCTCCTTGGCGGCTTCCGCCGAGCGCTGGGCCAGGGCCCGCACTTCGGAGGCGACCACCGCGAAGCCCTTGCCGGCCTCGCCGGCCCGCGCCGCCTCGACCCCGGCGTTCAGGGCCAGGAGGTTGGTCTGGAAGGCGATCTCGTCGATCACGCCGATGATCTGGCTGATCTGCTTGGAGGAGTCCTCGATCTGGCCCATGGCGGTGACCGCCTGGCGGACGACTTCGCCGCCCTCGGCCGCGCCGGTCTTGGCGTTCTGGACGACGACGCGGGCGTGCGCCGCGCCTTCGGCCGACTTCTTGACCGTGGCGGTGATCTGGTCGAGCGCCGCGGCGGTCTCTTCCAGGCTGGCCGCCTGCTGCTCGGTGCGCCGCGACAGGTCGTCGGAGGCGCCGGCGATATCATCGGCCCCGGCGTTGATCTGGTTCACGTTGACGCTGATGACCTGCATCGCGCCCTGCAGACGTTCCATGGCCGCATTGAAGTCCATGCGCAGGGCTTCGTATTCGGACGGGAAGGCGTGGTCGATGCGGTGGGTCAGGTCGCCGTTAGACAGGCGGCTGAGGCCGTCGGCCAGGGACGCCACAACGGCGCTCTGGGCGGCGGAGGTCTGGGCGCGTTCGGCCTCGGCCTCGGCGCGGGTGGCTTCCTCGCGAGCCTCGAGCTCCTTCTGCTCGTCGTGCATGGCCGCCAGGCGCGCCTGGTTGTCCTTGAACACGGTGAGCGACGAGACGATGGCGCCCAGTTCGTCCTTGCGGGCGATCTGCTCCAGGTTCTGGCTGGTGTCGCCCGAGGCCAGTCGGCCCGTGGCGTCAGCGATGCTCTGGATGGCCTTCTTCACGCCCAGGATGGCGGCGATCGAGATGCCGGCCACGGCCAGCAGGGTGACCAGGGCGCCGGCCATGGCGATATTGCCCTGCATGGCGGCGGCCTTGGCGCTGGCCTTGGCGTGACCCTGGGCCTCGACCTGGGCCTTGGCCGTGGCCTCATCCAGGGTCGCGGTCATGCGCGAGTATTGCTGTTCGAACGGCGCGACGAAGGTCGCGGCCGTCGCGAAGTCCATGCCCATCATCGAGCCTACGACCTCGATCCCGCCGCGGTAGTCGGTCAGGTCCTTGATCAGGCCGTCAAAGGTCTTCTGCTGGTCCTTCGGCAGCTTGGCCTTCAGCTTGGCCAGGTCGCCCTTGGTGGCGTCGGCCTGCGCCATCAGCGCATTGAGCTTTTCAGGGATGGCCGCCAGGTCGGACCCAGCCGCCTGGTTGGTCATCAGCAGGTAGAGATCCCCGTGAATAGCGGTGATCTGCTTGGAGATACGGGCCAGCTCCAAGCTGGTCGCCATGTCCTGCTCGACGATGCGATCAATGGCCTTGGTCTGTTGCTGCTGGCTGACGACGGCTCCACCAGCCACCAGGGCCAGCATGAGCACGGCGAAGGCCGGCGCGACCGCCATCTTCACCACGAGGGAGAGATCGGCGAGACGGAAACTTTTCATCGGGGGTCTCCAGGGGCAGTGCGGCCCCACGACTGCTTCGTGGGGCCGTCGTCAGTTCACCAGCTCTTGCCGACGGTGAAGAAGATGCGGCGTTCAGCCATCAGGCCCGAGGGGCCCTTGGCCTGGGATTGCCGTTCGTCCAGCAGGTTCTGGCCGCTCAGGGCCAGCTCGATGCCGTAGGGCGCCTTGTAGGCCACGCGACCGCCCAGCGAGGTGTAGCCCTCGACCGGCTCCAGCAGGTTGCCGTTGTAGGACTTGAACTTGCTGACGTTGTGCACGTAGCCGTCGACCGCCCACTTCGGGTTGGCCCAGCCGAGCGCCACATTGCTGCGCCACTTCGGCGTGGTCTGAGCAAAGGCGACCTTGCGCAGGATCAGGTTGGCGTCGGTGGTGAAGCTGTCGTCCTCGACCTTGGTGTAGGTCGTGTCCGCGCTCCAGTGGAAGCCCGCGCCCAGCTTGCCGGAGGCCGAGCCTTCAACACCCCACATCTTGGAGTCCGAAGCGTTCTTGTAGGTGAACACCGGCCAAGTGGTGGCGGTCGGCAAGACATCCAGGATCGAGGCGCTGAACTGGCCCTTCACGTTCTCGGTCTTTTGCGAGAACAGCTTGAGGCCGGCCTTCACGTTCACCGGGGTGAAGTCGTGATCGACGCCGATGGCGTAGTTGGTGACGATGGCCGGGTCCAGGGTCGGGTTGCCCTGGATCAGGCCGCCGGTCGGCGCAGGCGTGGCCGGCGGGATCACCAGGCCGCCCAGCTCGAGCAGGGTCGGGGCCTGGACGCCGCGGGCGTAGGTGGCGCGCAGCGAGGTGGTCGGGGTGGCCTTGTAGACCGCGCCCAGATTGACGCTGGTCTCCTTGATGTCGCGATCCCACTGGCTGTTGGACTGGGGTGGCGCGCCCTTCGGGAAGGTGCCTTCACGTTCCAGGGACAGCATGTCGTAGCGGGCCGCGGCGGTGAGCGACAGCTTGTCGTTGACCACCCAGTTCCACATGGCCGAGGGCGCCAGGACCGTGTAGCGGACCACGCCGCCCACGTAGGACGCCGTATCCAGCTGGTTCTGGCGGTGCTCCAGCCCAACCCGGAAGGTGTGGTTGGCGCCGACCTTGAATAGGTCCTGCAGGCTGGTGACCGTGATCGTGTTCAGGTACCGGCGGCCGGGCGTGAGCGCGTCCAGCTGGTTCTGATAGATCTGGGCCTGGATCAGGCCGTAGTCGGTGTCGGCGGTCAGGGTCGCCTTTTCAGACCAGGTCTTCACCCGGTGCTGGGCGTAGGCGAAGGTCGAGATCACCTGGCTGCCGGCCAGGTTCGACCACGAGCCCTCGACCCGCAGTTCGGTCTTCGGCGTCAGCTGGGCCACGGCGTCCAGGTTGGCGCGGACGGCCGACGGGTTGTGGATCATGGCGCGGGTGACGAGGTTGTTGGACCGCGCCCACTCGTCCTGGTGCTCACCGCCGCCGGAGATGCGGACCGAGACCTTGTCGCCGATGTTGAAGGTTTCGACCACGGAGACGCCGGCGGTCGTGCCGTTGCCGGCATAGACTTCCAGGCCGCCGACCTTATCGAACTTCGGGTTGTAGGTGATGATGTTGACCACGCCGGAGACGGCGTTGAAGCCGAAGATGGCGCTGTTCGGGCCGCGGACGACCTCGATCTGGCGGATTTCCGACAGCTGGACCGGCAGGGCCGTCCAGTCGGTGTAGCCGAAGTGGTCCAGATAGACCTGGCGGCCGTTGACCAGCACCAACAGGCGCGGCGAGCGGGCCTGGTTGTAGCCGCGGATGCCGACGTCGGACTGGCCGGCCGAGAAGTTCAGCACGTCCACGCCGGCGACGCGCGACAGGATGGTCGGCAGGTCCTTGGCGCCGGAGCGGTGGATATCGGCCTGGGAGATGATGGTCATGTCGACCGGCACCTCGGTGGAGCGCTGGGGCGAGCCGGTGGCCGAGGTGGTCACGGGTTCGTTGAACAGCTGCTCGAGAGAGCCGTAGTCGATCGACTGGGCGGCAGCGGGGAGAGCCGCGGCGAGCGCCAGGCCGGCGGCTGCGCCGGCGAGAAGATGGGTCTTGTTCATGGGAGGTTCCTTGGCCGCTCGGCTCAGATTTCGGTGATCATCATGCGGAAGGCGGCCTTGAAGCTCGCCCCGACAGCCGCGGCCGTCGCCCGGTTCACGGTGATGCTCACCTTCGGCTCGGTCTCGACCCCCATGGCGCAGGCGCCCGACCGGACGCAGGCCATGTCGGACCCGATGGTGATCAGCTTCTTGCCCTTGGCCGCAGCGCCGACCGCGCCGTAGTTGACGCCCCCGGTCACGAACAGCGCCTGGACGCCCGCCGCACCGCCGACGTCGTCGGCTTCAATCGGCTTGCCCACCAGCGTCAGGGTCCCGGCCGCATAGCCCGAGCCCAGAGCCGCCATCAGGGCGTTCTTTTCCGCCACCGAGGCCGGCTTGGACGGGTCGAACACCACGCCCAGGGTCGCCTTACCGGCAGGCCCGTTCTCCAGGAAGGTGAGCGCTCGGCCCGCCACCCCAAGGTCCTTCGCTGCGTCCGCGTGCACCACGCCCGGCGCCGCAAGCGCCAGGACCGCAACTGCCGCGGTCAGCGGCGTTTTGATCTGATCTCGCATTCCAATCCCCTCGCCCATTGCGGGCTAAACACCGTTCGAGATGGCGCGCTTAAGGGTAAATGTAGGTTAACAGGACCCTGCCTGCGACAATTTGGATCAATATCTGAGTCACCATGTTAGGTACTCGATATCGGTATGACCGCGTTAGCTCCGGCCATACTATGAATATCGCGCCAAATAGCAGCTTGCTGGCGCACATGAATACGGCACCATATGCCATGTAAATTTATGTTAGCCGCAACTCGGGTACGTTTTTATCGGCCAGTGAGCGACGCGTTGACCGGCAATACCTTGGCGCTACTTCGCGTCAATTCATGGCATGGTGTTCGGTGAATACTGGTTTCGGACAAGTTGTCGCACACCGTGTTTTGCCCCTCGGGGTCGTCCGGACACGGAGCTCCTGGGTTTAGCCGGCCGCCGGATACAACTTGCGACCTGCCCCGGAAGAGACAGGGCCGGCCCCGCGAAACCGCGAGACCGGCCCATCTTCACCCCCGAAGGGGGCGATCTCACCAGCTCTTGCTGACGCTGAACTGGATGCGGCGCTCGGCTTCGAGGCCGCGGGTCTGCTGCTGGCGTTCCTTCAGCAGGTTCTGGCCGGCGAGGGCCAGGGTGACGCCGTTCTCCATCTTGTAGCCCACCCGGCCGGACAGGCTGACATGGGAGTCGACCGGGGCCAGGAGCCCGCCCACCATGTTGTAGAACTGATAGTCGCTCACATAGTGCAGGTTGGCGTCGGCTTCCCAGGGGCCCTTGACCCAGTCGACGCCGACATTGCCGCGCCCCTTGGGAGTGGTCTGGGCGAAGGCGACGTTGCGCAGCACGGTGTTCACGCCAGCGAAGGGCTGATCCTTCACGTCCGTCCAGGTGTAGTCGACGTGCCAGCCCAGCTCCGGGGTGGCCTTGCCGGAGGCGGTCAGCTCAACGCCCTTGGCCTTGGAGTCGAGGCCGTTGATCTGGGTGAAGCCGCCGTTGGTTGTCAGGTTCGGGAAGAAGTCCAGCGTCGCGGTGCTGATGCTGGTCTTGATGTCCTTCCAGTCCTGTTGGAACAGGCGCACGCCCATCTTGGCCTTGATCGGCGCGAAGTCGTGGTCGTAGGCCAGCTCGATATTGGTCAGGATCGACGGCTTGAGCCGCGGGTTGCCCACCAGGTCGAGGGTCATCGGGCCGGCGGCGATCGGCAGCTCCAGGCCGCCCAGCTCGATCAGGCTCGGCGGTTGCACGCCGCGGCCATAGGAGAGACGGAAGGTGTCGGCGTCAGTGGGCCGCCAGGCCACGGTGGCGTTGGCGCTGGTCTTGGTGATGTCACGATCCCACAGCGCATTGGAGCCGTTCGGCGAGCGCGGCAGGAAGGGACCGCTGCGTTCCAGCGACATCTTGTCGACCCGCAGGGCGACGGTGGTCGACAGCTTCGGATTGATCTGCCAGTTCCACATGCCCGAGCCGGACATCACGTCATAGCTGACGTCGGAGGTGTTCATCGGCGCGATGTTCAGGGTGTTGTGGCGATACTCCGCGCCCACCCGGAAGGTGTGGGCCGTGCCGACCTTGAACAGGTCCTGCAGGCTGGCCACCGTGATGGTGTTTTCCCAGTTGATGCCGCCGGCGATGGCGTACTTGGCGGTCAGCTGGTTCTGGTAGACCTGGGCCTGGATGGTGCCGAACCGGGTGTCGGAGGTCAGGGTGGCCTTCTCGGAGTTCGTGATGGCCTTGACCACCGAGTAGGAGGTGCCCGTGGCCATCAGGGATTCCTGGACGTTGGACCAGGAGCCTTCCAACCGCAGGGTGGTCGAGGCGGCGAGTTGCGCCACGGCGTCGATATTGGCCGACACGGTGCGGGGATCATGGATCTGGTCCGGGGTCACCGGGGACCCAGCGCGGTCCCATTCGTCCTGCCGGCTGGCGCCGATCGAGAGGCGGGCCGAGAGGGCGTCGCCGAGCTTGAAGCTGCTGACCAGGGAGCCCTGGCTGAAGCCCTTCGTGCCGACCCGCGCGGTGACCACGTCGGTGTCATCGAACTGCGGGTTGTAGGTGATGATGTTGACGACGCCGGACACAGCGTTGAAGCCGAACAGGGCGCTGTTGGGACCCTTCACCACCTCGATCTGGCGGATTTCCTCCAGCTGGACCGGGATAGTGGCCCAAATGGTCATGCCGTAGTGGTCCAGATAGACCTGGCGGCCGTTGACCAGCACCAGCAGGCGCGGCGAGCTGATCTGGTTGTAACCGCGGACGTTGACGTCGGTCTGGCCGGCCGAGCTGTTCAGCGCATCCACGCCGGCCACGCGCTGCAGCAGCGCCGGCAGGTTGGTGGCGCCGGAGCGGCGGATCTCGTCGGCCGAGATGATCTGCATGTCGGCCGGGGCTTCGGTGGAGCGCTGGGGCGAGCCGGTGGCCGAGGTGGTCACGGGTTCGCCGAACAGCTGCTCGAGAGAGCCGTAGTCGATCGACTGGGCGGCAGCGGGGAGAGCCGCGGCGAGCGCCAGGCCGGCGGCTGCGCCGGCGAGAAGATGGGTCTTGTTCATGGGAGGTTCCTTGGCCGCTCGGCTCAGATTTCGGTGATCATCATGCGGAAGGCGGCCTTGAAGCTCGCCCCGACAGCCGCGGCCGTCGCCCGGTTCACGGTGATGCTCACCTTCGGCTCGGTCTCGACCCCCATGGCGCAGGCGCCCGACCGGACGCAGGCCATGTCGGACCCGATGGTGATCAGCTTCTTGCCCTTGGCCGCAGCGCCGACCGCGCCGTAGTTGACGCCCCCGGTCACGAACAGCGCCTGGACGCCCGCCGCACCGCCGACGTCGTCGGCTTCAATCGGCTTGCCCACCAGCGTCAGGGTCCCGGCCGCATAGCCCGAGCCCAGAGCCGCCATCAGGGCGTTCTTTTCCGCCACCGAGGCCGGCTTGGACGGGTCGAACACCACGCCCAGGGTCGCCTTACCGGCAGGCCCGTTCTCCAGGAAGGTGAGCGCTCGGCCCGCCACCCCAAGGTCCTTCGCTGCGTCCGCGTGCACCACGCCCGGCGCCGCAAGCGCCAGGACCGCAGCGATCGCACCGCAATTAATCTTGAATTGGTTCTGCATCTTTTCCCCTCGCCCCATCTGGGTCGACGACAAATCATGCAGTACAGCTTTGAATAAGCAAATTATGCCAAGCACACCTACCTTGTAACGAACAGTATAGATTTCCGATTACGCAGGATCAATTTGGACATACTTTCGGTTAATGTCGGCTCAGGTTGGGTCATACTCCAAATTTTACAGACCCATATCTATGATCAGACGACTTTTGACACCAGACGACAAAAGCGCCTGGGTGATATCGTCAATAACCCGCAAGCAGGACCTGGCCACCACCTGCAGCAGTAAGGCGGTATGGCCGGTGCGGAAAGCTGCAGGCTTAACCAAACTTGACTGTTGTGGACATGATGTCGCACCCGCCGTGCAACGCGCGCGGCGGGCGTGGAAAAGCCTGATTTTTCAAAAGAATATAACCCAGGATGGGGGCGAACCTTGGTCACACCTCCGGGGCGAATTTGGCGGGCCGCCTGGTTCGCGGCCCGCCGCACCGATCAAATCGTCGAGGTCGTGACCATGGCCCAGACAATACGTCCCAGGGCCCCAAACATCAGCACCGCGGTCGCCAGGAGCTGGATCAGGAAGCCCGCCTCGCGCTTGCCGGGATCGGCCACATAGCCGGTGGCGTAGAGGATGCGGCCAACAATCCAGACCAGGCCGGCGATGGCCGCGATCCGGTCATCCCAGTAGACCGCGAACAGCCACAGGCTGGGCAGGAAGATCGGCAGCCACTCCAGGGTATTGGTCTGGACGCGGACGCTGCGCTCCAAGAGCGGGTCCCCGGTCATGGTCGGGGCGGCGATGCCGGTCTTGCGCCGGGCGCCCCCGACAAGCAGGCCCATCCAGAAATAGACAAGCAGCGCCAAAAGCGTGACGATGGCGACTTCGTAGTGCGGTTCCATATTTCCCCCTGATTTGAAGTCTGCTGCGGTTCTCGTTGTGCAGCCAGGGGCGCAAGTTCGCATGGCGTTCGCCGCACGGGAACCTCCCGCCGGCCCTTCCGCGTTTTTGCAGACACCACGGCCATCCAGGAGGCCCCGGATGCCTACCGAATCCGCCCAGATCCGCGACATTCGCTACGATGAAAGCCGCGCCAAGCTGACCGTCGATTTCGAGGACGGCGCCGCCCACGTCTATGTGGGCGTGCCCGGTGAGGTGCACCGAAGTTTCATGGTCGCCTCATGCCGGGAGGACTTCCTCGCCGAGGAGATCTCCGACCAGTATCCTTACAACCGGCTGACCGCGCAGTAGATCTAGCGGCCGTCCTGGTAGGGCGCCGAGGCCTTCTTCAGGATGATGTCGTGGGTGGAGTCCGCCACCCCGGCCAGGACGAACTGCACCGCCATGGCGCAAAGGATCAGGCCCAGCACCCGCACCACGATGGTCAGGCCGATCTTGCCCAGCAGCCGGGTGATGAGCGGGCTGGCCCAGAAGCTCAGCATCGCGCTGAGCGACACCGCCGCGATCACCGCCACCCCGATGGCCGCGCCGGCCAGGCCGAACTCCTTGGCCGAGGCCGCGTAGATCACCACGGTGGAGATGGCCCCGGCCCGATCAGCAGCGGCATGGCGAAGGGCACGATCATGCGCTCAAAGCGCCGCCGCGCATGGGCCCGGCCCTCGCCCTCCATCGCTTCGCCGGCCCCAGCGAAGGTGGTCACGAAGTCGTCCCGGGCCATGTCGAGCCCCAACAGGAACAGGATGATGCCGCCGGCGATCCGGAAGGCCGGCAGGGAGATGCCGAAGAAGGCCAGCAGGCTGAGGCCGGAGAAGTAGAAGAAGGTCAGGAAGAACAGGACGAAGAGCGCGATGTAGACGGCGATCAGCCGCGCGTCCTTGCTCCTGGTCCCCGAGGTCGCCGCCGCGAACAGCGGCACATTGCCGATCGGATCGATCAGGGCGAAGAGGGCGACGAAGAAGTTGACGGCGAAGTCCTGCGGGCTCATGAGCGCCTCTTAGCCCAATTCGTCCGCTTCGCCGACCTCCGCCGTGCGGGAGGCCGCGCGCCCCTGCCTGGAGAGCGCTTCCATGTCCGGTCTCGTCGCCGAGCTTCCCGCCAAGGCCGATCCCCGCCTGATCGTGCCGTTGGACCTGCCCACCGCCGATGAGGCCCGCGCCATGGTTGAGGCCCTGGGCGACATGGTCAGCTTCTACAAGGTCGGGCTGGAGCTGTTCGCCACCGACGGCATGGGCCTGGCCCGCGAGCTCAAGAGCCAGGGCAAGCAGGTGTTCCTGGACTGGAAGCTGCACGATATCGGCACCACCGTGCAGCGCGCCGCCGCCGTCCTGGCCGACACCGGCTGTGACCTGCTGACCGTGCACGGCGAGCCGCAGGTGATGGCCTCGGCCGTGCGCGGCAAGGGCCGCTCGGACCTGAAGATCCTGGCCGTGACCGTCCTGACCAGTCTGACCGACGCCGACCTGACCGAGATGGGCTACGCCCACGGGGCGCGGGCCCTGGTGGAGCGGCGGATTCACCAGGCGGTGGAGGCCGGCTGCGACGGGGTGGTGGCCAGCCCGCACGAGGCCGCGCTGGCCCGCGCCATCGGCGGCAAGGACTTCCTGGTGGTGACGCCGGGCGTGCGCCCCGACTGGGCGGCCAAGAACGACCAGGCCCGCGCCGCGACCCCCGCTCAGGCTCTGGCCTCCGGCGCCTCGCACATCGTCTGCGGCCGTCCGATCACCGCCGCCAACGAGCCCCAGGCCGCGGCCCGGCGCATCGTGGCGGAGATGGCCGGCGCCTGACCCCGCTCACCAGGCCTTGCTGACCTTGAACAGCACCCGGCGTTCGGCCGCCAGGCCCGTCGTCTTGGCCTGGACCTGGCGATCCTCCAGCAGGTTCTGGCCGCTCAGGGCCAGGGTGATCCCGCCAGCGGTCTGATAGGCTACCCGGCCAGCCAGGCTCGTATAGCCCTTCACCGGCTCCAGGGTCTGGTTGGCGGTGTAGGAGTTGAACTTCGAGACCGCGTGCAGGTAGCCGTCGACCGTCCAGCGGCTGTTCGTCCAGCCGATCGACAGGTTGCTGCGGTACTTGGGCGTGGTCTCGCCGAAGGCCACCAGGCGCAGGATCGGGCTGTAGCCGGCGATCGGCTTGTCCTCGATGTTCACATAGGTGGTGTCGGCGCTCCAGCGATAGCCGGACCCGAACTTGCCCTGGGCCGCCAGCTCCACCCCCTTCATCTCGGACTTGCCGATGTTCAGGTAGGTGATCACCGGATAGGTGGTCGCCGTGGCGGGGACGTCGATCTGGAACTTCGAGACGCCGCTCTTCACGTCCTCGGTGCGTTGGGCGAAGGCCTTCACGGAGACCTTGCCGCCGAGGGCCGTTACGGCGCGCTCATAGGCGACCTCGAAACTGGTCACCAGGGCCGGCTGCAGGCGCGGATTGCCCAGGGTGGCGGTCCCCTTGGGCGGGGCGGTGGCAGGCAGCACCTGGCGTGAGCCCAGCTCCACCAGGGTCGGCGCCTGGACGCCGCGGGCCGCGGTGATGCGGAAGGTGTCCAGATCGGTGGCGGCGATCACCGCCCCCAGATTGGCGCTGACCTTGTCGATGGACTGGTCCCAGGCGGCGTTGGTGGTCACCGGCACGCCGGCCGGGAAGCTCCCGGTGCGGCTGAGCTTGAGACTGTCCAGGCGCGCGGCGGCGGTCAGGGACAGCTTGGGCGAGGCCTGCCAGTTCCACATCACCGACGGCGCCCAGACCCGATAGCCCACCTCGCCGCCGGTCACCGGCGTCGTGTTCACCCGGTTGTCTCGATATTCCAATGCGAGACGCAGGGTCTGGGTCGGTCCGATCTTCAGCAGATCCTGCACCTTGGCCACCCAGATGGTGTTTTCGTAGTGGAGGGGCGCAGCCAGGGAATCCAGCTTGTTCATGTAGGCCTGGGCCTGGATCGCGCCATAGGCCGTGTCGGCGTTCAGGGTCGCCATCACCGAGCCGGTCTTCACCCGATGCGCCACGTAGGAATAGCTGGACAACATCTCGGTCTGACCGGAGTTCGACCAGGACGCCTCCACCCGCAGGTCGGTCTTAGGCGCGATCTCGGCCACGGCGTCGACGCTGGCCCGAACCGCCCAGGGGTCGGACAGCTGTGAGGCCAGGATGGCGGGATTGGAGTTCTTCCATTCGTTCTGCTTGTCGGCGCTCAGGGACAGCCGCGCGCTCAAGCCGTTCCCCAGGTCCGCCGTCTGCACCAGGCTGGCGGAGGTGTAGCCAAGGGTCCCGGCTTCCACCGTGGCGCTGCGCGCCCTGTCGTACTTGGGATGATAGGTGATGATGTTGACCACGCCGGAGACGGCGTTGAAGCCGAACAGGGCGCTGTTGGGCCCCCGCACCAGCTCGATCTGGCGGATCTCGTCCAGGGCCACGGGCAGGGTGTGCCAGTCGGTGTAGCCGAAGTGGTCCAGATAGACCTGGCGGCCATTGACCAGCACCAGCATCCGCGGAGACCGGGCCTGGTCATAGCCCCGCACGCTGATCTCGGCGGCGCCGGCCGCAAAGGGCAGGATGTCGACGCCGGCCGCCCGCGACAGGATGGTCGGGATGTCGGTGGCGCCGGACCGGCGGATGTCCTCGGCGGAGATGATGGTCATGTCCACCGGGGCCTCGGTAGAGCGCTGGGGCGATCCGGTGGCCGAGGTGGTGACGGGCTCGTTGAACAATTGCTCCAGCGCGCCATAGTCGACGGACTGGGCGTGGGCGGCCGAAGCCATGGCGAGGCCGGCGGCGACGCCGGCGAACAGACGGGTCCTGGTCATGTCCGCGCCCCTCAGATTTCGTTGATCATCATGCGGAAGGCGGCCTTGAAGCTGGCGCCCACCGCGGCGGCGGTCGCCCGGTTCACGGTGATGTCGACCTTGGGGTCGGTAGCCACGCCCATGGCGCAGCCGCCGGAGCGGACGCAGGCGATATCCGAGCCGATGGTGATCAGCTTGCGGCCCTTGGCTGCAGCGCCCACCGCGCCATAGTTGACGCCGCCGGTGACGAACAGGGCCTGGACCCCGCTCACCGCGCCGACCTCTGCGGCCTCCACCGGCTTGCCCACCAGGGTCAGGGCGCCGGCCGCGTAGCCGGAGCCCAGCGCCGCCATCAGGGCGTTCTTTTCCGCCACCGAGGCCGGCTTGGACGGGTCGAACACCACGCCCAGGGTCGCGCGGCCCGAGGGACCGTTCTCCAGGAAGGTCAGGGCGCGGGCGGCGACCCCCAGGTCCTTGTTCGTATCCGCGTGTCCGATGCCCGGCGCGGCCAGCAACGTGGCCCCCAGGGCGCAGACCACTAGTTCATGACGAGCCATCTAGAGCTCTCCCCAAATTTGATTGGGGTGGAAGCTGCGCGCTTTACAGGAGAAGTACAGTCCTGGCGCGATTTTGTCGCAGAACACTTGCGTCAATCTCTTAGTATATGCGTCGCCCTACCTGGTCATACTAAGAACATTGAACAAGAATGATCGGAATGTATCTAAAAATCTAACATCCGAGGTTATGACATTAACTCAAGATCGATTGATTTTAGGTCAAGTCAAAGCGAGCGGGCGGGCCGCACACCACAGGGCAGACTGCGCGCCTGACTTGGCCCTACGGATGGTTAATGCGGTCCGCGTAACTTTCGGCGCTCGCGTCAGAAACTCGGTTGGAGACGGATTGTCGCATAGTCCATCCGAGATCGCGCGCCGGGCGCTCTGCCAATCTGGGATCGATGGCGAGGCGTCTAGTGGCCGCAGCCGCCGCCGCAGCCGCCGGGCTTGCCGTGACCGCCCTTGCCGCCGCCCCCGCCGCCGATACGCACGCTGACATGGCTGCTGGCCGAGGCGGTGGCGGTGGCGCTGGCCCGGGCCGAAGCCCCCGAGCCCGATCCAGACCCGGAGCCGCCGCCCACGATGACATAGCCGCCGCCGCCATAGCCGCCCTCGGGGATCGGGCCGACGCCGCCGTCATAGGCGAAGTCCGGCCCAAGGGTGAGCCCGCCGATGCAGGTCCCACAGGGCGGCGGCGGTGGCGGGACGCAGCAGGGCGGCGCGCCGCAGCAGCGCGCGCGCGGCGGCGCATAGTATTGGGCGGCATAGCCATAGGTGGGCACGCCATAGCCCTGGGCCACCTGCAGCGGAGCCTCGCGGACCGGCGCGGCGCAGCCGGCCAGGGCGAGGGTCAGGCCGATCAGGGCCAGGCCAAGGACAGGCTTGAACATGGGACGCACTCCGCCGGAACTGGCGAAAGCCTAGGGTTGTCCCTCGACGCGCGCGACCGCTCGCCCCTGGCGGGCGATGGCCACTCGCCTCATGGCGCGCAATTTAACCTTAAGGGTTCAAAGGCTTGGATCAGAAATCCGAGGCGATGCCCTTACGCTCCCAGTCGCCGAACCGGGTCGGCTCGGGGCCGGCGGGACCGCCCAGCTCCTGGGGCGGCGTCTCGGCCTCTTCCAGGGCTTGCGCCTGACGCCGCGCCTGCGCCTCTTCCAGGGCGCGGATGGCGGCCGCGCTGAGCGGCTTGTCGGGGGCGGCGTTGGGGGGAAGCGGACCGGACATGACTCTCATCTAGTCCGCCGCCGCCGTCGGTTCCAGGGGGTGTGACACGAGAGCGGACTTGCGCAGGAGCCCAGAAGCGGGCACGCCGCGCCAGTGACTGAGACCTCCGACGATATCCGCGGCCTGCCCGCCCGCCGCGCCGCCCTCGACCTGCTCACCGCCGCCCTGGCCCGCCGCAGCGGCCTGGACGAGGCGGCCGGCGCCAACGCCTTTCGCGGGCTGGAGCCGCGAGACCGCGCCTTCGCCCGCGCCCTGACCCTGGCCGCCCTGCGCCACCTGGGGCCTATCGACCGGGCCCTGGAGTCGCGGCTGGCCCAGCCGCCCCCCGCAGCGGGGGAGGACAACCAGCGCCAGGGCTGCGCCCTGGCGTTCGCCATGGGCGGGCCGGCCTATGCCGCGGTGGCCGCCAGCGTCGACCTGGCCGCCGCCCAGGCGGCGACGCGACCGTTCAAGGGCCTGGTCAACGCGGTGCTGCGCAAGCTGACCCGCGAGCCGCCGAACCTGGCCGACCCCGAGGCCCTGGCCCCGTCCTGGCTGTTCGCCCGCTGGCGCGCCGCCTATGGCGAGGACACGGCCCGCGCCATCGCCGCGGTGATCGCCACCGAGCCCGCCACCGACCTCAGCCTGAAGGCGGCCGATCCGGCCCTGGCGAGCGCGTTGGAGTCCGAGATCCTGCCAGGCGGAACCCTGCGGACCGCCCGCCGCGGCGATGTCTCAGCCTGGCCCGGCTTCGACGACGGGACCTGGTGGGTGCAGGACGCCAACGCCGCCGTGCCGGCCCGGCTGCTGGACGCCCAACCCGGCCAGACCGCCCTCGACCTTTCCGCCGCCCCCGGCGGCAAGACCCTGCAGCTGGCCGCCACCGGCGCCAGCGTCACCGCCCTCGACCGGTCCGCCGCCCGGCTGGAACGGCTGAAGGAAAACCTCGAGCGCACAAGCCTCAACGCCGAGATCGTCACCGCCGACGCCGCGGCGTGGGACGATCCGCGCAGCTTCGACGCCGTGCTGCTGGACGCCCCCTGCTCGGCCACCGGCACCTTCCGGCGCAATCCGGATGTGCTCTGGGCCGCCAAGCCCGGCGACATCGCCGCCCTGGCCGGGGTCCAGGCCCGCATGCTGGACGCCGCCGCCGCCAAGGTCGCCCCCGGCGGACGGCTGGTCTATTGCGTCTGCTCGCTGGAGCCCGAGGAGGGCGAAGCCCAGACCGATGCCTTCCTGAAACGCCGCCCCGACTTCAAGGCCGCGCGCGTCGATGGGGCAGGGTTCTGGCGCATC
>CAZXVO010000012.1:0-729 GCA_964643835.1 uncultured Phenylobacterium sp. | reverse complement strand
GGGTGTTTTGGGTCTGCTCGGTGGAGCCGTCGGTGGGGTATGCCCAGACCACCGGCTTCCTGGCCCGTCATCCGGATTTCCGGATCGAACCGGCGCAAGCCGGCGAGGCCGGCGCGCCTGAAGCGAGCCTGACGCCGGACGGCGCGCTGCGGTTGCTGCCGCAGCATCGGGCCGGGGGTGGCGACGGCTTCTACGCCGTGCGTTTCCGCCGAACGCCGCAATAGGGGGTTGGCCCAGGCGGCGCGCGCCGGTAATCCCTGGACATGCCCGCCTCCCCGATCATCGCGCCGTCCATCCTGGCCGCCGACTTCTCCCGCCTGGGCGAAGAGTGCCGCGCCGTTGAAGCCGCCGGCGCCGACTGGCTGCACATCGATGTGATGGACGGCCACTTCGTGCCGAACATCACCCTCGGCCCCGACATCGTCAAAGCCCTGAAGCCGCACGTGAAGATCCCCTTCGACGTGCACCTGATGATCGCGCCGGTGGACCCCTATATCGAGGCCTTCGCCCAGGCCGGCGCCGACATCATCAGCGTCCATCCGGAATCCGGACCGCACCTGAACCGGACCCTGAAGCTGATCCGCCAGATGGGCTGCAAGGCCGGGGTGGTGTTCAACCCCTCGACCCCGGTCGAATGCGTCGAGTGGATCCTTGAGGATATCGACCTGCTGCTGGTGATGACCGTCAATCCGGGCTTCGGCGGCCAGAGCTTCATCGGCTCGCAGCTGA
>CAZXVO010000011.1:0-35105 GCA_964643835.1 uncultured Phenylobacterium sp. | reverse complement strand
CTCCCGACTCCTCCTCCGGTCGTCGCCCCAGAGCCGCCCCCGCCCCCGGCCGCGGGGGCCGCCCCGCCCCCGCCCCCCGCGGCCCAGGAGCGCCGGGGGGCCCCCCCCCCCCCGCCCCCGGGGGGGGCGGGGGGGGGGGGCGGGCCCCCCCCCGGGCCCGCTTACCGGTCCCGGCGACTGGAGAGGTCCCGGCCGGGGCGGCGGCGCGGCCTGTGGCGAGACGTCGTGGCGAACGCCCCTCAGTTCCGCGTCGAGCAGCACCCAGACTTCGCGCAGGCGGGCGGCGGTCTGGAAGGCGGTGGTCTCGCCGTCGAAGGCGGCCAGGCGGATGGAGGCGACCTCGTCTTCGATCTGCGGCCGCAGGGCCTGGACGCCGTTGTAGGCGTAGAGGGCGCCCAGCTCGATCACGTGCGCGCAGGCGTTCAGCACCCTGCGGGGGGGCTCGTCGGCGACGCCATCAACGATCACCACCCGCCCGCGCACTGTCTCATGCAGTAGGGCGAGACCCGCCAGGGCGCGGTTGGACGGGATCCAGGTCTCACCGACCTCCGCGGACCTGAACCAGCCGGCGCTGAACTCCAGCACCCGCTCGGCGAACACGTCGACCACGCAGTACTCGATGACCTTCTGGTTATAGCCCCGGTACTGAAGCCGCTCGCAGAAGAACAAGGGGTTGCGCGGGAACACAGGGCTCACGCGGTGCAGGGGGAAGGGAATGACCTTGTCCGCCGCCGCGCTCACGAGGCGACGCCCCCAGGACGCAGGCCACGGGGTTGCAGCGCTTCAAGCAGGCGCCCGCGCTCGATGCGAACCGTAT
Source organism: uncultured Phenylobacterium sp. (assembly GCA_964643835.1). Taxonomy (GTDB): domain Bacteria; phylum Pseudomonadota; class Alphaproteobacteria; order Caulobacterales; family Caulobacteraceae; genus Phenylobacterium. The sequence goes on along the minus strand of CAZXVO010000011.1, from coordinate 34,288 downwards.
AGGAGGCCCCCGGACCGGCGAAGAGGACGCCGTTCTGCTCCAGGAGCCTCAGCTTGCGCCGCACGGTCTCGCGCGGGATGCCGGTCATGTTGGCGATGCTGAAGGCCGAAAGGCTGGCCTGAACCTCGGCCAGGGAGACCACCCCGCCATGGGAAGCCTCGTTTACCGCCTCGGTGGCCGCGGCCAGGATGAAGGCCATGTAGACGAAGACCGCGTCGGAATCGTTGCCGCACCGCCGCCGCCAGGTCAGCGTCAGGTGAAACAGCTGGCTGGCGTGGTGGTGAAACTCATAGGCCCTGGAGCCATCGTGGCGCGAGAGAAGGCCGTGCGTCGGCTCGAGTTCCGACAGCGCATTGAAGCCCATGACAACTCATCCCTCGCGAGAACTTTTCCCGTCTCGCGAGAAACCCGGATTGGGTATGCGTGGCAATAGGCTCGGCGCCCAACTTGGACAGATTGTCGCTCACCGTGAGCAGAATCAGCCTTTCGAGGCTGATTTTCTCAAGTACGCGGCGCCACTGTATAAGAACTCCATAGGGATCGACGCGCCCATCAGCGCTTCAGAGGAAGCTGTCCAGGCCGCAAGCGCACCAAATATTGCGTGGCGACTCTTATGGCTAAGCTTGGCGTTTTGGGAGGAGCGCCACTTCTGGCGCCTGACCTCAAGTATGATCTGAATGACTTAGAAGAACGCCGTTCTTTACGCCCTCACCCCAAGGTCTGGCGCCCCAGGATGCGCAGGCCGTAGCCGGCCGAGCCGGGCAGCAGGGTGGAAGAGTTGGACAGCAGGGTGATGTCGCGGACCCCCAGGTCGACCAGGATCTGAGCGCCGACGCCGTAGTCGCGCAGCACGTTCGCCCCATGGTCGACATTGGCGCCGGCGCCGTAGCGCTCGGACAGCCAGGCCGGGTTGCTGTCGCGGATGAACACCGCCACGCCAGCGCCGTCATAGTCGGCGATGGCCTGCAGGGCGGCGGGCACATAATCCCGGCGCGCCTCCACATGGCCCAGCATGTCGGCGGCGAAGTCGACGCGGTGCATGCGCACCAGGGTGGGCTTTTCCGCCTCGATCCGGCCCTTGGTCAGGACCACGTGCTCGGTCCGGTCCAGGATGTTGCGATAGATCACCATCCGGAACTTGCCGCCGAAGGCGGACTCGAACGGGGTCTCCAGCACCCGCTCCACCTGGCGCTCGGTGCGGCGGCGATAGGCGATCAGGTCGGCGATGGTGCCGATCTTCAGGCCGTGCAGCTGGGCGAAGCCGACCAGATCGGGCAGGCGGGCCATAGACCCGTCGTCCTTCATGATCTCGCAGATCACGCCGGCGGGGTTCAGGCCGGCCAGACGGCTGATGTCCACGGCGGCTTCCGTATGGCCGGCGCGCACCAGCACGCCGCCGTCGCGGGCGACCAGCGGAAAAACGTGGCCGGGGGAGACGATGTCGTCCGGGCCCTTGGTCGGGTCGATGGCCACCGCCACGGTGTGGCTGCGGTCATGAGCCGAGATGCCGGTGGTGACCCCTTCCTTGGCCTCGATGGAGACGGTGAAGGCGGTGCCCATGCCTTCGCGGTTCTCCGCGGCCATGGGCGGCAGGCGCAGCGCGCGGGCGCGTTCCTGGGTGATCGACAGGCAGATCAGGCCGCGGGCGAAGCGGGCCATGAAGTTGATCTGATCCGGGGTCGCGAACTGGGCCGGGATGATGACATCGCCCTCGTTCTCGCGATCCTCAGCGTCCACCAGGATGTACGGCCGACCATTGCGGGCATCCTCGATGATGTCCTCGATGGGCGAGATCGCCGAGCGGACGGCGTCCTCGGCCGATTGGGAGATCGTCATCTGGGCCTTCCTTTACTGCTGCGCGGCCAGGCGCATCTTGGCGAACTCCAGCACCTGCTGGCCGACGGTGGCCAGCTGCCAGGCGTCCTTCGGATCGACGGGCTCGCCGTCGGGGCCGAAGGAGGAGGAGGTCGCGTTGAACGCCGCGCCATAAGGCGTCGGCCATCCCCGCAGCGCATGTATGACGGACCGCAGGGTGGTCAAGGAGGTTCCCGCCGCCTGCCAGCCGTTGGCGGTGATGATGCAGCCCACGGCGCGGTCGGTGAAATAGGGCCGCTCGTCCTTGGCCAGGGCCTCCAGGGTATCGAGGGCGTTCTTGATCACGCCTGAGATCGAGCCGTGATAGCCGGGGCTGGCGACGATCACGCCGTCGGCGCCGCGCACCGCCTCGATCAGCTCCAGCTGTTCCGGCGCCGTCTCCGGCGCGGCGGGATTGAAGATCGGCAACCTGGCCAGGAACTCGCCACCCAGCAGGGTGGTCTCGGCGCCGCCGGCCTCCGCGGCCCGCAGGGCGACCAGCAGGGCGCGCTCCGTCGAAGATCCGGGCCGGATAGTCCCCCCGATGCCGATGATCTTCGGCCGGCGTGCGCTTGAGGTCATTCCTGCTCCTCGAATACCTTCTTCAGCTCGGTCTTGAGAATCTTGCCGTTGGCGTTTCGGGGCAGGGTCTCAGGCCAGAAGGCCACCTTGACCGGAACCTTGAACGCCGCCAGCCGCTGCCGCACCCAGTCGCGCAGCTCGGCCTCGGTGGCCGAACCGCCCGGTTTCAGATGCACCACGGCCGCCGGTTCCTCACCGAGCGTCTTGTGGGGGACGCCGACCAGGGCGGCGTCCATGACGTCCGGGTGGTCGTACAGCACATTCTCGACCTCGACGCAGTAGATGTTTTCGCCGCCGCGGATGAGCATGTCCTTGGCCCGGTCGATGATGAAGCAGAAGCCCTCCTCGTCCACGCGGGCCAGGTCGCCGGTGCGCAGCCACCCGTCCTTGAAGGTCTCGGCGGTGGCCTCGGGCTTGTTCCAGTAGCCCTTCACGACGTTGGGGCCCTTGACCCACAGCTCGCCGACCTCGCCTACCGCCAGCTCGGTGGCGCCATCCAGGCTCAGGATCTTCATCTCGCCGGTGGGGGCGGCTGGCCCGCAGGAGTCCGGGCGGACCTCATAGTCCTTGCCCAGGTGCGAGGCGAAGGTGGCCGAGGTCTCGGTCATGCCCCAGCCATTGCCCGGCAGGGAGCCGGGGAAGGTCTCGACGATCTTGCGCACCAGCTCCGGCGCCGAGGGCGCGCCGCCATAGGTGACCTGGCTCAGGGAGGACAGGTCGAACCGTTCGCGGGCCGGATGTTCGATCAGCTGCCAGGCGATGGTCGGCACCCCGCCGGTGGCGGCGACCTTCTCGCGCTCGATCAGCCGCATGCCTTCCTCCGGCTCCCACTTGCGCATGAAGACCAGCTTGCCGCCGGCGTTCACCGCCGGCGACAGAGTGGCGTGGCACCCAGTGGCGTGGAACAGGGGGACCACCAGCAGGGTCACCCGCTGGGGCGCGGTCAGCGGATCAACCTCCGGCGCCGGCTCGCCCCGGCGCAGGAAGTTGCGGGCCGCGGCGATCCCGCTGGCCATGATGTTGGAGACGATATTGCGGTGGGTGCCCAGCGCGCCCTTGGGCTTTCCCGTGGTGCCAGAGGTGTAGAAGATCGTCGCGTCGTCCTCGGGCTCCAGGGCCACATCGGGCATCGGCGCGTCAGGCAGGTCACCCCAGGCGTTCACCGCCCCGATCACGTCCTCCAGTGGCCGCACGACGGCCGAGACCTCCGCGCCGGCTGGCAGGCGCGAGACATAGGCGCGCACAAGGTCCGGACAGTTGGCCAGGTGGCCGCCCAGGCGCTCCAGGCGCTCAGCGTCCATCAGCACCACCTTGGTCCCGGAATCGGTCAGGCCGTATTCCAGTTCCGCCCCGGTCCACCAGGCGTTCAGCGGGGTGACGATGGCGCCCACCAGGGCGGCGGCGAAGAAGGCCACCGGAAACTCCGGCAGGTTGCGCATGATGACGGCGACCCGGTCGCCCTTGCCCACCCCGTCGGCCTGCAGCTGGCGGGCAAGCGTCAGGGTGGCGCGGGCGAAGGCGTCGAAGGTGGCCCGCTCATCCTCGTGCACCATGAACTCGCGCGGCCCAAAGGCCCGGCTGTTCAGGAACACCTCGCGCAGGGTGGCCGGGGCGTTCTTCCAGGTGCGGGTGGGAACCCCGCGGATGAGCTTCTCCTCCATCTCGTAGCGCTGGCCCGGCGCGGTCAGGCGGGCATGGGCCTCGGCGATGGTCATGGCGGGCCAGGCGGCTTGAGACATCTGAAAGTCCTAAATCGAGGTCGAATGAAATGGGCTTGAGGCCGACGCTAAAGGGCGCGCCGGACATCGGTTCTTGAGAAATCCCCGCCGACGAAGAGCAGGGGGCAGTCTAGGCGCGAAGCCAGCTCATAGGCGAAGCAATCACCGTAGTTGAGTCGCGCCGCATGGCGCCCCTTGCCCCATCGACGATAGGCCTCGGCGACCCCGACCGCTGCGTCTCGCGTGACGTCGCTGACCTTGAGATCCGCGACCTCGACCAGCTGCGCCATCTCGTCTGCAAGGCCGAGATTGCGGGCGACGATCATCGCCTGGGCCTGGGGCGCCGCCGAGTTGACCCGGTCGGGCTGGCCGGCCTGCACGGTCGCGCCGGCCTTGGCCTGCGCCTCACCCAGGAGGACGGCGATCAGCGCGGAACTATCGACGCAGATCAATTGGGCAGGCCGTCATCGTCGTAGAGCACGTCGGCGCTGCGGGCCGCATCCGGGCGGGCCGTGGCCTTGGCCTGCGCCGCGACCATGATCTCCTCGATGCGCTTCAGGCGCTCGGCGGGGTCGTGGGACTGGAAGGGCTTGGAGGTTTCGGCGACACCTCCCGCCGGCGCCCAGGCGTAGCTGAGGCGCTCCGCGATCCTGAGATTCCGCCGCGCGACCACGCCCGCGATCTTCACCAAGGCCGCGAGCTGGCCGGAAGAGGCCTCCCCCTCAGCCACAATGGAAATGCGTGCATGGGCGTCAAATTCGAACACCGCATGGGTGTCCAGGTGGAACAGCCGGCCCTCATCAAGCTTCAGCGTCAGGCCCCGGATCTGTTCGGCGCGAGCCTCCAGCAGCGCGTCCAGGCGTCCGCCCAGATCCTGCGGGATAGGGCTCACCAAAGCCACCCACCGCCGGACGGTGCGATCGGAGACATCCAGGTCGCGAGCCAGCGCGCTCTGCCAATTCGGCCCATAGAGCGCCTTGCCGATCTCGGACAGTTCATCGAGCGTCATGGGCAGGCCCTCCGCGATGTCCTATTTGGTAGGACATCGCGGAGGGTGTCAATCGTCCACTCAGGCGTCAGCCTTGCCCCGCTGGGCGGCGTAGGCTTCCTTGATCTCCGCCAGCTCCTTGGCGTAGCGGGCCTGGGCTTCTTCGCGCAGCTTCGGGATGTGGTAGTTCGGGAAGAGGTCGTTGTCCGGCCGGTAGTCCTTGAGCACCTGCTTGGCCAGGGTGACCTTGTGCACCTCGGTCGGCCCGTCGGCGATACCCATGACCAGCGAGCTGGTGACCATGTGCATGAAGGGCATCTCGTTGGAGACCCCCAGCGCGCCGTGCAGGTGGGCGGCCTTGGTGGCGATGTCGCTATAGACCTTGGGCATCGCGACCTTGATGGCGGCGATGTCCTTGCGGACCATGTTGTAGTCCTTGTGCTTGTCGATCAGCCAGGCGGTGCGCAGCACCAGCAGGCGGAAGCTTTCCAGGGCGATCCAGGAATCGGCGATCTGCTCCTGCACCATCTGCAGGTCCGACAGGCGGCCATCGCGGGTGGTCCGCGACACGGCCCGGCGGCACATCAGGTCCAGCGCATGCTTGCAGGCGCCGACGGTGCGCATCGCATGGTGGACGCGGCCGCCGCCCAGGCGGACCTGGGCGATGACGAAGGCCGCGCCGCGTTCGCCCAGCAGGGCGTCATGCGGGACCCGCACATTGTTGTAACGGACATAGCCCTCGTTGCCGCCGCCGATCTCGCCGCCCGCGCCCACGGCGACGTTGCGGATGATCTCCACCCCGGGGGTGTCGGTGGGCACCAGGAAGATCGAGGTGCGCCGATAGGGGTCCTTGGCGTCCGGATCGGTGATCGCATAGACCACCAGCACCTTGGCCCACTTGGCGTTGGTCGAGTACCATTTCTCGCCGTTGATCACCCACTCGTTGCCGTCCAGCACGGCGCGGGTCTTGAAGGTCAGCGGGTCGGAGCCGCCGGTGGGCTCAGACATCGAGAAGGCCGAGCGGATCTCGCCATTCAGCAGCGGCCAGAGGTACTGCTCCTTCTGCTTCTCGGTGCCGTAGTGGGCGATGATCTCGGCGTTGCCGGTGTCCGGCGCCTGGCAGCCGAAGATGGTGGGGGCCAGGCCGTTACGGCCCAGCTTCTCATTCATCAGGCCGAGCTTGAGCTGGCCATAGCCCTGGCCGCCGAGTTCCGGACCCAGGTGGCAGGCCCACAGGCCTTGGGCCTTCACCTTCTCCTGCAGCGGCCGGATCAGCTTCTCGCGGCCGATATGGCCATGGGCGACGATGCCGAGGTGGCTGATCGGCTCGACCTCCTCGCGCATGAACTCCTCGATCCAGTCGAGCTTCTTCTGGAACTCCGGATCCGTCTCAAAATCCCAAGCCATGACGACCTCCCATTTCGCGCCGCTGAATCGGCAAAATTTAGAAAACTGGGTATGCAATGAAGCGCATGCATCCCAAAAAGCCTCGACCCTCCAGCCCCTTAAGCTTTCGGATCATACCCTAGTATCAAACCGTCGTTTGAAATGCGCAACGTTAGGGAAGCCCGAAAATCCACAAAATCGGCGCCGGACCGTACCTGATCATTGAAAACTTGCGCGCCTTGGCTTCACCTCGCGGCCAACACGACGCGAAGGGAAGGAAGCGCCATGACCAAGCCCGAGGCCCTCGGCTTCTCCAGTGACCGCCTGCGCAGGCTCGACGCCTTCCTGACGGCCAAATACGTGGAGCCGGGCCTGATGCCGTGCGCCCAGGTGCAGATTGTGCGCAAGGGCGAGCTGGTCCACCAGACGGTGCTGGGCCACGCCGACCGCGAGCGGGGCCTGAAGGCCGCCGAGGACACGGTCTACCGCATCTATTCCATGACCAAGCCGATCACGAGCCTGGCCTTCATGATGCTGGTGGAGGAAGGCGCCGTCGCCCTGGATGATCCGGTCGCCCGCTTCATTCCGGAGTGGAAGGCGCTGGGCGTCTATGCGGCCGGGACCGGGCCTTACCTATCGACCCCGCCGGCCCGGCCCATGCAGATGGTCGACCTGCTGCGCCACACCTCCGGCCTGACCTACGACTTCCAGAGCCGGACCAACATCGACGCGGCCTATCGCAAGGCCAAGATCGCCCAGATGCACGGGCCCCTGGACTTCGACGGCACGGTGGCCGAGCTGGCCAAGATCCCGCTGGAGTTCTCGCCGGGCGAGGCCTGGAACTACTCCATCTCCACCGACATCCTGGGGATCCTGGTGGAGCGCATCTCGGGCCAGAAGTTCCAGGACTTCCTGGCGGAGCGGATCTTCAAGCCGCTGAGCATGAGCGAGACCGGCTTCCAGGTCCAGGAGCACCAGCGCGCCCGTTTCGCCGCCTGCTACAACGCCGTCCCCGGCGGCCTGAAGCTGCAGGACGACCCGGCCACCAGCGCCTATCACAACACGCCCAGCTTCCATTCGGGCGGCGGCGGTCTAGTCTCGACCGCGCATGACTACATGCGGTTCTGCAAGATGCTGGCGAACGGCGGCGAGCTGGACGGTGCCCGGCTGATCGCGCCGCGCACCCTGAAGCTGATGGCCTCCAACCACCTGCCGGGCGGCCAGGACCTGACGCACCTGTCGCGGTCGCTGTTCTCCGAAGCCACCAACGCCGGGGTCGGCTTCGGCCTGGGCTTTGCGGTGACCTTCGATCCGGTCAAGGCGATGATGCCGTCGAGCCCCGGCGAGTTCTATTGGGGCGGCGCGGCCTCGACCGCCTTCTGGATCGATCCGGTGGAGGACATCGCCGTCGTCTTCATGACCCAGCTGATGCCGTCTTCGACCTATCCTATTCGGCGGGAGCTGCGGACCCTGGTCTATTCGGCGCTGATGGAGCCGAACCAATAAGCGCCTCGCGGGAGGCCTCGGCGGCGGCTTCCGCGGCCTCGGTCTCCTCGACGCCGCCGGGCGGGCTCTGACCCAGGTCAGGAACCTCGCCCCGCGGCGTGGCGTCCAGCAGGCGCGCCTTGCGCCATGGTCCCCAGCGGTACCAGCACGTCGACATCACCAGGAGCGCGGAGGCGCCCAGGGGGAAACTCCACCAGATGGCGTCGGCGCCCAGGTGCGGCTGCAGCACCATCGCAAACGGGATCCGGATCACCCACAGGGCGATCAGCATGGCCACCAGCGGCGGCGTCACCGAGCCGGTGGCGCGCACGATCCCCGACAGGACAAACGACACCCCCATCGGGATGAAAGCCCACAGCACGATCGAGTTGATGTGGATGGCGATGGGGATTGAGGGACTGCCGGCCGGCAGGAACAGCCGCATGACGATGGGCTCGATCACATAGATGATCAGGATCGGCCCGGCGCTGAGCGCCGCAGCGTAGCCCGAACCGATCAGGGCCACCCGGTCCACCCGGTCCATCCGGCCCGCGCCCACATTCTGGGCCGCCATGGACGACACCGCCATGCCCAGCGCCATGGCCGGCATCTGGACATAGTTCCACATCTGGATCGCCGCGCCGTAGGCGGCCGCGGTCTGCGAGCCGTAGCCGTTCACAAACCGGGTCATGATCAGGGCCGCGCCGGAAACCACCAGCATCTGCATGCCCATGGGCAGCCCCTTGGTGACCAGGCTGCGCATGATGTCGAGATCGGGCTTGAGCAGCGGCCATTCGTGCCGCTTCAGGATCAGGATTGAATCCTTGCGCCACAGCCAGGCGATGATCAGGCCCAAGGTGATGGTCTGGCTGACCAGGGTGGCGGTGGCTGAGCCGGCGATTCCCATCTGCGGGAACGGGCCGATGCCCAGGATCAGCAGCGGGTTGAGGGTCACCTCCATCGCCACGGCGAACAGGGAGAAATAGAACGGGGTGCGTGAATCCCCCGTCCCCCGCTGCGCCATCTGGATGAAGGAGAAGAAGTACATGAACGGGATCGCCATGAAGATGACGCGCAGGTAGATAATCGCGTCGATCTTGGCGTCCGGCGGGGTCTGCATCGCCGTCAGGATGGCCGGGGTCAGGGTGTAGCCCAAGAGGCCCACCAGCATCGACACGCCCAGGAAGAAGACGATGGCCGTGCCGATCACCCGCTTGGCCAGCGGCCGGTCGCCGGCCCCGATAGCCTGGCCGATCATCAGGTTGGCGGCCATGGTGATGCCGAACACGGCGCCCAGCATCAGGAAGAAGATGGTGTTGGCGTTGGTGGTGGCGGTCAGCGCCGCCGGTCCCAGGGCATGACTGACCCAGACCGCATTGGCGGTGCCGTTCATCGACTGCAGCACATTGGTGCCCAGCACCGGCAGGGCGAACATCACCAGGGTCCGGCCGATGGGGCCGGTGGTCAGGTCCGGCATGCCGCGGCGACCGCCTGGCCCACCGGGGCGCATGCCATGGGGACCGCCCGGGCCGGGGGCGGCCGCTTCCTGCTTTACTGACGCGTTCAATACCGTCCCCTTGCCGGCGCAGGTGCGCGCCACCCGAAGTCCGCGCACGTGATCGGCGAAATGTCCGCGGCGCGGCCGACTGCCCTTCGGATATGCGAAGGCCGGGCCAATTCCAACTCTAGGCGCCCGCCCCCGCGGTCTCAAGCGCAGGCGTTGCGAAAAAGCGTCCCAGGCCTCGGCAGGGGCGTGGGATTTGAGCGCGGCCGCCAGACCTGTTAATGCCGCTAAAACCAGGAAATCAGGTGGCAAAACCGCCGCCATCGCTTACGAAAGTCGGCATGAAAGTTCTGATCACCGGCGGCGCCGGGTTCATCGGGTCCGCGGTTGTCCGCCGCGCCGTCGCCGAAGGCCTGGAGGTCGTCAACCTGGACGTCCTGTCCTACTCGGCGAACCTGGAGAACGTGGCGAGCGTCGCGGACTCCCCGCTCTACGCCTTCGAGCAGGCCGACATCTGCGACGGCGAGCGGGTCAAGGCGATCTTCGCCAAGCACCGGCCGGACGCGGTGATGCACCTGGCCGCCGAAAGCCACAACGACCGCGCCATCGACGGGCCGCTGGACTTCGTGCGCTCCAACGTGATGGGCACCGCCGTTCTGCTGGAGGCCGCCCGCGCCCACTGGCTGACCCTGGGCGATGAGGCCAAGGCGGCGTTCCGCTTCCACCATGTCTCCACCGACGAGGTGTTCGGGGCGCTGGGCGAAGAGGGCGCCTTCACCGAAGAAACCCCCTACGATCCCAATTCGCCCTACTCGGCCTCCAAGGCCGGCGCCGACCATCTGGTGCGCGCCTGGGGCCGGACCTTCGGCCTGCCGGTGGTCATCACCAACTGCGCCAACAACTACGGTCCGTTCCAGTTTCCGGAGAAGCTGATCCCCACCGTGGTGCTGCGCGCCATGGAGGGCAAGTCGATCCCGGTCTATGGCGACGGCCGCCAGGTCCGCGACTGGCTGCACGTGGACGACCACGCCGACGCCCTGCTCACCGTCCTGCGCAAGGGCCGGCTGGGCGAGACCTTCTGCATCGGCGGCGACTCCAACCTGCGCAATATCGAGATCATCAAGATCCTCTGCGCGCACCTGGACAAGCTGGCCCCGGCCAACGTCAAGCACGAGACCCGCATCGAGTTCGTGGCCGACCGTCCGGGCCATGACTTCCGCTATTCCATCGACGCCTCCAAGCTGAAGCAGGAGCTGGGCTGGGAGCCCAGGACCCCCCTGCCGGAGGGTCTTGAGGACACGGTGCGCTGGTACGTCGAGAACCGCGCCTGGTGGCAGGGCATCCGTGAGCGCGGCTTCCACTCCGAGCGCCTGGGCCTTACCCCCGCATGAGCCTGCGCATCCTGCAGTTCGGCGCCACCGGGCAGCTGGCGCGCGAGATGCTGGCCCGCAGCGGCGCAGGCGTCGAGGTGACCGCCCTGTCCCGCGCCGAGGTCGACCTGACGGAGCCCGACGCCATCGCCCGCGCCATCGGCGAGGCGGGCGACATCGACCTGGTGCTGAACGCGGCCGCCTACACCGCCGTCGACAAGGCCGAGAGCGAGCCGGACCTGGCCTATGCGGTGAACGCCTGGGCGCCCAAGGCGATGGCCAAGGCCTGCCAGGCCCGCGGCGCGCCCCTGGTTCACATCTCCACCGACATGGTGTTCTCCGGCGAGAAGGCAGGTCCCTATCTGGAGACCGACGCCCCGGCGCCGCTGCACGTCTATGGCGCCTCCAAGCTGGCCGGCGAGATGGCGGTGCTGGAGGCCTGTGACCGCGCGGTCGTGGCGCGGGTCTCGTGGTTATTCTCGGCCTTTGGCCAGAACTTCCTGCAGATGATGCTGAAGCTGGCCCAGACCCAGCCCAAGCTGCGCATCGTCGACGACCAGCGCGCCCGGCCCACGGCCAGCGGCGACGTGGCCGCCTTCCTGCTCAGCCAGGCCCAGCGCCTGGCCGCTGCGCCCAAGGGCGCGCGCGAATGGGGCCTGCTGCACCTGGTCAATGACGGCGAGGCCAGCCGCTATGAAATGGCCCAGGCGATCTTCGAACTGGCCTGGCCCGACCGCGCGCCGCCGGTCATGGAGCCGGTGCCGACCTCGACCTTTCCCACCCCGGCGCGCCGGGGCCTGAACTGTGTTCTCGACAATGGCCGGCTGCGATCGGTCTATGGTCTTGGCCTGCGCCCCTGGCGCGAGGCCCTCGAGGACGCCATCGCCGACCTGGCGCCCGCGGAGGCCTGAATTCCATGAGACGCGGCATTGTCCTGGCCGGGGGATCCGGCACCCGTCTGCACCCGCTCACCCTGGCGGTCTCCAAGCAGCTGCTGCCCATCTACGACAAGCCGATGATCTATTATCCGCTGTCGGTGCTGCTGCTGGCCGGCACGCGCGAGATCCTGATCATCACGACGCCGGAAGACCAGGCGGGCTTCAAGCGCCTGCTGGGCGACGGCTCCCAGCTGGGCGTGCGGTTTGAGTACATCGTCCAGCCCAGCCCCGACGGCCTGGCCCAGGCCTATATCCTGGGCGAGGAGTTCGTGAACGGCGATCCCAGCGTGATGATCCTGGGCGACAACATCTTCTTCGGCCAGGGCTTTTCGCAGATGCTGCGCTCGGCCGACGCCCGCACCGATGGGGCCACCGTGTTCGGCTACCAGGTGCATGATCCGGAGCGCTATGGCGTCGTCGAGTTCGGCGAGGCCGGCAAGGTGCTCAGCATCGAGGAAAAGCCCAGGGCGCCGAAGTCCAACTATGCGGTGACCGGGCTGTATTTCTACGACGGCAAGGCCAGCGAGTACGCCAAGACCCTGAAGCCCTCGGAGCGGGGCGAGCTGGAGATCACGGCCCTGAACCAGGTCTACCTGGACGCCGGCCAGCTGAACGTCGAGCTGCTGGGCCGCGGCTTCGCCTGGCTGGACACTGGCACCCACGACAGCCTGATCCAGGCCGGCGAGCTGGTGCGGACCTTTGAGCAGCGCCAGGGTCTGCGGATCGGCTGCCTGGAAGAGGCCGCCTATCGCATGGGCTTCATCGACCAGGCCCAGCTAGCCGACCTGGGCCGCGCCCAGGCCAAGAGCGAGTATGGCCGCTATCTGCGCCAGATCGCCGAGCGCCCGCCGGGCGTCGACGAACCGGGCGAATAGCTAGGACCTAGAGCATTTTCCGATAAGTGTGAAACGGTTATCGGATCGAAAAATGCTCTAAACTTTTGAATTAGAGCCCTTTTCATCCGATCTGACTGGGTCAGTCAGATCGGAAAGGGCTCTAGGTCCCGGCGAGGCGGCTGCGCGTGCGGCCGTAGGCCAGGTAGACGATCAGGCCGACGCCGTTCCAGACGAAGAACAGCACCTGGGTCACCGCCGCCAGGCTGGTGAACAGGTAGACACAGCCCAGCACCGCCAGCGGCCCGACCAGGAACCACAGCGGCGTCTTGAACGGACGCTCCAGGTCCTTGCGCTGCACCCGCAGCACCATCATGGCGATGGCCGTGGCGATGAAGGCCGCCAGCGTCCCGGCGTTGGCCACCTCGGCGATGAACTTCAGCGGCAGGAAGCCAGCCATGGCCGCGGCGCAGACCCCGGTCAGGATGGTCACAGCCGCCGGCACGCCGCGACTGTTCACCGCCGACAGGCTCTTGGGCAGCAAGCCGTCGCGGGACATGGCGAAGAACACCCGGCTCTGGCCGAACATGAAGGCCATGATCACGGTGGGCAGGGCGATGACCGCGGCGGCGGCGATCAGCACCGCAGCCATGGAATGCCCATGCTCGCGCAGGATGAAGGCCAGCGGCTCGCCCGACTTGGCGAAGACCTCGAAAGGCGAGGCGCCCAGGGCCGCGGCGGCCACCACCATATAGATGGCGGCGCAGACCAGCATGGAGCCAACGATGCCGATGGTCAGGTCGCGGGAGGGGTTCTTGGCCTCCTCCGCCGCCGTTGAGATCGCGTCGAACCCGTAGAAGGCGAAGAAGATCACCGCCGCCGCCGCCATGACGCCGCGCTTTACGCCGTCGGCGTCCACATGGGCGTTGAAGCCATAAGGCATGAAGGGCTGGAAGTGGCCGGCGTCGAACTCCGGCAGGGCCAGGATGACGAAGGCCGCCAGGGCGATGACCTTGAAGATCACCAGGTAGAAGTTGATGGTCGCGCTCTCCCGCGTGCCCACCAGCAACAGGCCGGTGACCGCCAGGGTGATGACCACCGCCGGCAGGTTCACGAGGCCGGGGATCTCCCCCCAGGGGCCGGCGGCGAGCGCGGCGGGCAGGCCCCAGCCGTGGCTGACCAGGAAGCCCTGGGCATAGCCAGACCAGCCCACCGCCACGGTGGAACAGACCACGGTGTATTCCAGGATCAGGCTCCAGCCGATGATCCAGCCCACCAGCTCGCCCATGCCGGCGTAGGAATAGGTGTAGGCCGAGCCCGCCTGGGGCATCAGAGTGGCCATCTCGGCGTAGCAGAGCGCGGCGAAGGCGCAGACCGCGCCGGCGACGGCGAAGGACAGGATCACCGCCGGACCCGCCTGGCCCGCGCCGACCCCGATCAGGGTGTAGATGCCGGTGCCGATGATCGCGCCCACGCCCAGGGCCGTCAGGTGCGGCCAGGACAGGGTCGCCTTCAGGCGATGCTCGCCCTCGTGGTGATGCGGCGCAGAGATCGGCTTGCGCCGGGTGATGAAGCTCATCGGGATCGTCCCCCCAACTCCCAGACAGGGGCGGAGCATGAGCAGCGTTTCACGCCGCGGGCAAGGGGCCGATGCGAAAGGAACGCCCACCGAAACCGCCGGCCGGGGGCGCAAAACTTCTGTCTGGAGCCGATCAGAGCGGAAATTCTCCCGCCTATTCCGGCCAGAGCTCCTGGACGTCGCCCTTGCGGTTCAGGACCCGCACGGCGCGCTTGACCACGGTCAGCAGGCGGTCGCGGCGGGCGGCCTCGTCGTACATCAGCGCGCCCTTGGCCAGGCCCTCCAGCAGGAAGCGGCCGAGGTCGCGGCTGGTCTGGAACCGGGGGTCGGCGCCGGCCTGGGCCAGGGCCAGGAAGCGGTCGCCCACTTGCAGGCGGTCGAAGGCGGCCTGGGCGCCGGCAAGGCGTTCCCGCAGCATCTTGTCCGTGCGCGCGGCGGCTTCCAGTTCGGCGAAGGCCACGAACGGGATCTCGTGCAGCAGCGACCAGTAGGCGTCGATGGCGTGTTCGGCGGCGTCGACACCGGGGCCGGGCGGGCTGGCGGCCTGCTCGAACAGGCGGGCGCGCTCAACTTCGATATAGGCCACCGCAGCCTCGACCAGCTCTTCGCGACTCGCGAAATGGTAGAGCATCGCGCCGCGCGTCAGGTTCGCGGCGTCGGCGATCATGGCGTTGGTGGCGGCGTGGTAGCCGACCTCGGCGAACAGCCGCATGGCGGCGTCAAGAATACGCGCGCGAGTTCGCCGAGACTTCGGCGTCTCCTTCGCAGGATAGGTACGGGCGTCCATAGGGACCTGATGTTACGGAGGCTCGGGGAGGATGAGCCTGAGAAAATCCTTACTCCCTAAGGTGGCGACGCAAAAGGGCCTGCGACGATTTCACGAGACTGACATGCAAACAGCCTAACCGGCGGGCAGACAGATGCGCGCCAGGGAGGCCATCTTGGGCGAGGTCGCGTTACGCCGTTATCGGACGGTGTTCATTTCCGATGTTCACCTGGGCACCAAGGGCTGCCAGGCCGAGCTGTTGCTCGACTTCATCCGGCATGTGGAGTGCGACACGCTCTACCTGGTGGGCGATATCATCGACGGCTGGAAGCTGCGCAACGGCTGGTACTGGCCCCAGGCCCACAACGATGTCGTGCAGAAGATCCTGCGGCTGGCGCGCAAGGGCGTGAACGTCATCTATGTCCCCGGCAATCACGACGAGATGGTCCGCGACTTCTGCGGCGTCCATTTCGGCGGGGTGGTGGTGGCCCGCGACGCGGTGCACGAGGCGGCCGACGGCAAGCGCTACCTGGTGGTGCACGGCGACGAGTTCGACGGGGTGGTGCAGCACGCCAAGTGGCTGGCCCTGCTCGGCGACTACGCCTATCGGGCGCTGATCAGCGCCAACACCCTGTTCAACCGGGCCCGGCGCAGGATGGGCTTCGGCTATTGGAGCCTCTCGGCCTTCCTGAAGACGCGGGTGAAGAACGCTCTGCAGTTCATCGAGAACTTCGAGGCCGCCGTCGCCGACGAAGCGCGGCGCCGGGGCGTCGACGGGGTGATCTGCGGTCACATCCACAAAGCCGAGATCCGCGACATCGACGGGACCGCCTACATCAATGACGGCGACTGGGTGGAAAGCTGCACCGCCCTGGTGGAGCATGCGGACGGTCGGTTCGAGATCCTGGAATGGGCCAAGATCCGCTCCTGGTCGGCGATCGACCGCGCCATGAAGTCCGCCCCTGCGGCGGCGGACCTTGGACCCGTGGCCGCGTGAAGATGTTGACACTTCTCGCTCATTGACGGCAGGCTTACTGTCATGACCCTGCCGCCTTCGAAGTACGTCTCGTCTCTGCGCGACCGCCAGAAGGCCGAGACCCACGACCAGATCCTGCACGCCGTCGGCCGCAAGTTGGAGTCCGGCGGCTTCGAGGAAATCTCCTTCGCCGAGATCGCAGAGGAGGCGGGCGTCGGCGAGCGGACAGTCTATCGCCACTTCCCCACCCGTGAAGCCCTGATGGGCGCCTTCTGGGCCTGGCTGCAGACCCAGGCCGTGGCCCCGACCCGGCCCGCCAAGGCCCGGGTCCGCGACGCGGTGCGCGCCGCCCATGACGGCCAGAAGTCCATGCGCATCCTGGTGGCCACCGACGCCTGGGAGCCCCAGGTCAATGGCGTGGTCCGCACCCTGACCCGGGTGATCGCCGAGATGCGGGCTATGGGTCATACGGTCGAGGTGATCAGCCCCGACCAGTTCAAGACCTTCCCCCTGCCGACCTACAGCGAGATCAAGGTGGCCGTGGGCGCCTATGAGCCTGTCCAGGAGCGGTTCAAGGCTTTTGAACCCGAGGCCATCCACATCGCCACCGAAGGCCCGATCGGCCTGGCGGCCCGCCGCATCTGCGTGGAATGGAAGCTGCCTTTCACCACCAGCTACCACACCCGTTTCCCGGAATACGTCTCGGCCCGCCTGCCGCTGCCGCTGGCCGCCGGCTACGCTTATATGCGCTGGTTCCACAAGCCGTCCGGCCGGCTGATGGTGGCCACGCCGACCATGCGCGACGAGCTGTCCCAGCACGGCTTTCGCAACATCACCGCATGGTCGCGCGGCGTCGACACCGAGCATTTCCACCCCAAGCGGGACGACGAGCCGGACGTGTTCGCCGACCTGCCCCGGCCGATCTTCCTGTCCGTGGGGCGGGTGGCCGTGGAGAAGAACATCGAGGCCTTCCTCGGCCTGGACTTGCCGGGCTCCAAGGTGGTGGTCGGCGACGGCCCCCAGAAGGAGGAGCTCGAGGCCAAGTACCCGAACGTCCGCTTCACCGGCGCCAGGTTCGGCGACGAGCTGGCGGCGCATTTCGCCTGCGCCGACGTCTTCGTCTTCCCCTCGCTCACCGACACCTTCGGCCTGGTGATCCTCGAGGCCATGGCCGCGGGGACGCCCGTGGCGGCCTATCCGGCGCCTGGGCCTATCGACATCATTCCGAACTCGGACGCCGGCGTGCTCGCCTCCAGCGCCACAGAGGGCCTGCGAGAGGCCTGCCTTGAGGCCCTGAAGCTCGACCGCAAGCGCGTACGTCAGTTCGCCGAGGGCTTCTCCTGGCGCGCCTGCGCCGAGGACTTCGTGCGCAACCTGCAGCCCTATCCAGAACCGGAGAAGACCCGCTTCTGGCGCAAGCTGCGCCGCCTGGCCCGCGTGCGCCGGCGCCGCCCAGAAGCGGCTTAGACGAGGCGGCCTAGCCAGGAATCGCGCGGTGCCTCAGCCTTGAGGCATGAGGATCCTCGCCATCTCCGGCAGCCTTAGGGCCGCCTCCAGCAATTCCCGCCTGATCGAAGCCCTGCCCCGGCTCGCGCCCGCTGGCGTCGAGGTGGTGATCTGGCGCGGGCTTGAGGGCCTGCCCTATTTCAACCCGGACCTGGACGGGGATCCCCTGCCCACGCCGGTCGCCGAGTTGCGCCGCGAAGTCGGCCTGGCCCAGGGCCTGGTGATCTGTTCGCCGGAGTACGCTCACGGGGTGTCGGGCGCGATGAAGAACGCCCTGGACTGGCTGGTCTCCAGCCTCGAATTCCCGGCCATCCCCCTGGCCCTGATCAACGCCGCGCCGCGCGCGGTTCACGCCATCGCCCACCTGCGCGAGACCCTGGCCACCATGTCCGCCGCCTTCGTCGAGGAGGCCTGCGTGACCGTGCCCCTGCAGGGCCGTGACCTGAGCGCCGTCGAGATTCCGGACGCGCCCGGGATCGGTGACGTGCTCACCGACGCCATGGCCCGGTTCTGCGCGGTCCTGCCGGACTTGCAGGCCGAGCGGCTGTTCGACAACGGGGCCTGAGAACGGAAATCGCCGCGGCCCCTCTTAAGGACCGCGGCGCTCTCCTCGGACGCTGGGTGCGGGGCCAGCGAACCTTTGTGTCTGGCTTAGGCCGCGGGACGCGCCATCGGCGACAGCTTTTGGGCCGCCTGCTTCTGGGCGTCGTGCTGGCCGGCCGGCAGCGGGATCAGGCCCCGCGACTGCAGGTAGCCGCCACGACCCGTCGCCGCGTCGGAGACGAACTCGTTGACGAATTCCTGCAGGCCTTGGGTCACCCCGATGTTGGCCTTCTTCACATAGATGTAGAGCGAGCGCGCCAGCGGATAGGAGCCGTCGGCGATGGTGTTCGGCGAGGGCTTCACGCCGTTCACCGAAGCGCCCTTGATCTTGTCCATGTTCTCTTCGAGGTAGGACCAGCCGAAGACGCCGAGCGAGCCCGGGGTCTTGGTCAGGGTGCCGACGATGGCGTTGTCGTTTTCGCCGGCGTCCACCCAGCCGTCCTTGCGGAGCGGGTCGACCAGTTCCTTGAACTTCTTCTCGTTGTCCGAACGGATCGCGTCGGCGGTCGGGAACTTCCGCGCGCCGGCCTCGATGGCCAGTTCGACGAAGGCGTCACGGGTGCCGGACGACGGCGGCGGGCCGTAGACCAGGATGTTGTTGCCGGGCAGGCCGGCGCCGACTTCGTCCCACGACTTGTAGGGGTTGGGGACGAACTGGCCGAAGCGCAGGACCTTGGCCGCCAGGCCCAGGTACAGCTGTTCGGTCTTGAAGGCGTAGTCCGCGCCGTCCTTGTCAGTGGCGATGACGATGCCGTCGAAGCCGATCTTGATCTGGACGATGTCCTTCACGCCCTTGGCGGCGCACTGGTCGAACTCGGACTTCTTCATCGGACGCGAGGCGTTGGCGATGTCCGGGAAGGCGTCGCCGGTGCCCGAGCAGAACAGCTTGATGCCGCCGCCGGTGCCGAGGCTTTCGACCTTCGGAGCCTTTTTGCCGGTCTTCTTGGCGTAGTTTTCCGCCACGCGGGTGGCGAAGGGGAACACCGTCGAGGAGCCGGCGGCCCAGACGTAGTCGCGAGCGGCCCAGGCGTCGGTGCCGACGCCCATCAGGGCGGCGGCGGCCACACAGCCGAGCAGCGCCTTGGTTTGCTTGGTCTTCATGACAAATTTCTCCTGATCGCCCGGACTTAGAAGTCGAGCTGGGCGCGCATCTGGAACTGGTTGATCTTCACGTCGCGGCCGGGGCCGGGATTGTCGATGTCAGCGCTGGTGTAGTTGGCCTGCAGGCGGACATAGGCGGTGGGGTAGTAGTTGGCGCCCAGGGTCCAGCCCTTGTACTTGCCGGCGTCCTGCGACAGCGTCCGGCCGGCCGCGGTGGTGGCGGTCGAATAGGCGTCGGTCAGGTCGGCGTAGTCGTAGCGGGCCAGCAGCTCCACGCCGCCCAGGCCACCGGCCGTGATCGGGTCGATGATCTTCGGACGACCGAACTCACCCTTGGCGGCGTCGTAGTTGCGGCTTTCGCCGGTCGGCCAGAAGCTGACGAAGGCGTAGCCCACCTTCACGTCCGGATCGCCGCCAGCGGCCGCCGTCTGCAGGCGGTTCACCTTGATGTCGGCGAATTCGCCCTGGACCGAGAGGTTATTGTGAACCCAGGCGGCTTCGACGCCGTAGGTCACGTCCGTGTCGCCGATGGCGCCGGTGGTGTAGTAGCGACCGGAGTCGCCATAGCCCGTGCTCGGACGACCGGCGAAGCTGAAGGCGCTTTCATCACCGTGGTTGCGGTAACGGGCGAAGGCGCCGACGTGGACCTTGTCCATGTCGGTGAGGATCGGGGCGTAGGAGCCGCGAACCGTGTAGCCGATCCGCTCCTTGGAGCCCGGATTGGCGCCGGCGGTGTTGTTCACGTCACCCGAGTTCAGCGAGTTGCCCTGGATGGCGCCCGTCAGCGTCCAGTTCAGGCCGTTGGCCTTGGCCACGACCGAGGCCAGGTAGCTGTCCGGGCCCATGTCGCCGTACGGACCGCGGTCCATGAAGCTCAGGAAGCGGGTGGAGGTCAGGTTCTCAAGGCCGGCGGCCTTGATGTTGCCGACCATGATCGAGGTCCACTCGGTCGGCTTGAACTCGATGACCACGTCGTCCCACGACCAGGCGCCGCCGTTCACGGCGCCGCCTTCGGCCTTGTAGGCGATGTAGTTGTTCAGCTTGCCTTCGACGCCCAGGAACGCCTGGCGGCCGCGGATGTTGGAGGTCTGATAGTCGGCCAGCGGCGCGACCCGGTCAACGTCCTGGAACACGTAATCAATCAGCAGGCGGCCACGGACCTTGAACTGCACGTCGTCATTGGTCCATTGCGGCGCGCCCTTCCAGGCCACCGTCGTGTCCTGGGCGCTGGCGGCGGTGGCCGCGAGCGCGGACACGCAGAGCGCCGCCCCGGCGCAAAGCGCGGTCTTGATATTCATCTGTCAGGATCCTTGTTCGCTGTCCCCGTGAGCCTCTTCAGGCTTAGGCGGGGCTTAGCGACGTCCTGTGACGCTCCGGCCAAACATCCATGACAGTCGGGCTGCGGTTATGTGACAGTTTTTCCGCACAAGGACGGACAGCCTGGGCGCAAAGGCGCGCAGGATGAGATTTTTCACATACAACTCATAAGGTTGGGCGCTCACGGCCCGCGACCGGGCGACCACGGCCCAGCCGTGGCGCCACGGTCACCCCCGCCGCCTCAGAGCAGGCGGGCGCGGATGGTCTGGCTGAGCAGGTCGATCAGGGTGACGGCGACCACGATGACGATGGCGATGGCCGAGACCTGGGCGTAGGCGAAGCTGTTGAGGCTTTCGAACAGGGTCTGGCCGATGCCTCCCGCCCCGATCAGGCCGAGCACCGTGGCCGAGCGCGAGTTCGATTCAAAGCGGTAGAGCGCATACGAGCTCCACAGTGGGGCGACCTGGGGAATGACGCCCCAGACCACCTCCTGCAGCGGGGTCGCCCCGGTGGCGCGGACGCCCTCGACAGGCCCGCGGTCGATGGATTCGACAGCTTCCGAGAACAGCTTGGCCAGCACGCCGCCGGTGTTGAGGGCCAGCGCCATCACGCCAGCAAAGGGGCCGAGGCCCACGGCGACGATGAACAGCATGCCGATCACCAGGTCGGGGACCGAGCGCAGCAGGTTCATGAACAGCCGCATGGGCTGCTGCAGCCAGGCCGGCGAGACATTGCGCGCGCAGGCGAGGCCGAAGGGAATGGCCAGCACCACGGCCAGCACAGTGCCCCACAAGGCAATCTGCACCGTCAGCCACATCTGGGAGACATAGAGCTTCCACAGGCCGAAGTCGGGCTTGATCAGCTCTTGGCCAAACTGGCGCATGTTCTCCGAATTGGTGAACAGCATCGGCAGCCGGCGCATCTCCACCGGACCGAAGGCCACGATCAGCATGATGATCACGCCGCCCCAGACCAGGGCGTCGGGCGCACGCTGCATCAGGGTGCGGGTCGGCGGCGGCGGGACCGCCGCGGTGGTGGTCTGCGAGCTCATCAGGCGTCCGGATTGGTGGCGCGGTGCTGGGCGGCCTTGGCCTGGATCTCGGCCAGGGCTTTCTCGGCGGCGGCGATCTTGGCAGGGTCGCCGGACCGGCGGGCGTCGACCAGGGCCTCGGCGGCCTCCATCTCGCGCACCGGATCCAGATAGCTGCCGTCGGCCGGGCGGAAGCCGCCATAGGCGAGGCCCTTCAGGACCTCACGCTGCTTGTCGGCCTTCGGGCCGGTTCCGGTCCCGTAGGTCAGGAAGAACTGACGCATCTTCTCGCGGATGGCCGGGTCCAGGTCCTTACGGGCGACGATGGAGCTTTCCGGCAGCGGCGGCGAGGACCAGATCACCTCGACCTTCTCGGCGATCTGCGGGTTGTCGCGCTTGGCGAAGACCAGGCCGACCGAATTGTTGGTGGCCACGTCCAGCACGCCGTTGGCGACCGCGAAGACATTGGCCTGGTGGCTGCCCGAGCGGACCGTCTTGAAGCACTTGGCCGGCTCTATATTGCGCGGCGTGAACAGGTAGGCCTTGGGGGCCAGGGTGCCCGAGGTCGACTTGGCGTCGCCCATGCCGAAGTTCAGCGACTTGTCGCACTTCAGCACCTTATCGAGGGTGACGCCCGAACCCTTCCGGGCGATCAGCACGGACTCATAAGAGTCGACGCCGCCGGAATCGACCACCCGGCCGAGGATCTCGCCATTGGCGCGCTCGATGGCCTCGAGGGCCGGCACGGCCGAGAACCAGCCCACCTGAACCTGGTTGAAGCGCATGGCCTCGATCAGGGAGGTGTAGTTGGAGGCGAAGAACGGCTTCACCGGCACGCCGACATAGGCGCTCATGTCGTCGATCAGCGGCTGCCACAGGGGGCCCATGGACTGCTGGTTCTCGGCCGACAGGATCGAGAAGGTCAGTTCCTTCGGGGTCGCCGTCTTCGGCGCCTCCGACTTGCCGCATCCGGCGAGGGTCAGAGCCGCGGCGACGCCGAGGCTGGTGATCAGGCTGCGACGGATCATTCGGGAGCTCCTTCCCAGAAGACGTCTTCGAATTCGGGACCGTAGATGTCGATCAGGCGCGCGCGGTCCAGGCCGCTGGCCGGGCCGTCATAGACCAGCTTGCCCGCCTTCAGGGCCACGACCCGCTTGCAGTAGCGGGTGGCGTAGTCGACCTGGTGCAGGGTGACGACGACGGTCAGGCCGTCGCTGGCGTTCAAGTCGGAGAGCAGTTCCATGACCTTGCGGGCCGAAACCGGATCAAGCGAGGCGACCGGCTCGTCGGCCAGGATCACCTTGGCCTTCTGCACCAGGGCGCGGGCGATGGCGCCGCGCTGCTGCTGGCCGCCAG
Organism: uncultured Phenylobacterium sp.; assembly: GCA_964643835.1. Classification (GTDB taxonomy): domain Bacteria; phylum Pseudomonadota; class Alphaproteobacteria; order Caulobacterales; family Caulobacteraceae; genus Phenylobacterium. The sequence continues at coordinate 11,396 of CAZXVO010000011.1, read as the reverse complement.
ACAGGGTGTTGGCCCGTTGGCCGGCATAGTCGGCCACGCCTACGCGGGCGAGCGCGGCCATGGCCGCTTGCTTGGTCTCCTTGGGCCACAGGCCGAACAGGCCGCGGACCACCGGGATCCGGCCCAGCGAGCCCAGGGCCACATTGCTGAACAGGGTCAGCCGGCCGACCAGGTTGAACTGCTGGAAGATAAAGCCGATCCGGATGCGCACGTCGCGCACCTTCTTAGAGACCTTGCCGCCGGTCTGGACCGGCTGGCCGAAGGCCTCGATCACGCCGGGGCCGGCGTCGATGGTCTGCAAGCCCGTGATCGAGCGCAGCAGAGTCGACTTGCCGGACCCGGAGGGGCCGATCAGGGCGATCATCTCGCCACGGGAAACATTGAGGGAAACCCCGTCGAGCGCCTTGCGGGCGCCGAAGCTCTTGGAGGCGTTCCGCACGGTCAGGACGGCGGCGTCAGACATGGATGGCGAGGGTTCCTCGGGATCGTCGCGCGACAGGCCAAGGGGGCTAGATCGCCCAAGCCTGCGACGGCTTCATGACACGTCGCCCCGCCCCCGGTCCAGCGTCCGTTAACGTGGGGGCCAGCTGCGACGTCAAAGGACTTTACATCGGGCGCAATAGACCCTATCTCGCGCGCTCCGGCGGACCCGATGTCCTCAAAAGCGCTGCTAACGCCGGCTAGGTTCAACAATCCGTTGGGGGTTGCGTGAGGTGCAAAGGTACCATACGCCCCTGGACCTGGTCCGCATGCGGGCGCCCGAACGACCTGTCGCCATTGCGCGACCGGACGCGGTGTCTGTAGCGGCGCGCTGGTTCCAGGACAATTTTAAAGGCGACGTCTTCTACGCTGTTAAGGCGAACCCTTCGCCGTGGGTCATCGAGACCCTGGCTGCGAATGGGGTGACGTCATTCGATGTGGCTTCGATCCGCGAGATCGAGCTGGTCGCGCAGCATGCGCCGGGCTCCCGCATGGCGTTCATGCACCCGGTCAAGAGCCGCGCCGCCATCTCGGCCGCCTATTTCGACCACGGGGTCCGCACCTTCTCGCTGGATTGCCACGAGGAGCTGGACAAGATTCTCGACGCCACCGGCGGGGCCAAGGACCTGAACCTGATGGTTCGCCTGGCAGTCTCGGCGGACGGCGCGGCCTATTCCCTGGCCGGCAAGTTCGGGATCGACCCCCTGCAGGCGCCCAGCCTGCTCTTGGCCGCGCGCCGCGCGACCCAGGAGCTGATGGGCGTGGCCTTCCACGTGGGCAGCCAGTGCATGCGTCCCACCGCCTATCAGGCGGCGATGACCCAGGCCTCGCGCGCCCTTGTCCGCGCCGGCGTGTTCGCCGACGTGGTCGACGTGGGCGGCGGCTTCCCCTCGGTCTATCCCGGCATGACGCCGCCGGCGCTCGAAGACTATATGGACTCCATCGAGCGCGGCTTCGCCGAGATGATGGTCCATGAGACCACCGAGCTGTGGTGCGAGCCTGGCCGGGCCCTGGTGGCGGAAGCCTCCTCGGTGCTGGCCAAGGTCGAGCTGCGCAAGGGCGACGCCCTGTATCTGAACGAGGGCTCCTACGGGACAATGTTCGATGCGGCGCACGCCAAGTGGCCGTTCCCGGTGAAGATGATGCGCCGCCAGGACGACGACGCCCACGAGGTTGAAGGGCCGCTGAAGCCCTACCGCTTCTACGGGCCGACCTGCGATTCCATCGACCACATGCCCGGCCCCTTCTGGCTGCCCGAGGACGTCCGCGAGGGCGACTATATCGAGATCGGCATGCTGGGCGCCTATGGCGTGGCCATGAGCACCGGCTTCAACGGCTTCGGCGAGGTCGAGACCATCTCGGTCGAGGACGCGCCGATGGCCTCGATGTACGGCCTGGCCCGGCGTTCGATCGCCAAGCCGCGTTCTGACCTGCAGAACGTCGTGAAGCTGTCGCGCGCCCGGGGCAAGAAGCGTCGCAAGAAGTAGGCTGAAAGGCTGAACAGTTCAGGCGCGGCCGGTCGCTCCGTCCCGGTCGCGCCTTTCTATTTGGACGGGCGCTCAAACTCTTCGAGGACCCTAGAGAATGACCGCTGACGTCGTGAATTCGAACCGCAAGGCCCAACTGCTCTCCACCACCGTCGAGCATGTGGCGATCGACCAATACGACGCGCGCCCGGTGATCGACGCCATGCGCCAGATGAGCTTCACCAGCCGCGACACCGCCCGCGCCGCCGACATCCTGTCCCTGTCGCTGGAAGACGCCGGCTGCTCGACCTGGCTGATCCTGGCCGGCTCGACCAGCGCCGGCGGCTGCATGCACATCTATCGCGACATGGTGAAGTACGGCCTGACCGACGTGGTCGTGGCCACCGGCGCCTCCATCGTCGACATGGACTTCTTCGAGGCTCTTGGCTTCAAGCACTACCAGTCGGAAGCCCAGAACCCGGTCGACGACCGCGACCTGCGCGCGATGTATATCGACCGCATCTACGACACCTATATCGACGAAGAAGAGCTGCAGGCCTGCGACGAGACCATCTTCCAGCTCTGCAACGCCCTGGAGCCGCGCCCCTATTCGAGCCGTGAGTTCATCCACGAGATGGGCAAGTGGCTGGCCGACGGCAACGCCAAGAAGCCCGACAGCCTGATCGAGACCGCCTACAAGGAAGGCGTGCCGATCTTCTGCCCGGCCTTCGTGGACAGCTCGGCCGGCTTCGGCCTGGTCAAGCACCAGGTCGAGCGCATGAAGGAAGGCAAGCCCTACCTGACCATCGACGCCGTGGCCGACTTCCGCGAACTGACCGACATCAAGATCGCGGCCGGCACCACCGGCCTGTTCATGGTGGGCGGCGGCGTGCCGAAGAACTTCGCCCAGGACACCGTGGTCTGCGCCGAGATCCTCGGCCACGAGGTCGACATGCACAAGTACGCGGTCCAGATCACCGTGGCCGACGTGCGCGACGGCGCCTGCTCGTCCTCTACGCTGAAGGAGGCCTGCTCCTGGGGCAAGGTCGACGTGACCTGGGAACAGATGGTGTTCGCCGAAGCCACCACCGTGGTCCCGCTGATCGCCTCCGACGCCTGGCACCGCGGCTCGTGGAAGACCCGCGAGCGCCGCCGCTGGGCCAAGCTGTTCGTGAAGGCCTGAACCTTCGCTACGACCTGATCGAGGGCCCCTCTTCGGAGGGGCCCTTTTTCGTTCAGCCGCGACGCTCGTCCGGCCCGCGGCTCCAGCTGTCCAGCAGGGCGCCGAAGCTCAGCATCAAGAGGGCCGGATTGACCCGGAAACGCCCGGGCAGGAACACCCCCACCGACAGGACCAGCAGGATCAGGGGCGACACCAGGATCAACAGCGGCGTCGCCAGGGCCCGGATCGGAATCGGTCGCCGGGCTTGGGCCACGCGGCGCCACCGCAAGCGCTCGGCCCGCTCCGCCATGGCCGCCAGGCCGCCCTCGCGCCGCGATGTGGCGGGCGGCCGGACGATCAGCGGCTTGAGGGGCTCGTGGCTCACGCGGGTCTCCGAAAGGGTGAAGCTCAGTCTAGCCGAAAGGCGGCCGGCTCGCAGCCCGATCCGGGTCCGGTTCGCTCTGGCCTTGGCCGTCTGCGCCGGGCATCATGAGCCGCAACAAATAGGGCGCAAGCTTTGCGGGGGAACGACATGCAGCGGAAACACCTGGTCACCGGAGCGGCCCTGCTGCTGACCGCCACCCTCGCCGGCGCGGCCATCGCCCAAGGACAGGCCCCCAAGCCCCCCAGCGGCGGATATCTGGGTGCCTCCGCCCCGGACACCTATCGCATCCTGCCCCAGGCGCCGGTCGAGGGCACGGTCCGCTATGACGCCGACCGCAAAGCCTTCGCGAACAGCCGCAAGCTGAAGGACACTCCGCGCTGGGACCTGGCCATCACCGACGTGAACCAGTTCACCATGCCAAAGCACATGGCCTGCGCCCTCGGCGTCGAGCTGACCGCCCAGAACGCGCCCAAGACCCTGGCCATCCTGTCCAAGATGGCGCCGGACGTCGGCTACGCCACCAACCACCCCAAGGACATCTACCAGCGCAAGCGCCCCTATCTGATCGATGAGGGCCCGATCTGCGTACCCAAGGATCCGCTGCTGGCCGCCAGCCCGGACTATCCGTCCGGCCACGCCACCTGGGGCTGGACCGTCGCCCTGGTCCTGGCCGAACTGGCCCCCGACCGGGCCACCGAGATCCTGATCCGCGGCCGGGCCTATGGTGAGAGCCGCATGGTCTGCGGGGTCCACAATATGAGCGCCGTCGAAGCCGCCCGCACCAACGCCTCGGCCCTGGTCGCCGGCCTGCACGGTTCGGCCCAGTTCCGCTCGGACATGGACGCCGCCCGCGAAGAGGTCGCCAAGGCCCGCGCCGCCGGCCCCGCCCCGGACGCCGCCGCCTGCGCCAAGGAAGCCGAGCTGACCAAGTCCGCGCCCTACTATTGAGGCCGGCCGCCCAGCTTTGACGTCAACATGGACGATAGGGTTTCCGCCACGGCGCAATCCACAATTATATATATAATACAATGGATTAATATCGTTCCAGTTGCCACACAGGAGCCCCGCCATGCTGACCGGAAGCTGCCTGTGCGGCGGGGTGGCCTATGAGGCTGAGGCGGAGCTGGACGCCATCGCCCACTGCCACTGCGAGACCTGCCGCAAGGCCCATGGCGCGGCCTTTTCCAGCCTGGCGGCGGTTCCCAAGGCCCGGTTCCGCTGGACGCGGGGCGAGGAGCTCCTGGGCGCCTACGACTCCTCGCCGGGCAAGACCCGCCGGTTCTGCACCCGCTGCGGCTCACAACTGGTGGCCGACCGGGCGGGCGGCGACCAGGTGATGCTGCGCCTGGGCTGCCTGGACACAGCCGTCACGGTCGAGCGCCAGTGGCACATCTGGCGATCCGATGGGGCCAGCTGGTACGATCCCGAGGCGGATCATCCGATGCTGCCGGAAGGGCTGACGCGGGGCTGAATCTGGCTCCTGGCTGCTGGAGAACCACCATGCCTCGAGCGCTCTACACCATTGTTTGCGGCTTCCGAGGCGGGACCTACTGCTCGCAAGTGACAGCCCTCGACGAGACTGAAGCTGTACGCCGATGGGCGGAGGTACTCCGGCTGAAGAGGCCAGTGCCGCGGGCATCAGGGCGTCTAGCAACGGCGGCCCTGCAGGATCTGGAACACCTTGGGCTTACGCCGGTGCCCCTTGAGGGCCTTGAGGGCGTATGGTGCTTCCCAACCGGTGTCGGTTCGGACCTAGCCCTTTGCACTATCGTGTACAGCCCGTTGGAAGGGCTGGAGGCGCAGGAGCCCACTCCAAGAGCTGAGCCCTGAGCGTCGCTTGCTGCCCCATCGGGTGAACATTTGCCGCAACGGGCGCGCGCCCCTCACAACAGCGTCCCGTGCAGCACCACCAGGGCGACGCTGAAATAGATCACCAGGCCGGTCACATCGACGAGGGTGGCCACGAAGGGGGCCGAGGCGCTGGCCGGGTCGAAGCCCAGGCGCTTCAGGGCGAAGGGCAGCATGGAGCCTGACAGGGAGCCGAAGGTGACGATCCCCACCAGGCCCGCGCCGACGGTCAGGGCGATCAGGGGCCAGTGCGGTCCGTAGTCATAGATGCCCGCCGTCTGCCACAGGGCGATCCGGCCTATGGCGATCCCCCCCAGGATGGCGCCCAGGGTCAGGCCGGTCGGGACCTCGCGCAGGGCGACCCGCCACCAGTCGGCCAGGCGCAGCTGGCCTAGCGCCAGGGCGCGGATCAACAGCGAGGTCGCCTGGGACCCGGAATTGCCGCCCGAGCTCATGATCAGCGGGATGAACAGGGTGAGCACCACCGCCTTGGCCAACTCGTCCTCGAAATGCTGCATGGCGCTGGCGGTCAGCATCTCGCCCAGGAACAGGGCGCACAGCCAGCCGGCGCGCTTGCGGATCATCTCGGCGAAGCTGATGTGCAGATAGGGCTCGGCCGTGGCGGTGACGCCGCCGAACTTCTGAACATCCTCGGCGCTCTCGGCCAGGATGGCGTCGATCACGTCGTCCACGGTGACGATGCCCAGGACCTGGCCCCGTGCGTTGAGCACCGGGGCGGACAGCAGGTCGTGGACGGAGATCAGCCGGGCGACCTCCTCGCGGTCCATGTCCGGCGTCACGACGATGGGCGCACGGTCGGGGCCGACCGCCTCGATGGGCGCCTCAGGCGCGGCCGAGATCAGCTGGCGCAGGGTGACGATGCGCACCAGGGCCCGGGTCGCGGGGTCCAGCACATGGATGGCGTAGACCGTCTCGCGGGTCCGCTCGACCTCGCGCAGGTGGGTCAGGGTCTGGGCGGCCGTATAGCCCACCGGCACGCTGACGAACTCGGTGGTCATCAGGGCGCCGGCCGTATCCGGGCCATAGGTCAGCAGCTGTTTGAGGCCGGCGGCGGTTTCGAAGTCGAGCTGCGACAGCAGCGCCGTGCGGTCCGGCCCGTCCAGGTCGCGCAGGGCGGCGGCGGCGCGGTCGGCGGACATGGCCGTCAGCAGCGCACCCGCGTCGGCGAGCGTGGTCAGTAGCTGGCCCACCCGGGCCAGTTCGGCGCGGTCCAGCACCTCCACCGCCCGGTCGAAGGGCAGGCCTTCAAGGGCGGTGACGGCGTCGGCCAGGGTGATGGCGTTCAGGCGCGCGACGATATCGGCGATGTGTTCGCCGCCGGCGCGCAGGGTGTCTTCAGTATGGGTCATGGGAGCTCCTCCGTCCGCCGACGCGGCGGGACGAAGGCGCTAACCCCTATGAGGTCAGGCCAGGTCCGGCCGCGACGGCGCGGGTGATCGACTGTCGCTGGGCATAGGGGTGTGGGGTCCTGTGAAGGCCGGACGGCGGGCGCCCGGCGAAGGCGGCATGGTCCTGGTTTCGGGCGGCATTGTGGCGCAGCCGTCGCCCCGAACAGGACCGGGTTGAGCCACCGGGCAGCTGACAGGTTTTGGCGGCGGACGCGATAGGATGACGCTGGACAGGACAGGAGCCTTCCCATGCCCCAACGCCCGGACTTCATCGCCCACTGGTCGGAGCTCGAAGAGGCGGAGCCGCATCGCTATGCGGGCGACGACGAGCCGATGGGGATCGACGCCTCGGTGGGCCGCAAGCTCGGCCTGACCCGGATCGGCATCCACCATGTGCGCCTGCCGCCCGGCCGACGCACCTCCTACCCCCACGCCGAGAGCGCCGAGGAGGAGTTCGTCCATGTGCTGTCGGGCACGCCCGACGCCTGGATCGACGGGGTGCTGCACCCCCTGAAGCCCGGCGACAGCGTGGCCTTCCCGGCCGGGACCGGCGTCTGCCACAGCTTCCTGAACAACACTGACGACGAGGTGACGCTGCTGGTGGTGGGCGAGGCGCGCAAGCCGGAGAACCGGGTCCGCTATCCGCTCCATCCCGACTTCGAGCGCGACTGCGGCTTCGGCTGGGCGGACGCCCCGGTGCGGCCGCTGGGGCCGCACGACGGCCGGGCGAGGCGGCCCGGGGACTGATCCCTCCCCCGCTCAGCCCCTGGCGCGAATCCCAGCGGCAGTTCCAACAGGCTCGGGGCCACGGAAAGGTCGCTAGAGAATCGAACCACGAAAAGCACAAGGACACGAACAGGTCGGGGTCGAAGAGCCTGTTCGGCGCCACGCGCGACCCTGGCCGGTGGACGCAGGCCCTCCCACCCCCCGCTCATTCCCGCGAAGGCGGGAATCCAAGCTGAATGCGCCTCATGGGCGCTGTCCGTTCTTCCAGGCGAGCGCCCGCTCCAGCAGTTCGGCCATGAACGCCGCCTTTCGATCCGAGTAGGCGAGCAGGAGATCAGCACCCTCGGCGATGATGGACTGCTTCAATGCAGAATAGGCCGAGCGCGCTGCTGGATGCGCCCGCAGATAGTCGCGGATGGCTAGGTTGTTTCGCCAGTGCTCGGAGGCGAGGCCGACGATATGGACATTGACGGGCGCGCCGCGCCGCCGGCGCAGGTGGCGGCGGCCCGCCACGCCGGCCTCGCCCATGTCCTGCCAGCCGCCCCGGGCGAGCCGCTGAGCAATGACCTCCACGTCGGCGTAGCCGGCCGCGCCGATCATCAGGTCGATCACCGGCTTGGCTCGCATCCCTTCCACGGCGGTGCTGCCGATCGGCTCTATCAGGCTCGACAACGGGATCTGAGGGACCAGTTCCGCCTCAAGCATGCCAGCCATGGCCGGCCAGGACGGGTCCCAGGCCAAAAGGTGGATCGGCTCATCGAGATCGTCGGAGCTCGGGTCGGAGGTGTCCATTCGCTCGGCGCCAGGGCGTTGACGGAATGAGGCGCGCAGCCTCTGGAAGATTGAACCACGAACAACACGAAAAGCACGAACGGGTCGGCGTTGACGCGCCAGATCTGGCCCCGCTGGGGGCGAGGTCCGATGCGCCCCATCTACCGCTCATCCCCGCGAAGGCGAGGATCCAAGCGGCGCTTGGACGACTCTGACCCTTCAAGTCCGCTCCTTAGCGGACAAGGGGAAAGCTCAGCTTGGATTCCCGCCTTCGCGGGAATGAGCGGGAGGGTGTCATATCCCCGCGTACCACTCGTACCCGCGGTCCTCCCAGAAGCCGCCCTTGCCGCCGGAGATGTGGCGGAAGTCGGCGACGGCCTCGATGCGGGTGAGGTACTTGGCGTGCTTGTAGCCGAGCTGGCGTTCGACCCGCAGGCGGACCGGCGCGCCGTGGGCGACCGGCAGGGCTGCGCCGTTCATGGCGTAGGCGAGGATGGTCTGGGGGTGGTGGGCGTCGATCAGGTCGATGCTCTCATAGTAGCGGCCGAGTTCGCCGGCGCTCTCATCCAGGCTGTCGAAGCAGTGGAAGACCAGGTAGCGGGCTTCCGGCTTCACCCCGGCGCGGTCGAGCAGGGGCGAGAGCCGGGCGCCTGTCCACTGGCCGATGCTGGACCAGCCCTCGACGCAGTCGTGGCGGGTGATCTGGGTGCGGGCCGGCGCGGCGCGCAGGTCGGCGAGGCTCAAGGACTGGGGCCGCTCCACCAGGCCGTCGATGACCAGGCGATAGTCGGCGAAGCCGGCCTTCACATGGGCCTGGTAGGTCGGATCGCGCGGGCGGATCGAGCCGTTGGCGCGGAAGTCCTTGGAGATGTCGGCCGGGGTGAATTCCTGGGCCAGCGCCATGCGGCCCTGCAGGCTGCGCTGGGCGCGGTAGGTCAGGCCCTCGGCCTTGGCGATGACGCCCGTGACCTTGCGATTGGCGTTCAGCTTGTCGACCACGCGGTCGCAGGCCGAGGTGGCGAGCGCCAGGCCCGAGGCGGCCAGGCCCTGGAGCCAAGTGCGGCGCGGTAGGCTCATGCGGGGTCTCCCTTGCGGCCACGGACGGCGACGGCCAGCACCATGGCCAGGTGGACGAGGACGAAGACGACCACCAGGGTCGCGCAGATGAAGTGGAGGGAGCGGGCCGACTGTCGCCCGCCGAACAGCTCCACCAGCCAGGGCCAGGCGGCGTTCATGCCGGGCGACATGGTCAGGCCGGTGAGCACCATCAGCGGCAGGACGACCGCGACGACGCCCAGATAGGAGAGCTTCTGCAGGGTGTTGAGGCCGGGCGCGAAGCGCAGGCGGGCGTGTTCGGCGATCTCGCGGGCCAGGTGGCGGGGGGCGAGCTCAGCGCGGGCGGGGACGAACTGGCGCCAGCGACCGCTGGCCGCATTGGCGGTGAGATAGACGGCGCCGTTCAGCACCAACACCCAGGCGAAGAAGAAATGCCAGCGCCGACCGCTGGCCAGGTCTCGATAGCTGGGAAGGGTCGCCCAGGCGGGAAAGCCCCGCGGTTCCTTGCGGCCTTGCGCGCCCGAATAGCCGAGCAGGCCGGTGGTGTCGAAGCGCGCCTGGCCGATCTGGGTGACGCCATAGACGCGGTCCTGGCCCTCGATCATGCCCATCTGCAGCCAGGGGGCGTCGAAGGTCGACTTGTGGCCCCAGTAGAGGGCGGGGTGGGCGTTGAACACCTGCAGTCCGCTCATCACCAGGACCAGGATGGCGACCGCGTTCACCGCATGGGTGAGACGGACCAGAAGCGGCTTTTCGCCAGGCTTTCGCATGCGTCCTCCACGGGCCTTCCAAACGACAGTTCGCGCGAACGGTACGGTCGGTTACACAGCCTAGATGATTTTGAGGGGATGGGCGTGAGCGAAGGCGCGGAAGTCTGGAGCGGCGGGGTCAACACCTGGGAATGCGATGAGATGGGGCATCTCAATGTCCGCTTCTGGGTGGCCAAGGCGTTTGAGGGCCTGGGCGGCCTGGCGCGACTCCTGGGCATGCCGCGCGCCTTCGCCGCCGACGGCGAGGCGACCCTGGTGGTCCGCGAAAGCCACATGCGGTTCCTGAAGGAGGCCCACGCGGGCGCCGCCCTGACCATGACCGGCGGGGTGGTGGAGATGGGCGAGACCGAGGCCCGCATCCTGCTGGTGATCCGCCATCCGACCGGCGCCCCGGCGGCGACCTTCCAGATGGTGGTGGCGCACGCGACCAGCCGAGACCTGCGCCCCTTCCCCTGGCCGGCGCGGGTGCGGGCGGCGGCGGAAGCGCTGAGGATCGAGGTTCCCGGCTTTGCGGCGGCGCGCAGCATTGACCTGTCGCCGGTGGCCGCGCCCACGGCGAGCTTCCCCCGCGCCGAGGAACTGGGCCTGCAGCGGATCGGCATGGGCACGGTCCAGGTCCAGGAATGCGACGTGTTCGGCCGCCTGCGCGGCGAGATGTTCATCGGCCGGGTCTCCGACGGGGTGGCGCGGCTGTTCGGCGACAAGCGGCCGGGCCCGGCCCTGGCCGACGGCGAGAAGGCCCCCAGAGTCGGTGGGGCGGTGCTGGAATACCGGGTGCTGCACCTGGGCTGGCCGCGCGCCGGCGATCATGTGGAGCTGCGCTCCGGCTTCGGCGGCGCAGAGACCCGGACCCGGCGGGTGTTCCACTGGATGGTGGACCCGGTGAGCGGCAGGCCCTGGGCCAGCGCCGAGGCGGTGGTGATCAGCTTCGACCTCGACGCCCGCAAGGTGATCGACATCAGCCCTGAGGCCCTGGCGGAGTACCAGGCCCAGGCGGTTCCCGGGATCGGGCTGTAGCTCCCTTTCCTCCCCCGCGCCGCGGGGGAGGAGAAGGCGGCCCCAATTGTGATCACGGGTCCGTGAGTTCGGGGGTTGCTGCTGTCACAAACATGGCCATAGTCCGGGCAGCGCCGGGCTCGGGGATCGAGGCTGGCGTTCCAACGTCACTTGGCAGGATACCCTGGACATGACCTACCTCCGCACGTTCCTGGTGGCTGGCGCCGCCATCGCCGCCCTCTCTACCGCCGCCTGCAGCAAGCCGGCCGAGAAGGCCGACGCCGCCGCCGCTGAAGCCACCACCGAGGCGACCACCGCCGCCGCCGC
>CAZXVO010000010.1:0-36153 GCA_964643835.1 uncultured Phenylobacterium sp. | reverse complement strand
CCACGACCCAGGTCGGTGGCCTGACGGCGACCCAGTTGCGGGCGCTCACCACGACCGACTTCGGCGATCTGACGGCGACCCAGGTCGGCGCGCTGAACGCCACCCAGCTGGCGGCCCTGTCGGCCACCAACCTGTCGGCCCTCGACGCCACCACCATGGGCGGCCTGACGGCGACCCAGGTGCGCGGCCTCACCACCACCCAGATGGCCGGCCTGAGCACCACCGATGTCGGCGAGCTGACCTCGACCCAGGTCGGGGCCCTGTCCTCGACCCAGGTCGGCGCGCTGACCCCGACGGCCCTGTCGGCGCTCGACGCGACCCAGGTCGGCGCCCTCTCGACCACGCAACTGCGCGGCCTGACCACCACCCAGGTCGGCGGCCTGTCGACCACGGATATCGGCGAGCTCAGCTCGACCCAGATCGGCAGCCTGGCCACGACCCAGCTGGCGGCGCTCAACGCCACCAACGTCTCGGCCCTGGACGCCACCCAGGTCGGTTCCTTGAACGCCACCCAGGTGCGGGCGCTCACCAGCACTCAACTCGGCGGGCTCAGCACCACGGATATCGGTGAGCTGTCCTCCACCCAGGTGGGGGCGCTGACCTCGACCCAGCTGGCGGCCCTGTCGACCACCAATGTCGGCGCGCTCTCGACCACCCAGCTGGGCGGCCTGACCTCGACCCAGGTCGGCGGCCTGACCGCGACGGCCCTGTCGACCCTGGATGCGACCCAGGTCGGCTCGCTCTCCACGACCCAGGTCGGTGGCCTGACGGCGACCCAGTTGCGGGCGCTCACCACGACGGACTTCGGCGAGCTCAGCTCCACCCAGATCGGCGCCCTCAGCGCCACCCAGCTGGGCGCGCTGTCGACGACCAATGTCTCGGGCCTGGACGCCACCAATGTCGGCGTCCTGTCGGCGACCCAGGTGCGCGGCCTGACCTCAACCCAGCTCGGCGCCTTGAGCACCACCGACATCGGCGAGCTGTCCTCGACCCAGGTCGGGGCCCTGTCCTCGACCCAGCTCGGGGCGCTCACGGCCACCGCCGTCTCGGCCCTCGACGCCACCCAGGTGGGCGCGCTCACGACCACGCAACTGCGCGGCCTGACCACGACCCAGCTGGCGGGCCTGTCCACCACCGACATCGGCGAGCTGTCCTCGACCCAGGTCGGCGGCCTCGCCACGACGCAACTGGCGGCCCTCAACGCCACCAACGTCTCGGCCCTGGATGCGACCCAGGTCGGCGCCCTGAGCGCCACCCAGGTTCGCGCCCTGACCTCGACGCAACTTGGCGGCCTCTCGACCACCGATATCGGTGAGCTGTCCTCGACCCAGGTCGGGGCTCTGGCCGCCACTCAGGTCGCGGGCCTCGCCACGACCCAGGTGGGCGCGCTCAGCACCACCCAGATCGGCGGCCTCAGCTCGACCCAGCTCGGCGCCCTGACCACCACCAACCTGTCGAACCTGGACGCGACCCAGGTCGGCGCCCTGACCACCACCCAGGTGCCGGGCCTGACCGCGCCCCAGCTGCGGGCGCTCACCACCACCGACTTCGGCGAGCTGTCCTCGACCCAGATCGGCGCCCTGACGGCCACCCAGCTGGGCTCGCTGTCGGCGACCAACATCTCCGACCTCGACGCGACCACGGTCGGCGCGCTCTCGACCACCCAGGTCCGCGGCCTGACCACCACCCAGGTGGCCGGTCTGACCGCCACCGACGTCGGCGATCTGACCTCCACCCAGGTCGGCGCGCTCAGCACGACCCAGCTCTCGGCCCTCACGGCGACCGCGGCCTCGGCCCTCGACGCCACCCAGGTCGGGACCCTGAACGCCACCCAGATCCGGTCGCTCACCACGACCCAGCTGGGCGGGCTGTCGACCACCGACATCGGCGAACTCACCACGACCCAGGTCGGAGCCCTGGCCACCACCCAGGTGGCGGCCCTCAGCGCCACCAATGTCGGCGCGCTCTCGACCACCCAACTGGGCAGTGTGAGCTCGACCCAACTGGCGTCGATCACCAACACCGCCCTGTCGGCCCTGGACGCCACCCAGGTCGGGGCCCTGACCACCACCCAGGTGCGAGGCCTGACCACGACCCAGATCCGGTCGCTGAGCACCACCGACTTCGCCGAGCTCACCTCGACGCAGATCGGCGCTCTGACCAGCACCCAGATCTCCGGCATCTCGGCGGCCAACCTGTCCGCCATGGACGCCACGACGGTGGGCGTGCTCTCGACGACCCAGCTGCAGGGCCTCTCGACCATCCAGCTCGTGGGCCTGACCAGCACGGACATCGCCGACTTCAGCTCGACCCAGATCGCCGGCTTGACCTCGACCCAGCTCAGCTCCCTGACCGCCACGACCTTCTCGGCGCTCGACGCCACCCAGGTCAGCGGCCTCAGCTCCACCCAGGTCCGGGGCCTCAGCTCCGGCCAGGTGGCGGCGCTGACCACGACGGACATCGGCGAACTGACCTCGACCCAGATCACCGGCCTGACGCCGACCCAGCTTTCGGCGCTGTCCACGACCAGCCTCTCGGCCCTGGACGCCACCCAGATGGGCGCGCTCTCCGGAACCCAGCTGCGCGGCATGTCCACGACCCAGGTCCGGGCGCTGAGCACGACGGATATCGGGGAGCTGTCCACCACCCAGATCGGCGCCCTGACCTCGACCCAGATGGGCGCCCTGACCACCACGGTGATCAGCGCCCTGACCACGACCCAGATGACCGGGCTCTCGACCACCCAGATCCCGGGCCTGACCACCACCCAGATCGACTACCTGTCGACGACCAACATCTCGGCGCTGACCTTCAGCCAGGCCGAGGCGTTCACGACCACCCAGGTGCAGTCGCTGGATAACGACCAGATCGTGGCCTACCTCAACATCACCTGAGGCGGTCTGTAGTCCTGAAGCGGCCGGGCGCTCCCCACGGGCGTCCGGCCTTTTCTTTGCGACAATTCGCCCGGCAGGACGGGGCAGGGGGGGCACGCACCCGAATTGGTTCCCCAGGCTGGGCGTGCGATGATTTGTTAAGACGAATCGTCAGGCGCATCCGGGGGCGCGATGTCCGAAGCAGCCTTCATCTCCGCGGTCCAGCAGATCACCAGCGCCCAGCTCGACCTGGGCGGCGTGATCACGGCCGCCGGCGAGCAGCTGCAGGCCGGCCAGCCCACCCTGGCGCAGCAGCTCTATCGCATCTGGATCCAGTTCAATCCGGACCACCCGCAGGCCTATGTCGCCCACTTCAACCGGGCCGGCCTGCATATGGACGCCGGCGACCTGGCCGGCGCCAATGAGGCCCTGTCGGCGGCCCTGGCGCAGAACCCCGACTTTCCGCCCGCCTATATCAACCTGGGAGGAGTGCTGGAGCGCAGCGGCGATCCGGAAGGCGCGATCGGCAAGTGGCGCGAGGTCCTGACCCGCCAGGCCCAGGTGACCGGGCCCGCCATCGGCTACAGCGTCGCCGCCCTGAAGCAGATCGGCCGCGTCCTTGCCGACCATCAGCAACTGGAACCCGCTGAGGCGGCCCTGCAGCAGAGCCTGTCGCTCAATCCGCGCCAGTACGATGTGCTCGGCCAGTATCTCGCCTTGCGCATGGGCCAGTGCAAATGGCCGGTCACGGTCCCCTGGGAGGGCATGGACCGCAAGGCGCTGGTCTCCGGCATCCACCCGCTATCCATGGGCGTCTATACGGACGATCCGATCCTGCAGCTGGCCGCCGCCAGCAACTATACGCGCGAGATGATCGACACCCGGCCCGAGGCCCAGATCGCCTCGGACCGCCGCTTCGCCCCCATCGACCTGACCGGCCGTCGCCTGCGCGTCGGCTATGTCTCGTCCGACCTGCGCGACCACGCCGTCGGCTACCTGATGGCCGAACTGTTCGAGGTGCATGACCGCGAGAAGATCGAGGTCTTCGCCTATTACTGCGGACCAGCCGCCCGGGACGGGCTCAACGCCCGCATCAAGGGCGCGGTGGAACACTGGACCGATATCCGCGCCTTAAGCGACGAGGCGGCCGCCGCGACCATCGCCGCCGACGGGATCGACATCCTGGTGGACGTCAACGGCCACACCCGCGACGCCAAGAGCGGCGTCTTCTCGCGCCATCCGGCCCCGATCCAGGTCAACTGGCTGGGCTATCCCGGCACCATGGGCGGGCCGCACCACCACTATATCGTGGCCGATCCGCTGATCATCCCGCAGGGTTTCGAGATCTACTACTCCGAGAAGGTCGTGCGGCTCCCCTGCTACCAGCCCAATGACCGCAGGCGCGCCGTCGACGCCGAGCGTCCCACCCGCGCCGACGCCGGCCTCCCGGACGACGCCTTCGTCTTCTGCTGCTTCAATGGTCCGCAGAAGATCAGCCGCTTCACCTTCGCCCGCTGGATGGAGATCCTGTCGCGGACGCCCAACAGCGTGCTGTGGCTGCTGCACAGCTCCGAGGACGTCCACGCCCGCCTGCGGGGCTATGCCGAACAGGCCGGGGTCGCCCCGGAGCGCCTGATCTTCGCGCCCAAGCAGCACAACGCCCAGCACCTGGCCCGCTATCCGCTGGCTGACCTGTTCCTCGACACCTCGCCCTATGGCGCCCACACCACGGCCTCTGACGCCCTGTGGATGGGGGTGCCGGTCCTGACCCTGCCGGGCCGCAGCTTCGCCTCGCGGGTCTGCGCCAGCCTGGTGACCGCCGCCGGCCTCGGCGATCTCGTGGCGACCAGCGCCCAGGACTATGTGGATCGCGCCGTCGCCTTGGCTCACGCTCCGGCTGAGGTGGAGGGCTTGAAGGCCCGGCTGATGGCCAGCCGCGACACCTGCGACCTGTTCAACACGGACAAGCTGGTGGCCCAGTTGGAAGACCTCTACGCGGGCATGGTCGCCGACTATCGCGAGGGGCGTCTGCCCCGGCCCGACCTGACCAATCTCGAGGCCTATTTCGCGGTTGGCGCGGACCTGGACCATGAGGGCCAGGAGATGCTGCTGCGGCAGGACTATGAGCAGCTCTACAAGGACAGGCTCGCCCTGCGCCATCTCCTGCAACCCCTGTCGGCCGACGCGCGTCTGTGGACCGAGGCCGACATCGCCCGGGCCGAGGGTCTGGTCGGGGGCGGTGCGGCCGTCACGCCCTTTCCTCGCAAGCGCGCCGCCGGCGACTGACCTGAACCCTTAAGCCCGCATCGCGGGCCAGCCTGGACGACCGATGAACCGAGACGTGCTGCAAGGCCTGCGCTTCCAGGGCTATTCGCCCCGGACCCTGCTCGACGTGGGCGCCCATCTGGGCGGCTTCTCGGTGTCGTTCCTGGACGTCTTTCCGACCTGTGTCCCCACCCTGGTCGAGCCCAATCCGCACTGCCAGGACGACCTGGCGCGTCTGCCGTTCGAGCGTCACGCCGTGGCCGCCTCCTCGGAGGCCGGCACGGCGGAGATGTTCCTGACCCAGGAATGGCTGCAGTCCACCGGCAGCTCGCTCTACCGCGAGAACACCGCCTTCTTCCGCGACGAGGTGCTGGTGAAACAGGAGGTGCCGAAGGTGCGCCTCGACGACCTGTTCGCCGGCCGTCGCTTCGACTTCGTCAAGATTGACACCCAGGGCTCGGAACTGGACGTGCTCCAGGGCGGCCAGGCCGTACTGCGCCAGGCCGACTACATCCTGATCGAGGTCTCCCTGGTCGACTACAATATCGGCGGCGCCCAGGCCGAGGCGGTCTTCGCCCAGATGGCGGCCATGGGTTTCCGCTGCGCCGACGTCACCGAGTTCCACCGCCTGCGGGGCGTCGCCGACGGCGGCCTGCTGCAGATGGACTTCCTGTTCGAGAAGATCGTCCAGCGGCCCAGCCAGAACTACGGCTACGGAACCCTGCACGGCCACGACGCTCTGCTGGACTGGCTCAAGGCCCAGAAGGCCCGTTGCCCGGAATTCAGCGTCATCGACGTGGGCGCAGCCGCCAATCCCTGGACCGCGGAGGTGCTGAACGCCACCTTCGACATGAACGACACCCAGGTGGCGCCCCTGCATTTCCGGGGCAATTTCAACGACGCCCGCAGCTGGGACGCGGTTCTGCAGCACGTGGCGCGCAACGGCCGCTTCTCCTACTGCGTCTGCTCCCACACGCTGGAAGACCTGGCCTATCCGGCCATGGCGCTGGAGATGCTGCCCCGCATCGCCGAGGCCGGCTACATCGCCGTGCCCTCGCGCTACCTGGAGAGCCTGCGGCCGGAGGGGCCCTATCGCGGCTTCATCCATCACCGCTGGGTGCTGGACAACATGGGCGACGAGCTGGTCCTGGCGCCCAAGATCCCGCTGCTCGAGCACCTGGCCCTGGCCGGCGAGGCGGAATGGCCCGAGGCCCGCGACCGCTTCGAGTTCCAGATGCACTGGCGCGGCGCGATCAGCTTCACCCCGATGAACGGCGATTATCTGGGTCCGACCCGCAACGCCGTGATCGGCATGTACGGCCAGTTCTTCGATAGGCCATGAGCCGGGGTCCGAAGACGGCGCGGCTGATCAGCCTCGCCCAGGCCCTGAACGACGAAGGGCGTCATGGCGACGCCTTGGCCATCGTCGAGTACCTGCTCACCGTCTCCCCCGGCGACTCCGAGCTGCGGCTGGAGGAGGCGAGGGCGCTGGGTGGGCAGGGGGACATCCTCGCCGCCCTGGAGCGCTTGCGAGGCCTGCGGGACATCGGCGGGGAAGCCTTGCTAGCGGCCATCCGCGCCCAGTCCTTGAGCGCCATAGAGCGCTTCAACGCCCATCTGGAGGCCGGCGAGGTTGAGGCGGCGGAGACCTACGCCTCGGCCTTGGCGGCGCTGATGCCGCAGAACCCGGCCATGGTCGCGGCGGCCTTCTCCTGCAACCAGGCCCTGGAGCGGCCTGAGATCGCGACCGCCTACGCCCGCGCCCTGCTGGCCCTGGTTCCCGACCATCCGCAAGCCCTGGCCTTCCTGGGCCTTGAGGCCGCAACCGCCGAGCCGGACCTGGACCAGCTGGTCGCCGCCGCCCTGGCCAGCGATCAGAACCCGCTTCTGAAGCTGCGCGACCTCCACGACGCCGCCAGCCGGATCCTCTGCCAGCCCCTGACCGACAAGGGGCTCGATCAGCTGCGCCTGTTGCTGACCGCGGCTCGGGACCTTGAGGTTCCCGTGGAGCCCGGCTCGGAGTGGGAGGGCTGGGAGCGGCACTACCGCCTGCTGATGTCCGCCGTGGACCTGGAGATGGTGCTGGGCCCGACGCCGCAGCCGGGGCCAGAGGCCGAGCTGGAGTTCCGCTCCGCCAAGGGTGAGGTGCTGGACTGGGCCGGCCTTCGCGCCCATGCCGACCAGCTGGGCGCCCGATGCGTATTCTTCGCCGCCGCGGACGAGGCCTATGTGGACCTCTATGCCCGCTGGTACGCCCTGTCGGTGCTGAAGTACGGCGACGTCCCCGCCCTGATCGTGGTGCATGTGATCGGCGGGATCGGGAAGCTGGCTGAGATCGCCGCCAGGGTCGGGATCGATGACGACCGCCTGGTGTTCGCCGCCGACGTCTTCGATCCGGCCGCGGCCCTGGCCACCGGCTGCTTCGACGCTCCGCCCAAGGGCCGGGCGGAAAAGCCCATCGCCCACTACCAGTGCGTCCGCTTCATCCGCCTGGGCGCGCTGATCGAACACCTCGAACGCCCGGTCTTTGTCTCCGACATCGACCTGATCCTGCAGCGCGGGGTCGCCGACCTGCTGGACCGCACAGCCGCCGCCGACGTGGTGTTTAACGAAAACACCGAGAACTGGAACGCGGGCTCGCGGCTCACCGCCAACCTGTTGCAGGTCAACCCGACCCCCGCCGCCCGAACCCTGCTGGCCTTCCTGCGGGTCTATCTGGAGCGCGCGCTCAGCGGGCCGGCGGTGACCCGCTGGATCGACCAGGTGGCCCTGATCCTGGCCCGCCACCACCTCATGACCCGGGTTGAGGCGCCCGCAATCGACTATTTCGACACGAGTTCAGACATCAATAACGTGATGTACCCCTCATATCAGGCGCATCCGTTCCGGTTCCTCTCGCTGTTCCACGGGTTCGACACCTCCAGCCTGGAGGGCGATCCAAGGGTTCTGGGAGCCGAGACCTAGAATAGGGCAGGGGGAAGACATGAAGCGTATCCTGGTCACCGGCGGCGCCGGCTTCATCGGATCGCATCTGTGCGAGCGTCTGCTCGACCAGGGCCACGAGGTGCTCTGTGTCGACAACTACTTCACCGGCCGCCGTCGCAATGTCGCCCGCCTGCTGGACAATCCGCGCTTCGAGCTGATGCGCCACGACGTGACCTTCCCGCTCTATGTCGAGGTCGACGAGATCTACAATCTGGCCTGCCCGGCCTCGCCGATCCACTACCAGCACGACCCGGTGCAGACGACCAAGACCAGCGTCCACGGCGCGATCAACATGCTGGGCCTGGCCAAGCGCACCCGCGCCAAGATCTTCCAGGCCTCGACCAGCGAGGTCTATGGCGACCCGGTGGTCCATCCCCAGGTCGAGGAATACTGGGGCAATGTGAACCCCATCGGCATCCGCTCCTGCTACGACGAGGGCAAGCGCTGCGCCGAGACCCTGTTCTTCGACTATCACCGCCAGCACAAGGTGAGGATCAAGGTCGCCCGGATCTTCAACACCTATGGCCCGCGGATGCACCCCAATGACGGGCGCGTGGTGTCCAACTTCATCGTCCAGGCCCTGAAGGGCGAGCCGATCACCCTCTATGGCGACGGCCAGCAGACCCGCTCGTTCTGCTTCGTCGACGACCTGGTCGAGGCCTTCCTGCGCCTGATGGGGACCCGCGACGAGATCACCGGCCCGATCAACCTGGGCAATCCCGGAGAGTTCACGATCCGCGCCCTGGCCGAGAAGGTCATCGCCATGACCGGGTCCAACTCCAAGCTGGAGTTCCTGCCCCTGCCGTCGGACGATCCTAAGCAGCGCCAGCCGGACATTTCCAAGGCCCGCGAGGTCCTGGACTGGGAGCCGACCACCCACCTCGAGGCCGGCCTCGCCAAGACCATCGCCTATTTCGACACCCTGCTGAAGGAGGAGGCTGCGGCCTGAGGTTCTAGGCGGCCGCCCGGTCCTCGGTATTGACCCCCAGGCTCAGCTCGAAGTCGCGCAGCAGGTCGTGGGCGTCTGGGCCGTCGCACTCCAGGCGCGCGCCCTGCGGGAAGCGATAGCGCCAGAAGCTGGCGATGTGGGACATGGCGCCCACCATCTCGCCCAGGGACAGGAACATCGACGGGGCCCGGACCAGGAAGGTCCGGAAGGCCCTGGGTTCGCCATTGCGGGTCAGGTCTCGGAAGGCGTCGTCATAGACGGCGATGGCCGTGGCCACCTCCCGATAATACCGCCCCACAGCCCGGCGGATGCGGGCTTGGGCTTTGCGGACATAGTCCAGCGACTCCCTTGAGCAGGGCGGCAGGACCTTCAGGGCCTCGATCTCGTCGAGCACCTTGTTCACCCGGCTCGTCAGGTCGGCCAGGCACCATTTGTAATACAGGAAGCCCCGCCAGCTGAAGACGCCCTCCCGGAAGCTCTCGGGATCCAGGCCGAAGGTCATCCGCAGGGGCTCAAGCTTCTCGTCGACCCGCGAGGAGAGCAGGCTGTCCACCAGCCGGCCCCCGTCATTGACCTCCAGGTCGCCGAAGGCCAGGGCGATGAGGTTGGCGACCTCGTCGGCCACGAAGGCGCGCATGCGCTCGATGTCGGCCTGGGAGATGGCGAAGTAGCAGGGGGCGACGTCGACCTTTCGCCGGCGCAGGTGCTCGCGCAGTAGGAACGGATCGAACGATGGCAACTCGTTCATGATCTCCAGCACGCGGATGTCGCGGACGAAGTCGGCCCCATCCTCACCGCCGCAGACGTCCATCAGGCCCTCGCGCCAGCCCCTCTGGCCCATCAGGATCGACTGGCCGCCCAGGGCGAACTGATCCCGGTGCAGGGGAAAGATGATTTTGGTCGTGGTGCGACTGGGGCAGGAGACCAGGTAGACCTCGTCATCCCGCAGGCGGTGCTTCACGAACAGCGAGGTGTTCAGCAACCGCGACCGGAACAACGGCCGGTCCATATAGTCCCACACCTCGGACCATTCCCGGGCCACGGCGACAAGGTTCAGGACCCGCGTCGTGGAGGCGGTCTGCTCAAGATTGGCCAGATTGCGCACGCCGCTGCGGGCCTGGGCGGAGAAGGCCGAATTGGGTCTGCTCATGCGGGCGGGTCCGGCGGGTGTGAAGCCTCACCATGTCAGGCCGAGGTCACGCATAGGTTTAAAAGCAAAGTGAATCGCTCGGTAAGGGCGTATTTTGCAATCACGGCGGGCGCAGGCTGGATCGGGCTCGCGAAGGTTTCCGACCGCTTGGCCGGTTTTGACCTGGCGCGGCATTGACCCCGGGGGACGGGCTTCCCAGATCAGCTGCACAACAACGCCCGACGCCGGTCCTTCTGGGGCGGCCGCACGGATATCCGGCCCGAGGACAGCTCGGGCCATAGGGAGGCAGGACTTGAGGCCGACGCTGGGATCAGCGCCGAGACGAGGGTTACGCGCGCGCCGCCGCCGCGAACCCCGGCCCAATCCATTTCTCCCGCCGCACCCGCGCCGTTGCGCGCCCAGCCCCACCCGACGGGAGTTTCCATGAGTTCGACCACGACGGCCGAGCGGCCGCCGCTCACCCTTGGCGTCAAGCTGCTCTATGGGTTGGGGGCGGCGGCGAACACCATCAAGCAGCGCGGCGTCTCCACCTTCCTGCTGCTGTTCTACAACCAGGTGGTGGGGCTGCCGCCGGCCATGGTCTCCGGCGCGATCGCCATCGCCCTGGCCGTGGACGCGGTGGTCGATCCCATGGTCGGCCAGGTCTCGGACAATTTCCGCTCCCGCTGGGGACGCAGACACCCCTTCATGTACGCCGCGGCCCTGCCGGTCGGGGTTGGCTTTTTCCTGTTGTGGAACCCGCCGCACGGCTGGGAGCAACAGGCCCTGTTCATCTACATGCTCACCTGCCTGCTGGTGATCCGGGTGTTCGACACCTTCTTCGAACTGCCGTCCTCGGCCCTCTTGGCCGAGCTGACGGACAAGTACGACGAGCGCACCAGCATGATCGCCATTCGCCAGCTGTTCGGCGTCATCGGCGCCCTGCTGATGACCCTGGCGGTCTATCAGGTCTTCCTGCGCGAGAACCCTGACGGCTCTGGCGGCGTCACCCAGCGGGAGGGTTGGTTCGCCTATTCCATTGTCGCGGCCATGATCATCTCCGTGGTGATCCTGGCGTCGGCCTGGGGCACCCACTCGCGGATCCCCTATCTGCGCCAGCCGCCGGCCCGCAAGGTGACCTTCGCCGGTATGGCCAAGGAGATGGGCGAGACCCTGAAGAACCGCTCCTTCCTGGTGCTCACCGTAAGCGGCATGTTCATGTCCATGTCGCTGGGCTTGAAGGGGGCGCTTGAGCTCTATTTCAGCCTTTATTTCTGGGGCCTGAACCAGGCCCAGCTGTCCCTGCTGACCGTCGCCGGCATGATCGCCAGCGTCTCGGGCGCGGCGCTTGCGGCTCCCGTCGCCAAGCGGCTGGGCAAGCGCAACGGCGCCATCGTCATGTTCGCCGGCGCGGTGGTCGCCCTGGTGGGGCCAATCTTCCTGCGGCTGATCGGTCTGATGCCGCCCAATGGCTCGGACGCCCTGTTCGTCATCCTGTTCATCGACGTGATCCTGAACGGCGCCATGGCGATCATGACCGGCGTCATGCTGGCCTCGATGATCGCCGACGTGGTCGAGGAGTCGGAGGTCCAGACCGGCCGCCGCTCCGAAGGCCTGCTGATGAGCGCCGACAACCTGTTCAAGAAGCTGGTGTCCGGCGTCGGTGTCTTCGCCTCGGGCCTGGTGCTGGCCTTCGCCCAGTTCCCGCAAGGCGCCAAGCGCGGCGAGGTGCCGGAGGATATCCTGCACGCCATGGCCTGGGTCTATCTGCCGGTGATCCTGGGCTTCTACAGTATCGCGATCCTGGGTCTGTTCCTCTTCCGCATCGACCGAAAGTCGCATGAGGACAACCTCGCCATCCTGCGCGCCCGGGCCGAAGCCGAGGCCGAGATCGAGCAGGGGAGGCCGCCGACCCTGCCGTAAAATTCTCCATGGAGAATTGTTCTCTCTAGAGTGAAAATCACTCGCAAGCCGCGGCGACCGGCGCCATCCTGACTCCAAGAACAAGCTTCAAGGGTGGAGACGGGCATGGGTCAGGTGGATCTGGTCGTGCGGGGCGGCACGGTGTTCGACGGCACCGGCGCGCCGGGCGTCGAGGCGGATGTGGCGGTGGACGCCGGCCGCATCGTCGCGGTGGGTCCGCACCTGGCGCTCAAGGGGCGCGAGGAGATCGACGCCAAGGGCCTGCTGGTCACCCCCGGCTGGGTCGATATCCACACGCACTATGACGGCCAGGTGACCTGGGCCTCGCGGCTCGATCCGTCCTCGACCCTGGGCGCCACCACGGTGGTCATGGGCAATTGCGGCGTCGGCTTCGCGCCGGTCCGGCCCCAGGACCACGACACCCTGATCCGCCTGATGGAAGGCGTGGAGGATATTCCGGGCGCGGCCCTGCACGAGGGCCTGACCTGGAAGTGGGAAAGCTTCGGCGACTACATGGACGCCGTCGACAGCATCCCGCACGACATCGATGTGGGCCTGCAGCTGCCGCACGGCGCCCTGCGCGTCTATGTGATGGGCGAGCGCGGCGCGAACCGCGAGCCGGCGACCGCGGACGAGAACGCCGCCATGCGCGAGATCACCGCCGAGGCGATCCGCCAGGGCGCCCTGGGCTTCTCCACCACCCGCACCATGGTCCACCGCACCGCCGACGGCGACCTGACCCCTACCATCGGCGCGGCCCGCGACGAGATGCTGGCCATAGCCCAAGGCCTGGCCGACGCCGGCTCAGGCGTCCTGCAGATCGTCAGCGACTTCAAGGATATGGACGAGGAATTCGCCCTGCTGCGCGAGATGATGGTCGTCGCCGGCCAGCCGCTCAGCTTCTCCATGGTCCAGGCCGACGTGGTCCCCGACCAGTGGCGTCACCTGATGGAGCGCCTGGACAAGGCCGCTGATGACGGCCTGCCGATGAAGGCGGTGATCGCCGGACGTCCCGTGGGCCTGATGCTTGGCCTGCAGGGCTCTGCCCACCCCTTCATCTCCCGGCCCAGCTACCAGGAGATCGCGGACCTGCCGCTGGAGGAAAAGGTCGCCCGCATGCGCGACCCGGCCTTCCGCGCCCGGCTGATCGCCGAGGCGCCTGCCAAGGGCCACCCCTTCATCAACTCCCTGGCCGGCGCCTATCACAAGATGTTCGAGCTGGGCGACCCGCCGAACTACGAGCCCGATCCCAAGGACAGCCTGGGCGCCAGGGCCAAGGCCCTGGGCGTCAATCCGGATGAGCTGGTCTATGACGCCCTGATCGCCGACGAGGGCCGCGCCTTCCTCTATTTCCCCATGCACAACTACGTCGAGGGCAGCCTCGACAATGTGCGGACCATGATCGACAGCCCCAACACCCTGTCGGGCCTGTCCGACGGCGGAGCCCATGTGGGGGCGATCTGCGACGTCAGCCTGCCGACCTTCATGCTCACCCACTGGGTCCGCGACCGCACCCGGGGGCCACGCTTTGACCTGGCCCGCATGATCCACATCCAGACCCAGGTGACGGCGGAATCCGTGGGCCTGCTGGACCGTGGCGTTATCGCGCCCGGCTTCCTCGGGGACCTGAACGTCATCGACTTCGACCGCCTGCAGCTCAAGGCCCCGTACATGGTCTACGACCTGCCCACCGGCGCGCGGCGCCTGATGCAGGAGGCCGACGGCTACGTGGCGACCATCAAGTCCGGCCAGGTGATCTATCGCGAAGGCCAGCCCACCGGCGCCCTCCCAGGCCGCCTGGTCCGCGGACGCCAGCCCGCGCCCCAGGCGCTGGCGGCGGAGTAGGGGGCCTTGGTTCCGCTCATCATCGAGGCGGCGCTGAACGGCGGCACGCCCAAGTCCCGCCAGCCGCATACGCCCAAGACCCCGGACGAGATCGCCGCCGACTCCCTGGCCGCGCTGGCGGCCGGCGCCGGTGTCGTCCACACCCATATCCAGGGCTATACCGCCACGGGCGAGGCGGCGGCCCAGGAGTACTGGGCCGGCTGGGCGCCGGTGCTGGACCAGCAGCCGGACGCGATCCTCTACGCCACCGTGGCCGGCGGGAAATCGGCGGAGGACCGCTTCGGCCACTATCGCGACCTGGCCCGGCGCGGCATGCGCATGGGCGCGCTCGATCCCGGCTCGGTGAACCTTGCCACCCACGGCGACGACGGCCTGCCGGGGACGACCTCCTTCGTCTATCAAACCAGCTACAAGGACATCGCCTGGCTGACAGACGTTTTGGCGGCTGAGCGCCTTGGCCCCTCCATCGCCGTCTATGAGCCGGGGTTCCTGCGCGCGACGCTCGCCTATCACCGGGCCGGCCGCCTGCCCAAGGGCGCCTTCGTGAAGTTCTACTTCGGCGGCGCCTACAACATGCTGGACGGGCAGAAGAGCGACATCACCTTCGGCCTGCCGCCGACCCAGAAGGCCCTCGAGGCCTATCTGGAGATGATGGAAGGCTGCGACCTGCCCTGGGCCGTGACCATCCTGGGCGGCTGCGTCGCCGAGACGGGACTGGCGAAACTGGCCATCGAACGCGGCGGCCACGTCCGGGTCGGGCTGGAGGACTATGCCGGTCCGCGCACGCCCACCAACGCCGAACTGGTGGCCGAGATCGTCGAGATGGCCAAGGCCGCCGGCCGTCCGGTCGCGACCAGCGCCCAGACCGCCGAGATCCTGGGCCTGCCCGCCTGATGCCCAGCGCCACGGTCCATGTGCTGAGGCCCGAGCCTCCGGCCAAGCCGGTGGGGGCGGTCACTTCGGCCATCGCGATCCTGCGCTGCCTTGGTCAGTCGGCCGAGCCCTTGCGGCTGTCGGACATTGTCCGCGAACTGGGCCTCAACAGTTCGACCGTGCTGAACATCCTGCGGACCCTCGACTACGAGGGCCTGGTCGCCTTCGATCCCCGCACCAAGCGCTACCAGCTGGCCCAGGGCCTTGCCGACCTGGCCCAACCGCTGACCGGGCAGGACGACGCGCGGATGCTGCGCCAGATGGACGTCACGGCCGAGGCGCTGGGCGCCACCGTCGCCCTGTGGACGCTCGTCGGCGACGAGGTGGAGCTGACCCAGGTCGCCGAGTCCTCGGCGGTCATGCGCATCGCCTTCACGGTGGGGCGGCGTCTGCCGGCCTTTCTGGGCGCCATGGGCCGCCTGGTGGCCGCGCGCAGCGAGGCGGGCGAGGCCGAGCGCCGCCGCCTGTTCGACGCTGTGCCCTGGAATCGCCCGCCTGCCTACGAAGCCTGGCTGGCCGAGGTGGACGAGGCCCGCCGCCAGGGCGTCGGCTTCGACCACGGCAACGTCAATCCCGGCGTCCTGGGCGTCGCCGTGCCGGTGGAGGGGCAGGGGCCGCTTCGCCGGATCATCGCCGCCGCCATGTTCGAAACCCCTGACCTGCAACCCGACCTCATCGCCGAGCGCCTGCGTCAGATCGCGGCCCTGGCTCCAGACGCGGAGACCCGCCATGCATGACCTGATCCTCAAGAACGGCATGATCGTCGACGGCACGGGCGCGCCCGGCTTTCGTGGCGACGTCGCGGTCAAGGACGGCGTGATCGTGCAGGTGGGCGAGGTCTCCGGCCCCGCCGCCCGGACCCTGGACGCTGACGGCGCCTTGATCACCCCGGGCTTCGTGGACATCCACACCCACTATGACGGCCAGGTCTCCTGGGACAGCGTGCTGGCGCCGTCCTCGATCAACGGCGTCACCTCCATCGCCATGGGCAATTGCGGCGTCGGCTTCGCGCCCGCCCGGCCAGAGAAGCACGCCTGGCTGATCAACCTGCTGGAAGGGGTGGAGGATATTCCGGGCACCGCCCTGGCCGAGGGTCTGACCTGGGACTGGGAGACCTTTCCTGACTATCTGAACGCCCTGGCCCGCCGCAGCTACACCCTGGATATCGGCGCCCACGTGCCGCACGCGGCCTTGCGCGCCTACGTCATGGGCGACGCCGGCGGCGACCACGAGGCGGTTCCGTCCGACGCCGAACTGGCCCGCATGGAGGCCCTGACCTTCGAGGCCATGGAGGCCGGCGCGCTCGGCTTCTCCACCTCGCGCACCTATGTCCACCGCAGCCGCGACGGCCAGAACATCGGCACCCTGACCGCCTCGGAGGCCGAGCTGCTGGGCATCGCCAGCGCCCTGAAGCGGGCTGGCCGCGGCGTGATCCAGCTGATCAGCGACGCCTACCTGACCCCCGACGACGACTTCGCCCAGCGCGAGATGGACTTGATCCGCACCCTGGTCCGCACCACCGGCCGCAAGCTGTCCTTCACCGTGCAGCAGACCGACGATGCGCCCGACCGCTGGAAGCACATCTTCCGCGAGGTGGCGGCCATGAACGCCGAGGGCCTGGACGTGAAGACCCAGGTCGCCCCGCGCCCGCTCGGCGTGATCCTCAGCTTCGCCTCGACCACCAACCCGTTCTTCATCTGCCCGACCTACCGCGAGGTGGCCCGCGAGGCGACGACCGAGCAGCGTCTCGCCGCCCTGGCCGACCCGGCGGTGAAGGCCAAGATCCTGGCCGAGCATAAGCACATTCATCCGCCCGGCATGGCCCTGATCATCGTCCAGGGCTTCAACCGCATGCACCGCATGACGGACCCGGTGGACTACGAGCCCGACGCTGCGACCTCCCTGGGCGCCGAAGCCCAGCGCCTGGGCCGCGACCCGGCCGAGTTCGTCTATGACGTGCTGCTGGAGGAGGGCGGTCGTCGGCTGCTTTACATGCCGCTGATCAACTATGCGCGCGGCAACCTGGACGACGTCTGGGGCATGATGAGCGGGCCGCACAGCCTCTATGGTCTGTCCGACGGCGGCGCCCACTGCGGCACCATCTGCGACGGCTCCTTCCCGACCACCACCCTGGAGCTGTGGTCCAAGGGTTCCAAGCAGGGCTATCGCGCGCCGATCGAACAGCTTGTCCACGGCTACACCCAGCGCAACGCTCAGCACGTCGGCTGGCATGACCGCGGCGTGGTCAAGCCGGGCTACCTTGCCGACTTGAACGTCATCGACCTAGGTGGCCTGTCTCTCGGCCCGCCTGAGATCGTCCAGGACCTGCCGGCCGGCGGCGCCCGCCTGCTGCAGACCGCCCGCGGCTATCGCTGGACGGTCAAGTCCGGCAAGGTCACCTTCGAGAACGGCGCCTGGACCGGCGAAGTCCCCGGCAAGCTGCTGCGGGGCGACCAGGGGCTTTGATCCGGTGATCGGCATGATCGCGATCCCTACCGCCAGGGGCCTGCTCCGCGCCTGGCGGGACGAGGACTTCGACGACTTCGCGGCCATGCACGCCGATCCGGAAGTCCAGTGGGACGCGGGCGGAACCCTCACGTGTGAGGAGTCCGCCGCCAAGCTGGCTCGCTATCGCAAGGCCTATGACGCCCATGCCTTCTCCCGCTGGGCGATGGTCGATCCGGACGGCAAGTTCCTGGGCTATGTCGGGGTTCTGCCGCTCGCCGCCCAGCACCCGCTGGGCGAAGGCGTGGAGATCGGCTGGCGGTTCCGTCGCTCAGCCTGGGGGCAGGGCTACGCCAGCGAGGGCGCCATCGCGGCCCTGGCCGACCTCAAGGACCGCTGCGGCTTGAGCGAGGTCTACAGCTTCACCGCCCCCGACAATCTGCGCTCCCAGGCGGTGATGGCGCGGATCGGTCTTCGCCGCCGCGACGAACTCGACTTTACTGCGCCCGACGGCTGGCGCGGCTGGGTCTGGACGACCTAGCTCACACCCGCAGAACCGCCTTGGCCATGATGTTCCGCTGCACCTCGTCCGTGCCACCGGCGATGCTGGCCGCGCGGCCTTCGTAGTAGCGGGCGACCTCGCGCCTGGCCCAGGCCGGGCCGATGGGCGGGGAGGGCGCGGGGCCCGCCACCTGCGGGAACCAGGGCGCGGCGTAGTCGCCGGCGGTCTCCACGTAGAGCTCCGTCATCCGCTGAACGATCTCGGTGCCCTTCAGCTTCAGCATTGAGGATTGCGCGCCAGGGGCGTCGCCCGCCGCCACTTCCCACAGGGTTCGCAGCTCGGTCATCTCCAGGGCCTTGAGTTCGATCTCGGTCTCCATCAACCGGCGTGCGAAGCCGGGCTCACGGATCAGGCCGCTGTCCGTCGCCGCGGCGCGGATCCCGGCCAGGAGGTTTAGCGACAGGGATACATAGGCCTGGCCCGTGCGCTCGTGGGTCAGGAGGCCCTTGGCATAGGTCCAGCCCTGGCCCTCCTCGCCGATGCGGTTCTCCACCGGCACGCGGACCTGATCGAAGGTCACACGGTTGAAGGCGTGCCGCCCGTCGATGGAGATGATCGGTGAGACCTGGATCCCCGGCGTGCGCATGTTGACCAGCAGGAAGGTGATGCCGGCCTGCTTCTTGGGCTCGGTCGCCGTGCGGGTCAGGCAGAACATCCAGTCGGCCACGTGGGCGCCGCTGGTCCAAACCTTCTCGCCGGTGATCACATAGTGGTCGCCCTCCAGCACGGCGGCCGTGCGCAGAGAGGCTAGGTCCGAGCCCGCGCCCGGCTCGGAATAGCCCTGACACCAGCGGACCCTGTCGGCCAGGATGTCGGGGAGGAACCGCGCCTGTTGCTGCGCCGAGCCATAGCCGAACAGGATCGGCGCCAGCATGCCCATCCCCATCCCTCCCACCTGCGGCGGCAGGCCTGCGCGGCTCGTCTCCCGCTCCCAGATGAAGGCCTGGGTGGCGCTCCAGCCGGGGCCGCCGAACTGGACTGGCCACTTGTTCGCCGCCCAGCCCCTGGCCAGCAGGGCGTCGCGCCAATGCGCCTCATCGTCGGCGTTCTGCTCGCGCGGCGGGTGATCCGGAAAAGTCTGGGCGATCAGCGCGCGCACCTCGTCCCGAAAGGCGAGGTCGGCGGGGGTGAAGTCGAGATCCATGGACTCGGTCCGTTATTGGAGTATATCTCCAATAGAAGAAGCCGCAGGCCGTCAGGTCAAGCGCCAAGGAGGATTTGATGCCCAATAGCGAGCCCTTCCGCCTGTCCGAGACCGACGGCGTCTTCAGCGGGCCGGTGCGCCGGCCAGCCAATGCGTCGAAGCTGGCGGCCGGCTCCATCCACGACGACGCCACAGCCCAGCGCCTGGGATTTCGCGGCGGCACGGTGGCCGCCAACATCCACTTCGAGCAGTTCCCGCCATTGCTGGAGGCGACCCTGGGCGCAGACTTCGCCCGCACCGGCGGCCTGTCCCTCTACTTCCTGTCCCCCACCACCGATGGCGAGCCGGTCCAGGCTTTCGCCCGCCTGGAGGCGCCCGGCCGCGCCGAGGTCTGGATGCATAACGCAGAAGGCGGACGGGTCTGCGAAGGCACGGCCGTCCTGGCCGGGCCTGACGAATTCTCGGCCCTGCGTGGACGCCTGAAGGGGGTGCGACCGGCTGAGGACCTGCGCATCCTGGCCGGCGTGAGCGTCGGTGATGAGGTGCGTGACGTCCCGGCCCGGGTGGACAGCGTGCGCGGCGCGCCCCGCCTGGCCATGATCACAGAGGATCTGCCGCGCTATCACGGCGGCGAAGGCTTCGGCGGTCGTGTGGCCCCGCCCGCCACCGCAATCGACGCCCTGCGCGCCGTGGAAGGCCCGCTGTTCGCCAAGGTGCAGGACTTCGTCGGCATGTTCGGCGCGATCGAACTGCAGATGCTGAACGGCCCCATCCTGGCCGATCATGACTACCTGGCCTCGGGCCGCGTCTTGGCCCTGTCGGAATCTCCGAAGACCGAGATCGTCTGGTACGAGTCCTCGCTGACCGACCCGAAAAGCGGCCATATCGTCGCCCAGATGGTCCTGATGTCCCGGGTGCTGAAGGCGTCTTCGCCCCTCTGGGCTTGAGGCCGTCCGCGCATCACGGCAACCATGTCCGCCAAAGGAGGCCGGACATGCTCAGGCTCGACGGCGGCGGACAGACCCTGCTCATCTGGCTGGACGCCG
The DNA here is from genome assembly GCA_964643835.1 of uncultured Phenylobacterium sp. Classification (GTDB taxonomy): domain Bacteria; phylum Pseudomonadota; class Alphaproteobacteria; order Caulobacterales; family Caulobacteraceae; genus Phenylobacterium. The sequence continues at coordinate 16,054 of CAZXVO010000010.1, read as the reverse complement.
GACGGCCAAAGCTCGCCTATTGGGGCCCGAGCCTGCCGCCCGACCTCGACGACAGCGCCGTCGAGGCCCTGGCCCAGGCGACCCTGCCCTCAGGGGGCGTGCTGGACGCGGGCGAGGCCCTGGACCTGTTCCCGGAGGCCGGCAACGGCTTCACTGGCCATCCGGCCCTGATCGCTCATCGCGCGGGCGGCGGCTTCGTCAGCCAGATGCGCGCCGCCGGCTATGAGCTCTCCGCCGACGGGCTCAGCATTGACCTGTCGGACCCCGCGGCGGGCCTGGCGGTCCGCCTCAGCCTTTCCCTCGACCCCGCCACCGGCGTCGGCGCCTTCCGCGCCCGCCTGACCAACACCGGCGACGACGCCCTGGCGCTCGATTGGATGAGCCCTTGCGCCCTGCCGTTCGCGAAGGGGGAACTGATGGTCTTCGACGGCCGATGGGCTCGCGAGTTTCAGACCGTGCGCCAGGCCCTGCCCACCGGCCTGGTGCTGAAGGACAACCGCACCGGCCGCACCTCGCACCACGCCCCGCCCTACATGCTGGTGGGGGAGGCGGGCTTCAGCCAGGTGAGCGGCGAGGTCACCGGCGCCCACCTGGCCTGGAGCGGCGACGCCCGCATGCTGGCCGAACGCCTGCGCGATGGCCGTATCCAGCTCCAGGGCGGCGAACTCTTCCTGCCCGGCGAGGTGAGCCTCGCGCCCGGCGAGACCTATGAGACCCCGATCCTCTATGCGGCCCGCTCAGCCGCCGGGCTGAACGGCCTGTCGGACCGCTTCCATCCCTTTGTCCGAGAGGTGATCCTCGGCGGGCGGTTGAAGGCCAAGCCGCGGCCGGTGCACTTCAACACCTGGGAGGCGGTCTATTTCCGCCACGACCTGGCCGAGCTGAAGGCCCTGGCCGACTTGGCCGCCGAGGTGGGCGCTGAACGCTTCATTCTCGACGACGGCTGGTTCAAGGGCCGCAACGATGACACCACCAGCCTGGGGGACTGGATCCCCGACACCGCCAAGTATCCGGACGGCCTGACGCCGCTGATCGACCATGTCCGCGGCCTTGGCCTGGAGTTCGGCCTGTGGGTCGAGCCGGAGATGGCCAATCTCGACAGCGACCTGGTCCGCGCCCATCCCGACTGGCTCTTGCATGTGGACGACCGCGCCCAACCCGTGGGCCGGGGTCAGTATGTGCTGGATCTGACCCGGCCCGAGGTCGCCGACCACCTGTTCGCCCGGCTGGACACCCTGCTGGCCCAGCACGACATCGCCTACCTCAAGTGGGACATGAACCGTGACCTGACCCATGCGGCCAGCCATGGACGCCCCGCCAGCCGCCGTCAGACCCTGGCCGTCTACGCCCTGATCGACCGGTTGCGCGCCGCCCATCCGGACGTCGAGATCGAAAGCTGCGCCTCGGGCGGCGGCCGGGCGGATTTCGAAATCCTGAAGCGCACGGACCGCATCTGGACCTCGGACTGCAACGATCCGGTCGAGCGCCAGACCATTCAGCAGGGCTTTTCGGTCTTCTTCCCGCCCGAAGTGATGGGCGCCCATGTGGGACCGGCCGCAAGCCACACCACGGCCCGGCGCACCAGCCTGATGCTGCGCGCGTACACCGCCCTGTTCGGTCACATGGGGATCGAGGCGGACGTTCGTGACTTCCCGGACAAGGATCGCACGCGCCTGGCAGAGGCCATCGCCCTGCACAAGCGCCTGCGCCCCCTGCTGCACGGCGGTCGGGTCCTGCGCCAGGACGCGCCAGATCCCGGCGCCGTCGCCCTGTTGGTCGTGGCCGAGGATCAGGCGCTCGCGAGCTACGCCCAACTCGACACCTCGCCGCACGCCACCCTTGCGCCCCTGCGCCTGACCGGCCTTGAGCCTGCGCAGACCTATGAGGTGACCCTGCTCAATCCGCGTCCCGCCCCGCCCCATCGCTTCACCCCGGACCTCGTCAAGGGGCAGGCGGTGCGCACGACGGGCGCCTTGATCGCGGCTCTGGGGCTGCCGCTGCCGGTCCTGCGGGCCGGCGAGATCGCGGTCTTCCAGCTGGCGCGGGTCTAGCGGCGCTTGACCTCCGCCACGCCGGCGCTGATCGCGCCCAGGATCATGCCGATGGTCAGGGGCTCGATCTCGGCCCGCGTCGCAGTCCCCGCCGCGATCCGGGCTCCGGCCGCGGCCGTGATCCCCATGCAGAGCTCGACGATCGCCTCGGCCTCCGCCTCCGACACCGCATGGGCGCGCGCCAGCCGGCGGGACAGGAAGCGCACCGCCGCCCGGCGGTCGGCACGGTTCTCGATCTCGAAGGCCGCCACCACGCCCGGATCGCTCATCAGCCGCTCGATCAGCAGGCCATGTTCCTCGGATTGGCGCAGGGATAGGGCGGTCATTCGGCGCACCATGTCCTCGAAGCTCGAAGACGCCGTATTCTCGATGGCCTGGGCCGCGTGCAGCCGCTCGTACTCCCGCCGCAGCACCGCCTGGAGCAGGTCCAGGCGGCTGGGGAAGTAGTGATAGAGCAGGGCGGCGCTGACGGCGGCGCGCGCGGCGACGCCGTCCATGGTCAGGCCTGACAGGCCCTGGTCGATCACCAGGCCCGCGGCCTGGTCCAGGATCGCGTTGCGCCGGTCTTCCGGCGCCAGACGTGTCCGTCTTTTGGGGGGCGCCGTCATCTAGCTGATCCGGTAGGGCACGACGGTGCGCTCGTCGCCGGGCACCCAGATCGGCCGGTCCACCGGCGGGAAGGCCCGCTGCGGGCAGTCGTTGCGCTCGCAGATCCGGCACGAGACCCCGATCCGCGCCGGCCGGCCGTTCAGGTCCACGCCTTCGGAATAGACCAGGGCGTCGGCGTACTGCAGCTCGCAGCCGAAGCCGAGCACATAGCGCCGGTCGGGCTCCAGGAAGGCGCCCGAGCGCTTCACCACGCTGCGCGCCACACAGAGATAGCGCGCGCCGTCCGGCATCTCCGCCACCTGCACCAGGAACCGGTCCGGGTGGCCGATGGCGTCGTGGACGTTCCACATCGGACAGGCCCCGCCGAAGCGGGCGAACTGGAACCGCGTGGCGCTGTGCCGCTTGGTGATGTTGCCGGCGTGATCCAGGCGCACGAAGTAAAAGGGGATGCCTCGCGCGCCGGGCCGCTGCAGGGTCGACAGGCGGTGGCAGACCTGCTCCAGGCTGGACTGGAACCGCCGCGCCAGTTGCTCGACGTCGTGCCGCAGTTCCCGCGCGGCGCCAGCGAACCGGCGATAGGGCAGGACCAGGGCGCCCGCCGCATAGTTCCGCAGACCCACCCGGCAGACATCGCGGGCCGCCTGGCTGTGCAGGCCCGAGGCCGCCAGCTCGGCGTCGACCAGGCTGCCCAGTTCCGCCGAGACGATGTGGAAGGCCATCTGGAAACAGCGCGTCGCCGCCGGCTGGGCGGCGTTGAGCACCAGGGTCTTGGTGGCGGCGTCATAGCGGCGCATCAGGTCGCCGGCGCCGTCCCTGAGCACGGTCAGGCCCATGGTCTCGCGCAGATAGGTGTCCAGCACCCCTTCAAGGTGGACGCCCGCGCCCCCCAGGTTCAGCCGCTCGGCCAGGGCCTCGGCGGCCAGGTCCAGCTCGTGCAGATAGTTGTTCTTGTAGTGGAAGAAGTCCCGCACCTCCTCATAGGGCAGGAGGGACGAGGCCGCCGCCGTCTCGTCCACCGCAACCGCGGCGTCGGCCTGGCGCAGCCGGTCCTCCAGCCGCGCATAGGCCCGGTGCAGCTCCAGAAACCGGTGGGCGAAGACCGGGGCCGTCGCCGCCACATGCTTCAGCTCGGTGAAGGACAGGGCGCCCGGTGCATCGTTCAGGCCCGCTGTGGCCTCGCGCAGGTCGGCGATCAGCCGCTGGTCGTCGTCGGCGTCCAGGGCCGAGGCGTCCACCTGGAAGGCCTTGATCATGGCCAGCAGCACGCGGGCCGAAACCGGGCGCTGGTTGGCCTCGATCTGCGACAGGTAGCTGATCGACAGGTCCAATAGGCCGCTGGCCGTCTCCAGGGTCCAGCCGCGCTCCTGGCGCAGCCGCTTGACCTTCGGGCCGATGAAAAGCTTGTCCGCCATCAGTTTCGCAATTTTGCAGTTTCACAAGTTGCGCTGCGTGCGCGTTCACACCTTGGCCCATTTCCATGGGCCGTGCAGCAGGAAATTGCTGACTTTTTTGCCGTGCCGGTGCGTAAGGTGTTTCACAGCTTCACACGGCGAGCGAAATTTCGCGGCCGCATCGAGACGGGAGATTTCTATGGCGACGGCGACCCGGTCCATGGCGACCATCACCCAACTTTCCGAACTCTACGGCCTGACCCCGCGCGCCATCCGCTTCTATGAAGAGCGTGGCCTGGTCGAGAGCGGCCGCGACATGTTCAACCGCCGCCTCTACGACATGGACGCCCGCGAGCGCCTGCGCGCCATCGCCGAACTGCGTCGCGCCGGCCTGGGCCTGGAAGAGATCGAAACCATTCTCAGCCTGGAAGACGGTGAAGCCCGCCACGCTCAGATCCTGGACGCCCTGGACCGCCGCCGCGCCCAACTGGAAGGCGATCTGAACGTCCTGCGCGTCGCCATCGACCGCTACCAAGGCCAGACCCAGCGGGTCGCCGCCTAAAAACGGGCCGGCAGGGGCTGGAGGTCCGGCGCGACCCAGCCCCGCCGCGCTTCGACCGAGAACAGTCGGTCCTTGCTCCAGTAGGTGAGCAGCCAGCCCGAACCTCCGAGTTCGGTCTCCATCAGTACATCGACCACCTCGTGCAGCGGCCTGTCGCCACAGGCCGCCAGCACCGCTTGCGCCGCGTGGATCGAGGCCAGGGTGATGGTCTCGTGATAGCCGGCGCTGTCGCTGTTCTCGACGCCGGTGGCGGTGTTGTAGGCCCGGATCATGTCCGGCATGGCGCCTGCCAGGTCGAGGTCTGGCCTTGTCCGCAACAGCCACAGCGCGGCGGCGAAATGGCCCGCATGGGTCCATTCGGCCTTGGGCAGGCTGCGGTCGCAGAACCGCAGGCCCAGATGGGCCACGGCGTCGTCGTCAGGATAGAACTTGGTCATCGGGTGTTCCTTAGCTGGAAGAAGACCCCGGACAGCGGACATGAAAAACCCCGCCGGCCGGGCGGGGTGGCGGGTTCGGATCCTGTGCTGAAAATCTAGGCCAGGACCTGCGCGCGCGCCAACGCCGCCGAAGACGGGCGTTGCTGCTGCTGATTTTTGCGCGCGGCGTGAACCATGGCCCAGGTTTGCCGTTCTGCGCCTCGGTCGTCAATGCGCCCCCTGTTCAGGACTAGGCCCATGTCCAGACCGCAACCCGGCGCCATCTTCGCGACAAGGGCGCGCAATACGCTCGCAACACCAGACGCCGAGAGGTGCTCCCGTTCGCTCCGGCCCAGTACGAGGTTCCGCTTGAAGTTCTCCCCGACCCCCGCGCCGATCAGCGCCAGCCTGCGTAAGCTGCTGATGGCCGGCGTTGTTGCGCTGGTGGCGTCGCCGGCCCTGGCCCAGACCGCCGCACAGGCCAAGGCCCCGGTCGAGGCGGACGACGTCACCGAGGTCGAGGGCATCACCGTCACGGCCTCCGGTCGGCTGCCCGGCGCGGTGGTCGGCGACATCCCGGCGGAGGTGACCCTGACGCCGCGCGAGATCCGGGCCTATGGCGCGGCCAATGTCACCGAGCTGATCGCCGCCCTGGCGCCCCAGACCACCACCTCGCGCGGCGGCGCGGCCGGCGGGCGGCCCGTGGTCCTGGTCAACGGCGCGCGGGTCTCCAGCTTCCGCGAGATCCACGACATCCCGACCGAGGCGATTGTGCGGGTAGATATCCTGCCGGAGGAGGTGGCGCTCAAATACGGCTACCGGGCCGACCAGAAGGTCGTGAACCTGGTCCTGCGCCGCCGCTTCAACGCCCTGACCGCCCAGGCGGGCTATAAGTTCGGCACGACCGGCGGCGGCGCCGATGTGGCCGACATCGACCTGAACCAGCTCACCATCCGCGACGGCTCGCGGCTGATGATCGACGCCAAGGCGAGCGACCAGAACCGGCTCTTGGAGACCGACCGCAACCTCGCGGCGCCACGGTCCGACGCCGCGTATCGCACCCTGGTCCCGGACCAGCAGACCTGGGCGCTGAATACGGTGCTGACCCGGCCCCTGTGGGAGGGCGGCGCGGGCACGGTCAATCTCAGCCTGGAATCCGCCGACACCACCAGCCTGCTGGGCCTCAACACCCTGGCCACCGGCCCGCTCACCCGCGACGGCTCGGTCGTCACCGGACATCTTGGCGGCGCCCTGAACGGCGGCTTCCAGGGTTGGCGCTGGTCCGCCACCGCCAATTTCGACCGCACCGAGACCGGCAGCGCGACCCAGCGGATCCTGTCGGGCGTCGGCTACCGCGACACCTCGAACTCGATCTCCACCAGCTTCGACAGCCAGGCGGACGTCAGCGGCTCACCCTTCCGGCTGCCGGCCGGGGCGGTGAACACCATCCTCACCGTCGGCTACGAGTCCACCAAGCTGGAGAGCGACTCCGTCCGCGCCGGCGTGGCCCGCTCCGGCGAACTCTCCCGCGACACGGCCAGCGCCAAGCTGAACGTCGACCTGCCCCTGGCCAGCGTCCGCAACGACGTCCTGTCCGGGCTCGGCGACTTGTCGGTCAACTTCAACCTGGCCAGCGACCAGCTCTCGGACTTCGGGAACCTGTCGACCGTGGGCTACGGCCTCAACTGGTCGCCGGTGAAGCCGGTCCGGTTCATCGCCTCGGTGACCCGCGACCAGGGCGCACCCACCCTGCAGCAGATCGGCGACCCGGAGCAGGTGACGCCAGGTGTCCAGGTCTATGACTTCCACACCGGCCAGACGGTGGTGATCTCCCGCCTCGACGGCGGCAATCGCGCCCTCGACGCCCAGGAGGGCAGGGTGGCTAAGCTGGGCCTCAACCTCACCCCCTGGTCGAAGATCAACCTGACCTTCAGCGCCGACTATATCGACAGCCGGACCGACAACCTGATCTCCAGCTTCCCCAGCGCCTCCACCCAGGTGGAGGCGGCCTTCCCGGATCGGTTCATCCGCAATGCGGCCGGCCAGTTGATCCAGATCGACGCCCGGCCGGTGAACTTCGACCGGCGGGACACCTCGGAACTGCGCACCGGCTTCAACTATCGCCGCAGCTTCGGACCCCAGCCGAACTTCCCCCGCGGCCCGCTTGGCGGCGACGGGCCGCCGCCGGGAGGCCCCCCGCCGGGCGGAGGCCGCGGATTCGGCGGGCCAGGTGGCCCAGGCTTCGGCGGTCCAGGCGGCTTCACCCCGCCGCGCGGCATGGGCATGTTCCAGGTCGGCCTCTATCACACGGTCAAGTTCACCGACGAGATCACCATCCGGCCGGGCCTGCCCAAGCTCGACCTGCTGGACGGCGCCGCCATTGGCTCTGGCGGCGGCACACCGAAGAACCAGGTCGACCTGCAGGCCAACCTGACCCGCAATGGCCTGGGCGCTGCGCTACAAGCGCACTGGGACGAGGGGACCCACGTGGCCGGCTCTGGCCGGGTCGGAGGCCAGGACCTCAGCTTCTCGGACCTGACCACCGTCAACTTGCGCCTGTTCGCCGACCTGGGCTTCCAGCCGGCCCTGCAGAAGCACCCCTTCTTCCGCCGCTCGCGGCTGGTGGTCTCCATCGACAACCTGTTCGACGAGAAACAGACCGTCACGGCCAGCGACGGGACCACCCCGGTCACCTACCAGGCCGACTATCTCGATCCCCGCGGGCGGACGGTGAAGGTGTCGTTCCGCAAGCTGTTCTAGGCTCCCCGGACCTGGGGTCGCTTGCAATACGATACTGACTATGCAAGCTCTGCGGCTAGCCAGCGCGTTCCGATAAGTGGGAACCGGTTATCGGATCAAAACGCGCGACAACGAAAAACCTGGAGCAACGCGGTTTGATCCTGTCAGACCGCGTTGCTCCAGAAATAGGGAGAGCCGCCTTGCGTCCGAGTCCGCCCGAACGTGTCGCCGAGTATCGCCGTCTAGGCTGGTGGCGAGGGGAGACCGTGGACGCCCTGTTCCGTCGTGGCGTGGCCGCCCAGCGCAACGCCGAGGCCCTGGCGGACGCGCCCAACCGGGAAGCCCTGGTGGGCTCTGCGCCGCGCCGCCTGACCTGGACGCAGGCCGACGCCGCCGTGGACGCCCTGTGCCATGCCCTGGCCGGGCTGGGCGTGGGCCGTGGCGATGTGGTGGCGACCCAATTACCCAATCTCGTGGAGGGCGTGCTCGCCTTCCTGGCTTGCGCGCGGATGGGGGCGATCCTCAGCCCGGTCGCCATGGCCTATCGCGGCCATGAGTTGCGCCAGATCCTCCCGGTGGTGGAGCCCAAGGTCTATCTGACGGTCGGCGCCTTCCATGGCTGCGACCACGCCGCGATGCTGGCCGACCTGAAGCGGGAAGGGGTGACCGCCGCCGAGATCGTCACCCTGGCCGACGCCGCGCCGGACGGCGTTCATCGCCTGTCGGACCTGATGGCCCAGGCGTCCGTCGCGCCCTATCCGACCCCGGCCGACCTGGACGCCGCCGAGGGCCTGACCATCTGCTGGACCTCCGGCACCGAGGCCATGCCCAAGGGCGTGCCGCGGCACCACGACCACTGGGTGGTCAATGGCGAGGCCCTGGTGGAGGCCGCCGGTCTGATGCCGGGCGACACGGTCCTGAACCCGTTCCCGCTGATCAATATCGCGGCCATCGGCGGCATGCTGATGACCTGGCTGCAGTGCCAGGGCCGGCTGGTCCAGCACCATCCCTTCGACCTGCCGATCTTCCTGCGCCAGATGCAGGAGGAGAAGGTGGCCTACACTGTCGCCCCGCCGGCCGTGCTCAACATGCTGCTGCAGAACGAAGCGCTGCTCTCGGCCACCAACCTGTCGGCCCTGCGCTGCCTGGGCTCGGGCTCCGCGCCCCTGTCGCCCTGGATGGTCAAGGGCTGGCAGGAACGCTACGGCGTCACCGTGATGAACGTCTTCGGCTCCAACGAAGGCTGCTCGCTGTTCTCCACCGGAGACGCCATTCCCGACGCCGAGCAGCGCGCCCGGTTCTTCCCGAGGTTTGGCGCACAGGGCGTTGAATGGCCAGCGCAATTCCCCGCCAAGATCCGCACGCGCCTGGTCGACCTGGCCACGGGTGAGGAGATCACCCAGCCGGGCATCGAGGGCGAGCTTCGCATCGGCGGGGCCATGACCTTCGATGGCTACTACAAGGCCCCGGACCTGACCCGCGCCGCCTTCGACGATCAGGGCTTCTTCCGCACCGGCGACCTGTTCGAGATCGCCCCGGACGGCGGCGGCCGCTTCTATCGCTTTGTCGGCCGCTGCAAGGAGATCATCATCCGCGGCGGCCAGAACATCTCGCCGGCCGAACTGGACGTCTTGGTAGAAAGCCACCCCAAGGTCCGCGAGGGCGCCTGCGTCGCCTATCCCGATGAGCGCCTTGGCGAGCGGGTCTGCGCGGTGGTGGCGCTGAAGCCTGGCGTCGAGGACCTGAGCCTGGACGAGTTGAACGCCCACCTGAAAGCCCATGACATCGCCACCTTCAAGCTGCCGGAAAAGCTGCGGATCGTAGAAGCCCTGCCGCGAAATCCGCTGAACAAGGTTCTGCGACGGGATTTGGGGGGCGTGGCTGCGTCCTGAGCGGACAATTGATGCAAAGCAACTTGGCTGGCGGCGAATGCAGCTTGCGCAAGCGGACTCGTTCCGCGACTCTTGCAGCTCGATATTGAAAGGGCTCTGACGAGACGCGATGGCCGCTCCGAAGTTCATTCGCACCTGTTCGATCTGGCGGGCGCTGGAGGTTGTCGGCGACACCTCGGTCCTGCTGATCCTTGAGGCGAGCTGGATCGGCGCCCGGCGGTTCGACGAGTTCCGCGCCCGCACCGGCCTGCTGCAGACCCTGCTCAGCGATCGCCTGAAGCGGCTGGTGGCCGCCGGTGTCCTTGAGAAGACCCTCTACAGCGAGGCGCCGCCCCGGTTCGAATACCGGATGACGGCCAAGGGCCGCGACCTCTACTGGCCGGCCCTGATGATGCTGCGCTGGGAGCGCCGCTGGGCGCCGCAGGAGGGCAAGCTGCAGCTACGCCTGCGCCACCGGACCTGTGGCCACGTCTTCGAGCCGGTGCCCACCTGCCTGAAGTGCGGCGACGAGATCAGCGCCCGCGACGTGGACTGGGCCGAGGGCCCCGGCGTCGGCTGGATGGCCGCCCGCTACAGCCGCCGCCGCCAGCAGCGCCACGCCGCCGAGAGCGCCTCGGGCATGATGGTCGATGTGGCCCAGATCACCGGCGACCGCTGGGCGAGCCTGGTCCTGCGCTCGATCTTCACCGGCCTGCGCCGGTTCGACGAGATCCACCGCGACACGGCCATGGCCACCAACATCCTGTCGGAGCGCCTGTCCTGGCTGACCGCCCAGGGCGTGATCCGGGTGCACGAGCTGGGTGGGCGCCGGTTCGAGTACCGGCTGACCGAGAAGGGCGTCGACTACTATCCCGTCCTGCTCATGCTGATGCGCTGGGGCGACCAGTACTACGTCTCGCCCGAAGGCCCGCCGCTGCTCCTGCGCCACAAGGCCGACGGCCACGACCTCGAGCCGGCCGTGACCTGCTCCTGCTGCAGCCAGCCGGTCGAACCCCACGACGTCACCTTCGAGGTGGTCGAGGCGGCGCGGGTGATGGAGCCAGCTTAAGGGGCCACCCTCACACCCGTCATCCTCCGGGCGCCCGGGGTGACCCATGGGGCATGTCCAGCTCTGAGAGTCAGCTTGGGTCCCCCGGATCCTCGCTGGCGCGAGGACCGGAGGATGACGGGGGATGAGCACGCTCTAGTCACTTTCATAACGATACGAAGTCCGCTAGACCTCCGCCCAAGGGAGGACAGGCATGACCTATCGAGTCGTCCAATGGGCCACCGGGGCCATGGGGAAGAACTGCCTGCGGGCGGTGATCGACCATCCGGCGATGCAGCTTGTCGGCCTCTACGTCTATGGCGACGACAAGGCCGGCCGCGACGCAGGCGACATCGCCCGCCGTCCGCCCACTGGCGTCATCGCCACCCGCGACATCGACGAGATCCTGGCCCTCGACGCCGACGTGGTCATCCACTGCGCGCGCCTGGCGCCGCCCTATGGCAGCCATGACACCGAGATCCTGAAGTTGCTGGCCTCGGGCAAGAACGTCATCAGTATCAACGGCTACTCCAAGCCTTCTCATGCCGAACCTGAGCGCTTGGCGGCGCTGGAGGCGGCCTGCCGGGCGGGCGGCTCGACCCTGATGGCGGCGGGCCTGAACCCCGGTTTCGCTGGAGAGCAACTGGCCGTGGTCGCCTCGGGCGTCTGCCAGCAGCTGGACCATATCGAGGTAGTCGAAAGCGTCGACTGCCGGCCGGTGCGCAATCCAGATTATGTGTTCAAGATCCTGGGCTTCGGCTCGGATCCTCAATCGGTGGATCCCAATGATCCGTCCTGGGGGCCGGCCAGTTCGTTGAACGGCATGTACACCGAGGTCCTGGCCGCCATGGCCGAGCATCTGAACCTGCCCCTGGAGCGGGTGGAGACCGACCATCGCGTCTTCCCGGCCACCGAGCCCCTGAGCATCGCCGCCGGCGCGATCGCGCAAGGGACCATCAGCCATGTGAACTGGCGCTGGCGCGGGATCGTCGCCGGCCAGACGCGCCTGACCATGTCCATCCACTGGTACATGGAGACCGCCCATCTGCCCGACCCGCACCCGTCGCTCTGGACCATCCACATCCAGGGCCAGCCCGGCGTGCGCCTCGCTGTCGAGCTGGAGAAGCGGGAGGGCGACACCAGCCCGACCTCCGCCGAGCAGATCGCCGTGGCCGGTTCGGTGCTGAACGCCATCCCCGTCGTCACGGCGGCGCCGCCTGGCCTGCTGACCCGGCCGCTGGCGACGCCGTTTCGCGGCGACCTTCTCTAGGTCGCTTGCATAACGAAACGATCCGTGGATGATCAGCTTCGGAGGACGCGCATGACGGACAGGATCGCGGAGAGCGCCAGGCTGGATGGCCGGGCGGTGATCGTGACCGGAGCAGGGAAGGGGCTGGGCCGCGCCTACGCCCTGGACCTTGCCGCCCGTGGGGCCATGCTCGTCGTCAACAACCGCTGGGTCGACCACACCCAGCCCTCCAGCGCCGACGCTGTGGTCGACGAAATTCACGCCGCCGGGGGGCAGGCCGTCGCCAACTACGATCCCGCCGAGGCGCCCGAGACCGGCGAGGCCCTGGTCGCCCAGGCGCTCGCTGAATACGGCCGGCTGGACGCCGTGGTCTCCAACGCCGGCGTGCCGGAGACCCAGCGCCTGCACCGCCAGACCCGCGAAGGCTTCCAGCGCATCTTCGACATCAACTTCTTCGGCGCCTTCCATCTGGTCCAGGCCGCCTGGGGGGAGCTCAGCAAGGCGCCCGCCGGTCGCATCGTGGTCAGCGCCTCGTCCGCCGGTCTGCACGGCGGCGACGGCATGGCCGCCTACGCCTCGTCCAAGGCCGCCCTGATCGGGCTGGTGAAGGGCCTGGCGGTGGAGGGGCGTCCGCGCAACCTGATGATCAACGCCGTCGCCCCCTATGCGGTGACCGCGATGACGCAGCAGCACCTGGCGCCAGGCCTGGCCGAGCGCATGGACCCCGCCGACGTCGCGCCCCTGGTCGCCTGGCTGGTCAGCGAGGCCTGCGATGTCAGCGGCCAGACCCTGGTCACCGGCGGCGGCCGGGTCCGCGCGGCCTTCTCGGTCGAGGGCCAGCCGGTGCAGTTTTCGGACGGCCAGGTCGGCGAGGCCGTGCGCACCGCCCTTCAGGCCGGGCCGCGCGAGACCTATCCGGACGCCCACCAGGCGTTCGCGGCCTTCATGGACGGCCGGGCGGCCTTGGCCCCCGACCCGACGCTTGTATAGTCGAACCCACAATCAGATTGGGCCGCGCGGGCGGCCGGGCGAGGAAACCATGGTCTACATTCTGGGCGGCTGGCAGAGCGATTTCGCCAACAACTGGGCCCGCCAGGGCATGGAGATGGCCGACGCCTTCTCGGAAGTCGTGGGCGAGGGCCTGAACGCCGTCGGCCTGGACGCCAAGGACGTCGAGACCGGTCACGTGGGCAACTTCGTCGGCGACCTGTTCGCCGGCCAAGGGCTGCTGGGCGGCTTCTTCGGCCTGGTGCACCCGGACTTCGACGGCCTGCCCACCGCCCGCCACGAGGCCGCCTGCGCCTCGGGCAGCGTCGCCATCCTCGCAGCCGCCTCCGAGATCGAGGCCGGCCGCTATGACCTGGCCTGCGTCCTCGGCCTGGAGCAGATGCGCAACGTCTCCGGCCAGCAGGCGGCCGAGAACCTGGGCGCCGCCGCCTGGGCCGGCCACGAATATCTCGACGCCAAGTTCCCCTGGCCCAAGGCCTTCTCCGACCTGGCCGAGGAATACGACCGCCGCTACGGGCTCAAGTACGAGCACCTGATGCGCATCGCCGAGATCAACTTCGCCAACGCCAAGCGCAACCCCAACGCCCAGACCCGCGCCTGGCAGTTCAACGAGAAGAGCTTCACCGCCGACGACGAGGCCAACCCCGTGGTCGAGGGCTTGACCCGCAAGCAGGACTGCGGCCAGGTCACTGACGGCGCCGCCGTGGTCTTCCTCGCCTCGCCCAAGCGCGCCGCCGAGTACGCCGAGCAGCACGGCATCCCGCTGGAGAGCCTCCCGCGCATCAAGGGCTGGGGCCACCGCTCGGCGCCGATCTCCTATGAGGCCAAGATCCGCGCCAGCCAGGGCCAGGACTACGTCTTCCCGCAGGTCCGCCGCGCCATCCTCGACGCCCGCACCCGCGCCGGAATCACCGACCTCGACCAGATCGACGTGGTCGAGACCCACGACTGCTTCACCACCACCGAATACATGGCCATCGATCACCTGGGCCTGACGGCGCCGGGCGAAAGCTGGAAGGCCATCGAGGCCGGCGACATCGAGATCGGCGGCCGCCTGCCCATCAATCCCTCCGGCGGCCTGATCGGCCTCGGGCACCCCGTCGGCGCCACCGGCGTGCGCATGGCCTTGGACGCCTTCAAGCAGGTCACCGGCCAGGCCGGCGACTACCAGGTCGAGGGCGCCAAGACCTGCCAGACCCTGAACATCGGCGGCTCGACCACCACCACGGTCAGCCTGGTCGTGGGGGTCTGATCATGGCCGACGGGATGAACCCGGCGAACGCGCCGTTCCGCGAGGCGAACCTCCTGCCGGTGGACCTTGATATCGAGCGTCGCGCCGACGGGACCATCCTGATCCGCTCGAAGGTCCCGCTGAAGGCCTATGACGCCAACATCCCGGCCGCCTTCGCCAAACGCGCCGAGATCAGCGCCGACAAGCCGGCCCTCGCCCAGCGGGGCGCCGACGGCGAGTGGGCGTTCACCAGCTTCGCCCAGCTGAAGCGCGACATGGACGCGGCCACCCAATGGCTGATGAACGTGGAGCAGGCCGGGCCGGTCCTGATCCTGGCCGGCAATACCCCGGCGTTTGCGGTGATGAGCTTCGCGGCCCAGGCCAGCGGCCGCGCCGCCTGTCCGGTCAGCGTCACCTATGCGGCGCTGGGCGGTGACTATGGGCGCCTGGCCCACGTCATCGCCAAGGTGAAGCCGGCCGTGGTCTTCGCCGAGGACAGCGCCATGGCCAAGGGCGCCCTTGAGACCCTGGACCTCGGCGGCGCGCATATCGTCACCACCGACCCGTCGAAGATCGCCAAGCCGGCCACAGCCTATGCGGACCTGCTGGCCACCCCGGTCACCCCGGCTGTCGCCGCCTCCATCGCGCGCTTGAAGCCCGACGACCGCGCGGCCCTGATGCTGACCTCCGGCTCCACCGGCCTGCCCAAGGTCGTGCCGATCACCTTCGACAACCTGGTCGCCAACGCCGTCCAGTGCCAACAGACCATCGGCGAAGCCGCCGGCTGGCACGAGAACATGCTCGACTGGCTGCCCTGGCACCACGCCGCCGGGGCCTTCGTCCTGCGCACCACCCTGATGGAGGGCGGGACCCTCTATATCGACGATGGCAAGCCGGCGCCGGGCCTGTTCGAAACCTCGATCCGCAACCTGCGCGACGTCTCGGTCAGCTATTTCAACAACGTGCCCCTCGGCTACACCATGCTGGTGGACGCCCTGGAACAGGACCCGGTCCTGCGCGCCAACTTCTTCAAGAAGATGCGGCTGATGCTCTATGGCGGCGCGGGGCTCTCCCAGGCCGTCTATGACCGGCTGCAGGCCGCCGCCGTGGCCGAGACCGGCCACCGCATCATGATGACCAGCGGCTACGGCATGACCGAGACCGTCTCGGCCTTCATGGTCATCCACTTCCCCACCGACAAGGTGGGCATCGGCCTGCCGGCCCCCGGCGCGACCCTGAAGCTCGCCCCCGTCGGCGACCGCTACGAGGTCCGCGCCGCCGGCCCGATGGTCACCGCCGGCTATCTGGACGAGCCGGAAAAGACCGCCGCGGCCTTCGATGAGGAAGGCTTCTATCGCACCGGCGACCTCGCCGTATTCCACGACCCGGAAGATCCCGGCCAGGGCCTGGCCTTCGCCGGCCGCGCGGCCGAGGAGTTCAAGCTCTCCAGCGGCACCTGGGTCTATGGCGGGGGCCTGCGCGACGGCCTGATCAAGGCCCTGTCGCCCCTGGTCCTCGACCTAGTGCTCTGCGACGACGGCCGGCCCTATCTCGGCCTCATGCTGTGGCCCACGGCCGGCGCCGATCCGGCCGAGATCGAGGCTCGCCTGCGCGCCTTCAACGGCGCCCAGCACGGCGGCGCGGCCCGCATCAAGCGCGCCCTGCTGCTCAAGGACCCGCCCAGCGCCAACGCCCACGAAATCTCCGACAAGGGCACCATCAACCGCCGCGCCGTCATCGACCGCCGCGCCTCAGAGGTCGAGCGCCTCTACGCCGATGCGCCGGACGCTGGGGTGATGCAGCTCTAGACCGACCCAGGGCGGGCCCTAGCGCGCGGCGAGTTCCTCGCGCACCTGGGACGCATAGACGTCAGGCATGG
>CAZXVO010000009.1:36449-36892 GCA_964643835.1 uncultured Phenylobacterium sp. | reverse complement strand
GGCCAGGATCCGGCCCAGCACTTCCAGGCGCTCTTCACGGCTGGTCTGCGACCAGGAGGCGAAGGCCCGGCGAGCAGCCATCACGGCCTTGTCCACGTCCTGGGCGTTGCCCAGCGAGATCTTGCCGCAGACCTCTTCGTTGGCCGGATTGATGACGTCGAGCGTCTTGGGTTCGACCGGGTCGACCCACTTACCGTCGATGTAAAATTGCAGGTACTCACGCATGGACGTTCTCCCGTGGGTTCGTTGCGCCCTCCAGCCAGGTCCAGTCCGGCCGGGTTTCAAACAAGCATTTTAGTGATCGCCGATAAGTGGGGAAGCCCCAATCCGGCGCAAGTTCAATCTCGCTGATGGATATGGGGTTGCCCCGGCGTCGGGCTATGGGCCTTCAACACATAATCCGCCCGGATCGAGCCGATATAGAGGTCCCGCAGGTCCGGCCC
>CAZXVO010000009.1:35959-36322 GCA_964643835.1 uncultured Phenylobacterium sp. | reverse complement strand
AACCCAGAGGTTGCCCTCGGCGTCCATGCCCACCCCGTCGGTATAGCCCAGGGTGTCGTGCGCCGGGGCGGGCTCGCCTGGAACCTGCAGGGCGCCCAGTTGCGGACCATAGCGCTCGCCCTTGCCCAGCTTCGCGCCGGGCAGGATCGGAAAGCGCAGCACGTCGGCGCCCGAGGTCTGGGCGCAGAACAGGAAGCTGTCATCCGCCGACAGGGCCAGGCCGTTGGGGAACTTCAGTCCCTCGGCGACGATCTCGCAGGACCCGTCGGGGCGCAGAACAAAGATGAAGCCGTCGGTGCGGCCGTCCAGGGCCTGGGGCCAGGTCTCGGCGTGTGTGGAGTTGGCGCACCAGATGTTCCCGGC
>CAZXVO010000009.1:33829-35949 GCA_964643835.1 uncultured Phenylobacterium sp. | reverse complement strand
GTGCTTCCCCGTCGCGGGATCGAACCGCTGCAGCGGGCCCTCTTCGCGGTCATAGATGCCGAAATTGGCGATCAGCACCCGGCCCTGGGCATCCAGGTTGATGCCGTTCGGCGCGCCACCCTTGGGACCCAGGCGCTTGAACGACCCATCCGGGAAGATCTCAGCCACCGCGCACTGGTGGTCAGAGGCGAAGATGCGGCCGTCCCGGCTCACCACCACGTCCTCGGGCCGGTCGATGCCGACCGCGATCTTCGTAAAGGCCTCCGGCGGGATGGGGCTGAGCGGCATGGGGTTTCCTCGTCGGTCTTGTTTTGCCCCACCCTGACCTTTGCTGCGCCGCGTCCACAAGCCCGCTTGCTCCAAAGGAGTCGGGCCGCTAAAGCCCGGACAGGTCTTGCCCGGAGATTTCCATGAGCCCGCTGTTCATCATCATCCCGTTCTTCGCCGTGCTGGCCGCCCTGAACATCTGGGAATTCGGCAGCCTGGACTAAGTCCGGCCGGGACATCACCCCGTGACCAGCCGCGGCGCGGCGCTGGTGACCGGCGGGTCGCGCCGCATCGGGCGTGTGCTGGCGCGCGTCTGCGCCCAAGCCGGCTTTGATGTCGCCATCCACTGCCGCGCCGTCGATGACGACGCCGAGCGCGCCGCCGCCGAGGTCCGCAGCCTGGGCCGCAAGGTCTCGATCCACGCCTGCGACCTGCGCCGCGAGCCTGAGATCTCGCCCCTGGTCGGCGATGTCGAGGGCGAACTCGGCCCCGTGACCCTGCTGATCAATTCCGCCTCGGTGTTCGAGGAGGACAGCTTCTCCACCCACAACCGGCACTCCTGGGACACCCACCTGGAGACCAACCTGCGGGCGCCCCTGGTGCTCGCCCAGGCCTTCGCGCGGCGCCTTCCGGCCGACCGCCACGGCCTGATCGTCAACCTCCTGGACCAGCGGGTGCTCGACCCGCGGCCGGAGTTCTTCAGCTATTCCCTGTCCAAGTCCGCCCTGTGGGATGCGACCCGGATGCTGGCCCGGGCGCTCGCCCCCAATATCCGGGTGAACGCCATCTCGCCGGGGCCGGTGCTGCAATCGATCCACCAGACGCCCGAGGACTTCGCCGCCGAAGCGGCCTCGACCCCCCTGGGCCGCGTCGTCGACCCCAGCGAGATCGGCCAGGCCCTGGCCTACTTCATTGACGCCCCTTCGGTGACCGGCCAGATGCTTGCGGTCGACGCCGGCCAACACCTCAGCTGACCTCACAAGGACTCCCCGCCTTGGCCCTGCCCCAGGAGACGCCTGCCCAACCCACCGACCAGCCCGGCGCCGCCGGCCGCATCGTCATGACCAAGATCTTCGTCACCGGCCTGAAGGTCGAAGCCGAGATCGGCGTCTACGCCCACGAGAAGGGCCGCGCCCAGCCGCTGATCGTCGACGTCGAACTCGACGTGCCCGCCGCCGGAATCGAGCGACTGGCCGACACGGTGAACTACGAGATGGTCGGCGAGGCCGCCCGGGCCATTGTCGCCGAGGGCCATATCGGCCTGGTTGAGGCCTTCGCCGAACGCCTGGCCCGCGCCTGCCTTGAGGACTCCCGCGTCATGCGGGCCCGGGTGCGGGTGGAAAAGCCCCTGGCGCTCGCTCCCCACGCCGCCGCGGCCGGGGTCGAGATCACGGTGGTGCGGGGGTGAGGCACGCGGCCCGCCTCTCGCCGCTCCAGGCCGAGACGGTCTGGACGCTGGAGGACGGCGCCATCGTCGAGACCCGCGGGGCCCATGTGCGTCGCCTGGCCCTGGCCGAACTGAAGTCCCTGAAGATCAGCCCGGAGGGCGCGGCCCTCGGCTTTGGCTTGCGCCGGCTGATCATCCCGGCCCGCACCTATGGCGGGGGCCTGCGCCCACCGGGCGCCACCGAGACCTTCGCCCCCTTCGCCGAGGCCTTGGCGGAAGCCTGCGCCCACGCCGCACCCGCCGCCCGCCAGCGCGCGACTACGCCCAGCCGCGCCGAACCGGTGATCTGGATCATGGCCCTGATGGGCGGCGGCGCCGCGGCCCTGTTGGTCTTCGCCGCCCTGGCCGGGGACTTCGCCCTGGGCGTGGCCCTGGCGTCGCGCCTGCTGTTCGTGACCATCCTGGC
>CAZXVO010000009.1:0-33729 GCA_964643835.1 uncultured Phenylobacterium sp. | reverse complement strand
CACCACATGAACGCGAATTAAAGTGGCGCGCGACCAAAACGGGCCCACATTTCTCTTCAGGCGCACAATCCTGGCGCATCTGGAGCTGAAGTCACCATGAGCGATCACACCCTCGTCGAGCCCGCCGCGGCCTCCGAGGACCGCACCCTGCCCGCCATCGCCTATGCCCTCTACATCCTGGCCTTCAGCAATGGCCTGACCGCCATCATCGGCCTGATCCTGGCGTCGGCGAACCGGGCGTCGGCGGGACCGCGCATGGCCAGCCACTACCGGTTCCTGATCAACACCTTCTGGATGGGGATCGGCTGGGCGCTGATCGGCGGCGTGCTGCTGCTGTTCGGTGTGCCCCTGTCTCTGGTTCTGGTGGGCATCCCCTTCGCCATCCTGGGCGGGGTGATCCTGGGCCTGCTCAGCGTCTGGTTCCTGCTCCGCTGCATCCTGGGCGCCTACTACCTGGCCCAGGGCGTCGCCTATCCGCGCCCCAATACCTGGCTAATTTAAAGGCGCCCGCCGCGCGCTTCGCCCAAGAAGCGCGCGGCTGAGCCGATCCCGCTCCCCTCTCGGTTGCGTCGCCTCGACGCCCCCGGCGGCGCTTGCGGACCCTGCCGCTCATGGTCGCCATGAAGCGGGGGCGGTCGGTGAGGGAATGCGCATGCTGGGTCGGATTTTCGGAATGCTGCTGGGTCTGGCGCTGGGCGCCGCCGGCTACGCCATCCTGAATCCTGGCGGGCTGGAGGGGCGGATCCCCCCGATCCCGCTCGGCCCCTTCGCCCCCCAGGGCCATGTTCTGGCCTATGCGGCCATGGGCCTGGGCCTGGTCATCTTCATCGCCGCCCTGTTGCCCAAGGGCCCCGGCGGTCCAGGCGGCGCCAAGCGCCGTAAGGGCGAACAGCCCATCGTCGTCGATTTCGCCGCGCCCGCCCCGGCTCCGACGCCGGTTTCGACCTCGTCCCATGACAGCCCCCACGCCGCCCATCCGCACGCGGCCCCGCCGCCCGCGCCGCCGACACCACCACAGGGCCACGCCCCGCCAGATGCGGTCGGGGCGTTCGCCGAGGCCCGGCGCGCGCTCCATGCAGAGACCCGGGCCGAGCACTGGCCCCAAGCCGCCGAGCTCGTTCGGCGGCTTTCGTCTTTGGCGGCCACGGATCGCGAGCACATGCTGGCCGCCCAGGATCGCGGCGACTTCGCCCGAGGCCAGGGCCACTTCGAGGACGCCGCCGAGGCCTATGACGACGCCCTGGCCTACGCCCGCAAGCTGGGCGATCGCGCCGCCCTGGCCGACGCCCTGATCAATGTCGGCGACGTGGCCTATGACGAGCAGCGCCTTGAGGCGGCCGTCCACGCCTATGAGGAATGCCTGGCCCTGCGCCGCGATCTGGCCGCCGGCGACCCGACCAATCTGAGCGCCAAGCGGCGGCTGTCCCTGGTGCTGGAGCGGCTGGCCGACGCCCGCGAGGATCGCGGCCACCGGATGCGGGCCCTGGACCTGTACAAGGAAAGCCTGGGCGTGGCCCAGCACCTGGCCGCCGCCAACGCGGCCCGCTACGGCAAGGACCTGGAGTTCACCCGCCGCCGGGTCGCGGAGCTGGAAGCCAAGATCTCGGCCGTGTGAGGGCTTACGCCCCCACGAGCTCCCGACGCACCATCTTGGCGTAATCGTCCATCAGGCCGAGCGACAGAGCGGCCGGGGTGAAGCTGTACTCACCGATCTGAGACACGGGTGTGACCTCGGCGGCGGTGCCGACCACAAAGCATTCGGTGAAGCCGCTCAGCTCCTCCGGCTTGATGTGGCGCTCGATCACCTCGATGCCCTTGGACTTGGCGAGTGCGATCACTGACTGGCGGGTGATGCCGTTCAGGAAGCAGTCCGGGGTGGGCGTGTGCAGAACGCCGTCCTTGACGAAGAACACGTTGGAGCCGGTGCTCTCGGCCACGTAGCCGCGATAGTCGAGCATCATGGCGTCGGTGAAGCCGGCCTTCTCCGCGGCGTGCTTGGAGATGGTGCAGATCATGTAGAGGCCGGTGGCCTTGGCGTGGACCGGCTCGGTCTCCGGCGACGGGCGCTTGTACTTGGCCCAGCACATGCGGATACCCTTGGCCTTCTCTTCCGGGCTGAAATAGCTCGGCCAGTCCCACACCGCGACAGCGACGTGGATCTTGGTCATCTGGGCTGAGACCCCGATCATCTCCGAGCCGCGCCACGCGATGGGGCGCACATAAGCGTCGGTCAGGCCGTTCTTGGCGCAGGTGTCCTTGCAGGCCTGGTCGATCTCGGCCACCGTGAACGGGATTTCGAAGTCGAGGATTTCCGCCGACTTGAACAGCCGCTCCGTATGCTCCGTCAGCTTGTAGATCTCGCCCCCGTACATGCGCTCGCCCTCGAACACCGCCGAGGCGTAGTGCAGGCCATGGGTCAGTACGTGCACCTTCGCCTCGCGCCAGGCGACGAACTGGCCGTCCAGCCAGATCCAACCATCGCGATCGTCGAAGGGAACGAGAGACATGGGGTAGATTCCTCCAATCAAGGCCGCTTCCTTACAGCCCCCCGCGACCACGGCGTCAAACAAAATGGAACCCCGACATGACGGCGCCGACTGACCCGCGCCTGGTGCTGCGCGACGAGGAGCTGGACGCCGGGCTGGAAGCCCTGATGCTGGCCGAGGCGGCCCTGTGGGCGGGGGTCGACGCGGGGCTTGAGGCCGAGGGGCCGGGCCTGGGGCGGTCGCACTGGCGCGCCTGCTTCCTGATGAAGCGCCGTCCGGGCCTGGGCGTGCAAGAGCTCGCCCGCCTGACCAGCCTGTCCAAGCAGGCGGCCAGCAAGGTGATCGGCGAGCTGGAGGCCAAGGGGCTAGCGGAAAAGGTCCAGGGCGAGGAGGATGGCCGCCGGCGCGCCGCGCGACTGACCGAGGCCGGCCAGGCTTTCGAGGCCCGCATCGCGGAACGCTTGCGCGGGCAGCTGGCCCGGGCCTATCGCACGGGCGGACTGGACGGCGTCGGCGGAGCCCGACGGATCCTGGCGGCCCTGGCCGCCGGGCGGGGCGTGAACGGAGGAGCCGGCTGATGGCGATGGCGGAGACGTTTCAGGGCGAACGCCACCTGCTGGTCGTGGACGACGACGACCGCATCCGCGAGCTTCTTAAGGAGTATCTCAGCCGGCGAGGCTTCCGGGTGTCGGCGGCCGCGGGCGGCGCGGCGGCCAGGACCCTGATGGAGACCCTGGACTTCGACCTTGCCGTCTTTGACGTGATGATGCCGGGCGAGGACGGCTTTTCGCTGACCCGCTGGCTGCGCGACCGCAAGGGCGCGGCCGGCCGCACGCCGATCCTGATGCTCACCGCCCGCGGCCTGGCCGAGGACCGCATCGAAGGCTTGCGGCTGGGCGCCGACGACTACCTGGCCAAGCCCTTCGAGCCCGAGGAACTGGTGCTGCGCATCGAGGCGATCCTGCGCCGGGCCCAGGCGCGCCCCGTCCAGGCCCAGAGCGCGGCCATCAATCTGGGACGCTGCCAGTTCGATCCGGACCGCGGGGAGCTGACCTGCGAAGGCGCGGCCGTGCGCCTGACCGAGGCCGAGGTCGCCCTGCTGCGCCGCCTGTCCCGCTGCCCGCACGAGCCCGTCGACCGGCTGGAGCTGGCCAAGGAGACGGTGGATCCCTCCGGCCGGGCCGTGGACGTCCAGGTCACCCGCCTGCGCCGCAAGATCGAGACCGATCCCAAGGCGCCCCGCTACCTGCAGACCGTGCGCGGGGTGGGCTACATGCTGGCGCCCGACTGATGCGCCTGCGCATCCCCTCGACGCCCGTCATGCGCCGGCTGATCAAGCGCAGCATGCCGACGACTCTGTTCGGCCGCTCGCTGCTGATCATCATCCTGCCCGTGGCCCTGATGCAGGTCGCGGTCACCTGGGTGTTCTTCGACGCCCACTGGCAGGCAGTGACCAGCCGCCTGTCCGACGGCCTGGCCGGGGACGTCGCCTGGGCGGTCGAGAGCTATATGGACGATCCCTCGCCCCAGGCGCTGGCCAAGCTGACCAACCGGGCCGAGCGCTCCATGAGCCTCTCCATCGCCCTGCAGCCGGGACGCACCCTGCCGGTGGGCCGCAGGCCGGCCCTGTTCGCTGTGGTCGACCGGTCGATGGAGAAGGCTCTGGCCGCGCGCCTGGACGCCCCCTTCTGGTTCGACACCACCCGCTACCCGGCCTATGTCGACATCCGGGTCCAGACCCCCCAGGGGGTGCTGCGGGTGCTGGCGCCCCGCGAGCGGGCCATCGCCACCCAGGGCCATATCTTCGTCCTGTGGATGACCATCGCCACCCTGATCCTGACCGCCATCTCCATCCTGTTCATCCGCAACCAGGTGCGGGCTATCGAGCGCCTGGCCTCGGCGGCGGAGGCCTTCGGGTTGGGCGTGGACGCCCCGGCCTTCAAGCCGCACGGCGCGCGCGAAGTTCGCCAGGCCGCCCACGCCTTCCTGGCCATGAAGTCGCGCATCCAGCGCCATATCGAACAGCGCACCGCCCTCCTGGCCTCGGTCAGCCATGACCTGCGCACCCCGCTCACCCGCCTGAAGCTGGAGCTGGCCCTGGCCGAGCCCACCAGCCGCACGGCGGAGATGAAGCGCGACCTGTCCGAGATGGAGCACATGATCGACGAGTATCTCGCCTTCGCCCGCGGCGAGGGCGGCGAGGCCGTCGAGACCGTCAGCCTGAAGGCCCTGGTCGACGAGGTCAGCGAGGGCGCTCTGCGCGCCGGCGCCGAGGTCCAGGTGGCGGTGGACGCCGAGCTGACCTGCGCGGTGCGGCCCAATGCGCTGAAGCGCGCCCTGTCCAACCTGATCATGAACGCCGCCGTGCATGGCGAGCGGATCGAGGTCTCGGCCAGCGCCCGGCCCACCGGTGGGGTGGAGATCGTGGTCGACGATGACGGCCCAGGCATTCCTGAGGCCCGCTACGAGGAGGCCTTCAAGGCCTTCAACCGCCTGGACGAAAGCCGGAACCAGAACGAAAAGGGCGTCGGCCTGGGCCTGGCCATCGCCCGCGACGTCGCCCGCGGCCACGGCGGTGACGTCACCCTGGCCCGCTCGCCCCTGGGTGGCCTGCGCGCCGTGGTCCGCTTGCCGGGCTGAGCCGCCGCGCCTAGATTCCACCACAAGCCGCCGCGATAGACGACGCGCCCTTAAGGAGTGACCGCCGTGAAAGCCCTCGCCCCCGCCGCCCTAATCGCCACCCTGTTCGCCGCCGGCGCAGCCCAGGCCGCCGACCCGGTGCTGGGCGACTGGATGACCTCGAGCGGCTCCGGCAAGGTCCGCATCGCCCCCTGCGGCGACAAGCTGTGCGGCACCATCGTCTGGCTGAAGAAGCCCCTGGACGCCAAGGGCCAGCCCCAGAAGGACGAGGCCAATCCCGATCCCAAGCTGCGTGACCGGCCGGTGGTCGGCCTGACCCTGATCAAGGACTTCCGGCAGGCGACCCAGGGCAAGTGGGTGGACGGCAAGATCTATGACCCGCAGACCGGCAAGACCTACGCCTCCAAGCTCAGCCCCAATCCGGACGGCACCCTGAAGGTCGAGGGCTGCATCTCGGTGATCTGCCAGGCCCAGACCTGGAAGCGCGCGAACTAAGCATGACGGTGCGCCCCGCTTCGGCCGCCGACCTGGATGCGCTGGCGGCCCTGAGGGGCGCCCTGTTCCCGGACGATCCGCCGGCCCATCATCGCGCCGAGCTTGAAGCCCTCATCGGCAGCGCTGACTACGGGGTGCTGGTCGCCGAGACGGCGCAGGGGCTGGTGGGCTTCGCCGAAGTCGCCCTTCGCACGGACTATGTGAATGGCTGCGACACCAGCCCGGTAGCCTTCCTGGAGGCGATCTATGTGGCCCCCGACAGCCGCCGCCAAGGCGTAGCGGGCGCCTTGGTCAGCGCCGCGGAGGACTGGGCCCGCGCTCGCGGCCTGACCGAACTGGGCTCCGACGCCCTGCTGGAGAACTTGACCAGCCACCAGATGCATGAGGCGCTGGGCTTCGAGGAGACCGAGCGGGTGGTCTATTTCCGCAAAGAGCTCTAGCCGCCCAGTTCCTTCGACCGCCTAGTCGCGGCGATCACCGCCTTGGACAGCAGCGGGCCTAACCCGTCATCGGCCATCAGCACCTTGAGCGCCGCCTCCGTCGTGCCATTGGGTGAGGTGACCTGGCGGCGCAGGTCGGCGGGCTCCTCGCCGCTGGCGGCCAGCAGGGCGGCGGCGCCGGTCATGGTGGCGCGGGCGAGCGTCCTGGCCGCCTCCGGCGCCAGGCCGGCGGCGACGCCCCCGGCCTCCAGGGCCTCCACGAAGGCGTAGAAATAGGCTGGGGCGGAACCGGAGACGCCGGTGGCGGCGTGCAGCAGGTCCTCGTCATCCAGGTCGACCACAGCGCCGACAGGTTCGAACAGCGCATGCGCCCTGGCGCGCGCCTCGGTGTCAGCCGCATAGAGGCTGATGGTGCCCTGATTGATGGCCACCGCCGTCGTCGGCATCACCCGCGCCACGCGCCGGCCACCGAAGGCCTGGCCGATGTCATCGGCCCGCACGCCGGCGCAGACCGAGACGATCAGGGCGTCCGCCGCCAGCAGGTGCGCGACCTCGGCCGCCGTCTCGCGCCAGATCTGAGGCTTCACCGCCAGGATCACGGTCTTGGCTTCAGCCAGCGCCGCGTCGGGCGGGTTCAGTCGCGCGCCGTCAGCTTCCACAGCGCGGGCGGTGTCGGTGGGATAGGGATCGCGCAGGATCAGGTCTGCGGCGGCGAAGGCGCCAACGCGGCGCCAGCCTTCGACCAGCGCGCCGCCCATGCGTCCCGCGCCCAGCATCAGGATCGGCGTCATGTATGATTTCCTCGAACTACCCGCTCATCCCGGCGAATGCCGGGACCCAGATGCCGAAGCACAGGCTCCGCCGCAATAGGCGCGAGTTCGGTCAGGTCCACGCCCAACGACCTGGATCCCGGCTTTCGTCGGGATGAGCGGAGGATCAGGCCTCGCCGACCGTGTCGAACATGCAGGCGGCGATGGCTTCGTGCGGGGTCTTGCCGCCGCGGGCCATGAAGTCGAAGGCCGGATAGAAGCGGTCAGCGGACTCCATCGCCACGTCGATCATCGCCGCAGCCTGGGCCAGGCTGGGACGCTCGCCCGCCATCAGGGCCATGGCGTGGCGGAAGATGACCTCGCCGTCTTCCCAGACCTCATAGTGGCCCAGCCAGACGCGCTGATTGATGATCGAGATCAGTTCGTAGGCGGCGGCCTTCTGCTCCGGCTTCACGTGCAGGTCCATGGACAAGCACAGCTGCAGGCAGTCGGCTTCCGGGCGCCAAGCGAACCAGAGCTCGTAGTCCTTCCAGTCCCCGGACAGGGCGAAGGCGAGATCGCCGTCCTCGGTCCGGTCGAACTGCAGGTTCTCGGCCTGAAGCACGTGCTCCACCACGTCCAGCGGATCGTGGGCGAGAAGGGCGTCTTCGTCAGCCTGGGGCATATCCATGAGACCTACGGTCCTTTCGCGGCGGCGGCGGAGCCATGGGCCCCGCGAATCGCCCTGCGATCTTTAAGTTAGTCCGGTTCGATGACGGCCTGTCACAGGCTTCTTCCGCTGCGCGAGCCGAAATCGTCAATTTGGTCCTGAGGCGCGATGTCACGCCTTCTTGGTCGGCGCCTTCTTGGAGCCCTTCAGCTCGGCGATCTCCGCGCGCAGGGCGGCGATCTCGGCCTTCATCGCCTCGAACTCATCGCGTCGGACCAGGTCCATCTCGGCGGCCAGGCGGTCAGCCTGGGCGCGGAAGGCGGCCTTGGCCTCCTCGCCGGCCGTCTGGGCGAGGCCCATCGCGGCGCTGGTGAGCTTGGCCATCTCATCGAGGAAGGGGTTCTGGGTCTGCATAACCCCCTATATGGCCCTTCAGGGGATGAATGCGAAGACCTTCCAGTCTAAACCGCTCATGGATATGCA
Source organism: uncultured Phenylobacterium sp. (assembly GCA_964643835.1). Classification (GTDB taxonomy): domain Bacteria; phylum Pseudomonadota; class Alphaproteobacteria; order Caulobacterales; family Caulobacteraceae; genus Phenylobacterium. Next base: position 25,766 of record CAZXVO010000009.1, on the reverse strand, counting down.
CCGGAAATTCCCCCAGGAGGACGCCCTTTGCCCTTTCCGGACTTCGATCCCATCCTGGTTCAGATCGGCCCATTCGCCATCCGCTGGTACGCTCTGGCCTATATCGCCGGCATCCTGCTGGGCTGGCGCTACGTCCAGAGCCTCGCCCGAAACGAAAATCTCTGGCGGCAGCGGGGCCCGGTCGCGACCTCGGAACAGATCGACGACCTGATCCTGTGGATCACCCTGGGCGTCATTGTCGGCGGCCGGCTGGGCCATGTGCTGTTCTATACGATGCTGTCCAATCCGGACTCGATCCTGTCGGACCCGGTGGAGATCTTCCGGACCTGGAACGGGGGCATGAGCTATCACGGCGGCACCCTGGGCGTGCTGATCGCCACCGCGCTGTTCGTGCGCAGCCAGAGGAACAAGGCGCCCATCGACCTGCTGCGCCTGGGCGACCTGATCTGCGCCGTGGTGCCCATCGGCCTGTTCTTCGGCCGGGTGGCGAACTTCATCAATGGCGAGCTGTGGGGCCGGCCGACCGCCCTGCCCTGGGGGATCATCTTCCCAGCCGCCGACGGCGTGATGCCGCGCCATCCCAGCCAGCTCTATGAGGCGGCCCTGGAGGGGATCGTCCTGTTCCTGGTCCTGCGCTGGGCGACCCATGGGGCAAAGCTCCTGAACCGCCGCGGCGTGGTGGCGGGGATGTACTTCGCCGGCTACGGCCTGATCCGCGCCCTCCTGGAGAACGTCCGCGAGCCGGACGTGGGCATGCCCAACTTCCCCTTCGGCCTGACCATGGGGATGATCCTGAGCCTGCCCATGCTGGCCTTCGGCGCCTGGCTTATCTGGCGCGGCCTGAAGGAGCCCCTGCCGGAGTTGGAACCCGAGGCCGAGACGGCGGCGGTCGAGGCGGAAGACCCGTTCAAGATCCGGTCCGATGGCGCTGGCTGACCGGCTGATCGCCCAGATCCGGGCGAACGGCCCGCTCACCGTCGCGCAGTTCATGACCGCCTGCCTGCATGACCCGCAGGACGGCTACTACGCCACCCGCCCGGCCCTGGGCGAGGACGGCGATTTCATCACCGCGCCCCTGGTCAGCCAGATGTTCGGGGAGATGATCGGCCTGTGGCTGGTCCAGACGTGGATCGACCTGGGCCGGCCGGCGCCCTTCCGACTGGTCGAGATGGGGCCGGGGGACGGAACCCTGATGAGCGACATCCTGCGCGCGGCCCGCGTCGCGCCGGAGGTCCTGGCCGCCGCCGACATCTGGCTGGTGGAGGTGTCCGAGCCCCTGCGCGCCCGGCAGGCCGAGCGCCTGGCCGGCCAGCCGATCCAGTGGGCCGCAAGCCTGGCTGACGTCCCGGCGGGCGCGCCGCTGCTGCTGGTCGCCAATGAACTGTTGGACTGCCTGGCGCCGCGCCAGTTCGTACGCACGGCCAGGGCCTGGGCCGAGCGGCTGGTCAGCGTGGATGACCAGGGTCGGCTCGCCTGGGGCCTCGGCGGCGGCGCGGCCCTGCCCTTGCCCAACGGCGCGCCCGAGCCCGCGCCCGGCCAGGTGCTGGAACTCTGCGCCGGCCAGCAGGCCCTGGGGGCTGAGCTTGGCGCGCGGCTGGCGGCGGACGGCGGGGCCGCCCTGCTGATCGACTATGGGCGCGCCGCGCCCGGCTATGGCGACACCCTTCAGGCCCTGTTGCGACACCAGAAGGTCGATGTACTGGCGACCGCCGGCCAGGCGGACCTGACCGTGCATGCGGACTTTCCGGCGGTGGTCGCCGCCGCCCGCGCCGCCGGCGCCGAGACGGCGCCGATCCTGACCCAGGGCGAGTTCTTGATGCGCTTAGGCGTCGTGCCCCGGGCCGAGGCCCTGGCCGCCGCCCGGCCTGAGCGGGCCGACCAGATCGAGCGCCAGCTGCTGCGCCTGATCGCCCCGGACCAGATGGGCGAACTGTTCAAGGTCGCCTGCCTGTGCCAGTCCGGCCTGACGCCGCCCGCCTTCGAGACCGCCCCATGACCGCCCTGCCCGTCCTGACCTCACCCCTGCTGGACCTGCCTGGCGTGCGCCACGCCTTCTTCACGCGCCAGGGCGGGGTGTCCGAGGGGATCTATGCTGGGCTGAATGTCGGCCAGGGCTCGTCTGACGCAGCAGAGGCCGTGGTTGAGAACCGCCGCCGGGCCGCCGCTCATTTCGGCCTGCCGCTGGCGGCCCTGTCGACCTGCTACCAGATCCATTCCGCTGAGGCCCTGGCCGCCGACCAGCCCTGGGGCGACGCCCGGCCCCAAGCGGACGGGGTGGTCACGGCGACCCCCGGCCTCCTCTGCGGCGCCCTGGCCGCCGACTGCGCCCCGATCCTGTTCGCCGATCCCAAGGCCGGCGTCGTCGCCGCCGCCCACGCCGGCTGGAAGGGCGCCCTGACCGGCATCGCCGAGGCCACGGTCCAGGCCATGCAGGCCAGGGGCGCGACGCCCCGGAACATCGTCGCCGTCGTGGGTCCCTGCATCGCCCAGACGTCCTACGAGGTGGGCCTGGAGTTCCTCGACCGCTTCCTGGCCGTCGACCCGGCCAATGGGCGGTTCTTCGCGCCGGGCGTCTCGGCCGAAAAGCGCCAGTTCGACCTGCCCGCCTTTGTCCTGTCACGGATCGAATCGAGCGGGGTCGAGGCCTGCGCCTGGATCGGGGCCGACACCTGCGCCGACGAGGCCCGGTTCTATTCCAACCGCCGGGCGTTCCAGCGTGGAGAGCCCGATTTCGGCCGCCTGCTCTCCGCTATCGCCCTGGTCTGAGGGACTCTTCGCCGCCTGCGGCAGAATCCGCCTTGCCGCCCGCGACTTCGCTGCTACAAGCGCGCGCATTCAAACAAAGCGACCCGCGGGGGACCGTCATGAAGCTCTTGGCTGGCAACTCCAACCGAGCCCTGGCGGAGTCCGTCGCCGCGCACCTGGACGTGCCGCTGTGCCGCGCGACGGTGAAGCGGTTCGCGGACAACGAGATCTTCGTCACCATCGACGAGAACGTCCGCGGCGAAGACGTCTTCGTCCTGCAGTCGACCAGCTACCCGGCCAACGACAACCTGATGGAGCTGCTGATCTGCATCGACGCCCTGAAGCGGGCGTCGGCCAAGCGGATCACGGCGGTGATGCCCTATTTCGGCTACGCCCGGCAGGACCGGAAGACCGGCGGCCGCACGCCGATCTCGGCCAAGCTGGTGGCCAACCTGCTGGAGCGCGCCGGCGCCGACCGGGTGCTGACGATGGATCTGCACGCCGGCCAGATCCAGGGCTTCTTCGACATCCCCACCGACAACCTGGTGTCCGCGCCGATCCTGGCCGCCGACATCAAGGAAAACTACGAAAAGCCCGGCGACCTGTTGATCGTCTCGCCCGACGTGGGCGGCGTGGTGCGCGCCCTGGCCGTGGCCAGCCGCCTGAACGCCGACCTGGCCATCGTCGACAAGCGTCGCTCCGGCCCCGGTAAGTCCGAGGTCGCCAACATCATCGGTGACGTGTCCGGCCGCCGCTGCATCCTGTTCGACGACATCATCGACGGCGGCGGCACTCTGTGCAACGCGGCCCAGGCCCTCCTGGACAACGGCGCAACCGAGGTCTCGGCCTATGTCTCGCACGGCGTGCTGTCCGGCGCCGCCGTGGACCGGGTCAACGCCTCGATCCTGAAGGAGCTGGTGATGACTGACTCCGTCCCGCCGCCTGAACACGCCGCCAACGCTGGCAAGCTGCGCTATGTCAGCTGCGACAAGCTGCTGGGCGAAGCGATCCGCCGGATCGCCAACGAAGAGTCGGTCTCCAAGCTCTTCGACTGATCGGCCGGGCTCCAGCCCGTTCAGTTGAATTTTAGCCTTACCGCGCCGCTTCCAGGGGAAAGCTCTGGCGGCGGCCGGTCGACCTCACGCCAGATCATCCACCGGTCAAGCTTGGTAACCGACTGGTTAACGTTCGCGGTCACATTCCTGCCCGCGCCGGCGTGCTAACTTGATCTGTCTTGGTTTCTGGGGAAGGCTTCGGGATGACTTCCGCCCTTAAGATTTCTGCGGTCTCGGCTGCGGCCTTGTGTCTGGCCCTGCTGGCCGCCTGTGACGCGAAGGGCCCGCCGCCCCCGCCGCCGCCGCCGCCGCCGCCCGCGGTCAGCCTGTCGCCCCGCCTGATCGAGCAGGCGAGCGCCTACCGCTATTACATGAACCACGCGACGGCGATCACGCCGGACTTCACCGACGGCGATTCCATCGCCCGCTCGCTGAAGATCGGGGCCGCCTACGAGCCGGCCCAGCTGCTGCGCGGGGCCATTGCCTATGGCGCCGTGGCCGCCCTGCAGGACGCCGAGTTCGTGGCCGGGGTGCGCAAGTACGCCGTCGACGCCGCCCAGCGTCGCGAGATCACCAACCAGCTGATCCAGAACCCGAACTATGTGCTGGGCATCACCGGCGCGCCCAACGCCGCCGCCCTGGCCATCGCCGCGCTCGGAACCGAGGGCCAGAAGCTGTACGACGCCGGCAAGGCGGTGAAGCAGTCGGCCTACGACATCCAGCACCAGAAGTGGTCCAAGAGCGACGTCGCCAACCGCGACCTGCGCCTGTCCCAGGCCAAGGCCTTGTCAGCGACGCCCCTGGTCGGCGACGTGGCCGAGACCGCGCGCCTGCAGCAGGCCGCTCTCGGCGCCGAATCGCTGGGCCTGACACCCTCGGCCGCCAATCCGCCCTACACCCAGGTGGTGGCCCGCAGCCTGACCGTGGCGGCTCTGGCCGCCCTGGGCGAGGCCGGCGACGCCAACCTCGACACCGTGATGGCGGTGATGGCCGAGCCGAACGTCGCCTCGTGCATCAACATGTCCAAGCTGAACCTCTACCAGTGCCTGGCCGTGTCCAAACCGCACTACGAGGACGTCTTCTGCCTGGGCCAGCACGTAATGATGGACACCGGCCGCTGCGTGATCAAAGCCTCGGGCCTGCCCGAGCCCTATGAGCCGCGGTTCGTGCCCCAGGTGCGGGTTGCAGGCGCTGAAACCACCCCAAAGGCGGCCTCCGGCAAGGGCGGCAAGAAGGCCGCTTCAAAGAAGCGTTAAGTCTCTCAATCCCGCCCGTTGCAACGGGCGGGAGTTTTGTGTATCTACGCCCACCTTTCGGCCCCTAGGGGTCGTCCGTCGCCGCGCGGGACTGATCGCGCGGCGGTTTCGTTTTGAGGCGAGGCCATGGCCGATATTGTTCTGAACGTTGAAGTCCGCGAACGCACTGGCACCGGCGGCGCGCGCGCGACCCGCGCAGCTGGCAAGGTCCCGGGCGTCCTGTATGGCGGCGCCAAGGATCCGGTGGCCATCTCCGTGAAGGTCAATGAGTTCCGCAAGGCGCTCTACACCGGCAAGCTGCTGGGCCACCTGGTGACCCTGAAGTACGGCGAAGAGACCCAACCGGTCATCGCCAAGGCCGTGGACATGCACCCGGTGACCGACGAGCCGTGGCACTTCGACCTGTACCGGGTCGACGAGCACCAGCAGATCAAGATCGCTGTGCCGGTTCACTTCAAGAACCACGAAACCTCGCCGGGCCTGAAGAAGGGCGGCACGCTGAACGTGGTGCTGCACGAGCTGGAGCTGAACTGCCCGGCCGACCACATCCCGGAAGAGATCGTGATCGACCTGGCCGGCCTGGACATCGGCGCGACCATCCGCGCGGGTTCCCTGAAGCTGGCTGACGGCGTCAGCGCCGCTGGCGGCGCTGACCTGGTGATCGCCACCGTGGCCGGTTCGGCCGCCTCGGCTTCGGCCGAAGCCGCTGAAGGCGCCGAAGGCTAACACCCGGCGCCTCCTCGGAGGATCCCATGATCATCTTGGCGGGCCAGGGCAATCCTGGCCCCCGCTATGCCGGCAACCGTCACAATGTCGGCTTCATGGCGATCGACGCCATAGCCGACCGTTGGCGGTTCGGCCCGGAGCGTTCGCGCTTCCAGTCTCTCGCCCGCGAAGGCGAGATCGAGACAGCCCAGGGTCTGGAAAAGGTCCTGCTGCTCAAGCCGCAGACCTTCTACAACGAGAGCGGCCGCGCCGTGGGCGAGGCGCTGAAGTTCTACAAACTCAAGCCCGCCGACCTCGTGCTGTTCTATGACGAGATTGACCTGGCGCCCGGCCGCTTCCGCATGAAGACCGGCGGCGGCGCAGCGGGCAATAACGGGGTGCGCTCCGTCACCGCTCATATCGGTCCCGACTTCCGCCGCGCCCGCCTGGGCGTGGGCCATCCGGGCCACAAGGACCGGGTGCAGGGCCACGTGCTCTCCGATTTCCACAAGGTCGACCAAGCTTGGGTCGCCGACCTGTTGCGCGCCGTGGCCGACGCCCTGCCGGTGCTGGTGGCCGGCGAGGACGAGAAGTATCAGAACGAGGTGATGCGCTTGGCGCCGGCCGAGAAGGCCGACCCGCGCAAGGGCAAGGAGGACTAGGACGATGTTCTCGGGCTTTCCCCTCTGGCTGATCGGCCTGTCGGTGCTGTTCTCCATCGGCCTGTGCGTGCACGTGGTCCGCTCAGGCCGCGACACCTTCTGGCTCTGGATCATCCTGATGTTCCAGCCGCTGGGGGGCATGGTCTATATCGCCGCCATCATCCTGCCGGAGATCTTCGGGGGCTCGACCGCCCGCAAGCTCCAGGCCCAGGCCCGCGAGGCCCTGGACCCCACCCGCGAGTACCGCGAAGCCAGACAGGCCTGTGACGACGCGCCCACCGTCCGCAACCAGAGCCGCCTGGCCGCCGCCGCGGTCAGCCTGGGTAAGCACCAGGAGGCCGCAGACCTCTATGCCCAGGCTGCGCAAGGCATCCACGCCGAGGACCCGACGCTGCTGCAGGGCTGGGCCAACGCCCTGGTCGAGCTGGGTCGCGCCGCTGAGGCGCAGCCCCTGCTCACCCGCCTGGAGGCCGATGAGCGCGCCGGCCGCACCCCCAGCGCCACCCTGACCCGCGCCCGCGTCCTAGACAGCCTGGGCCAGGCCGCCGAGGCTGAGGCCGCCTACAAGGACGCCGCCGAGCGCCTGCCGGGCCTGGAGGCCTGGGGCCGCTACGCCGCCTTCCTCGCCCGCAACGGCCGCAAGGCCGAGGCCAAGGCGATCATCGAGGACATGGACCGGCGCATCGCCAAGACCCACCGCCAGTTCCAGAAGGAAGGCCGCGCCTGGCGCGACCTCGCCGCCCAATCCCTGTAAGGCCTGGCGCTCTAAGCGCTGGCCTAAGCCGCCCCCATTGGCCATAAGACGGCCCTTCCGTTTCCGAGGTTCCCCATGGCTCTCAAGGTCGCCATCGTCGGTCTGCCCAACGTGGGCAAGTCGACCCTGTTCAACGCCCTGACCCAGACGGCGGCGGCCCAGGCCGCCAACTACCCGTTCTGCACCATCGAGCCGAACACCGGGGACGTGGCCGTGCCGGAACCCCGCCTGGAGGCCCTGGCTGCGGTGATCCCGTCGAAGGAGATCATCCCGGCCCGCATCAACTTCGTGGACATCGCCGGCCTGGTGCGCGGCGCCTCCAAGGGCGAGGGCCTGGGCAACCAGTTCCTGGCCAATATCCGCGACTGCGACGCCGTGGCCTTTGTCGCCCGCTGCTTCATCGACGACGACATCACCCACGTCGAGGGCAAGGTCGACCCGATCGCCGACCTGGAGACCATCGAGACCGAGCTGATGCTGGCCGACCTCGAGAGCCTGGAAAAGCGGGTCGTCAACCTCGAGAAGCGCGCCAAGACCGGCGACAAGGACAGCGCCCAGACCCTGCGCCTGGTGCAGGTCGCCCTGAAGCTGCTCAATGACGGTCGCCCGGCCCGCAAGGCCGAGGTCTCGGCCGAGGACGAGAAGGCCTGGCGCATGCTCCAGCTGCTCACCTCCAAGCCGGCCCTCTATGTCTCCAACGTCGACGAGGCCTCCGCCGCCACCGGCAATGAGCTGTCGGCCCGGGTCGCTGAGCGCGCCAAGCGCGACGGCGCCGACCACGTGGTGATTTCCGCCCAGATCGAGAGCGAGATCGCCCTCCTGGAGCCGGCCGAACGCACCGAGTTCCTGGAGACCCTGGGCCTGGCCGAACCCGGCCTGAACAAGCTGATCCGCGAGGCCTATCACCTGCTGGGCCTGCAAACCTATTTCACGGTCGGCCCCAAGGAAGCCCGCGCCTGGCAGATCCACAAGGGCGACACCGCCCCCCAGGCCGCCGGCGTGATCCACACCGACTTCGAGAAGGGCTTCATCCGCGCCGAAACCATCGCCTACGAGGACTATATCAAGTTCAAGGGCGAAGCCGGCGCGCGCGAGGCCGGCAAGTTCCGCCAGGAAGGCAAGGAGTACGTCGTCCAGGACGGCGACGTGATGAACTTCCGCTTCAACGTCTAGGCCCCCTCCCCGCTGGACTTCCCCGCCCGCCGGCCTATGTCAGACGGCAAGATCCGGGAGGGACGAGATGGGTGAGTATTCCAAGCTTAAGGGCGCCGACGGCTTTGAGTTCGACGTCTACCGCGCGGCGCCGGCTGGCGAGCGCAAGGGCGGCGTTGTGGTGATCCAGGAGATCTTCGGGATCGACGAGCACATCCGCCGCGACGTCGACCGTTGGGCGAGCCTGGGCTACGAGGCCATCGCGCCTTCCCTCTACGACCGCCGCGAGCCTGGCTTCACCGCCGGCCATGACGCCGACGGCATGACCGCCGGGGTCACCCACGCCCGCTCCACCCCGCTGGAACAGGCGCTCTCCGACATCGACGCCTGCCGCGCGGCCATGGCCGCCGCCGGCAAGGTCTTCGTGGTGGGCTACTGCTATGGCGGGTCCCTGACCTGGCTGGCCGCCTGCGAGGTTCCGGGCTTCGCCGCCGGCTCCAGCTATTACGGCAGCCTGGTCCAGGCCAATGCGGACAAGACGCCCAAGTGCCCGGTGATTATCCACCTGGGCCGGCAGGACGCCATGATCCCCGCCGACGAGGTCAAGGCCGCTGTCCAGGCGAAAAACCCGAACGTGCCGGTCTACATCTACGAAGACGCCGGCCATGGCTTCAACAACGAGGACCCTCAGCGCCTGAACCAGGTCAGCGCCGAACTGGCCCGCCAGCGGACCCTCGAGCTGTTCGCGGGCGCCTGACCCATGGGCGAGCTCATCACCCTGAGGAGCGCCTTCGACGGCTTTGAGCTGTCGGCCTGGCATGTGAAGCCCGACGACGCCCGCCGGGGCGGCCTGGTGCTGATCCAGGAGATCTTCGGGGTGACCGAGCATATCCGTGAGCTCTGCGACGGGTTCGCGGAGGACGGCTACGAGGTCATCGCCCCCAGCTTCTACGACCGGCTGGAGAAGGGCTTCGCCGCCGAGGGCTATACGCAAGAGGCGGTGGCCCGCGGGGTGCAGTTCTCGCAAGGAACGCCCTGGGACCAGGTGGCCGGCGACCTCCAGACGGCCATCGACGCCCTCAGCCCCCCGGTCTTCGCTGTGGGCTATTGCTGGGGCGGAGCGGCGACCTGGCTGGCGGCCTGCCGCTGCCAGGGCCTCTCGGCCGCCAGCGCCTATTACGGCCGCCGGATCACCGAACTGAGGGACGAGACGCCCAAGGTCCCGATCATCCTGCACTTCGGCAAGACCGACGCCTCCATCCCGCTCGAGCGAGTCGAGGAGATCCGCGAGGGCCATCCGGACGTCCCCGTCCACCTCTACGAGGCCGGCCATGGCTTCGCCTCGGACCGTCGCGCCGACTACCACCCCGACAGCGCCCGCCTCGCGCGCCTGCGCACCCTGCAGGTTTTCGCCCGCAACGGCGGCGGCCGCAGCGAAGTCTAGCTGAAGCTCCCCCTCTCCCCGCATGCGGGGAGAGGGGGTTTTGGGCGGGGGCAAGGCCTTGTGCTTCTCACCCCCTCCCGCGCCCGCTACGCTCACCGTCGTGAAGCGCCTCCTCCCACTCCTGGCTCTCGCCGTCGCGCCCCACGCGCATGCCGGGGAGATCACCTGTGTGCTCGACCAGGGGGTGGTGGTTGTACCCGCCGTCGTGGCCGGAGCCGCCGGGGACTACATCCTCGACACGGCCGCACCCCGAACCCTGGTGCACGAGACCCGCGCCCAGACCGACGGCATCTCGACGGACGCCTTGCAGGGCGAGGTCCGGATCGCGGGCATGAGCCGCAGCGGCGTGAACCTGACGGTGGCCGACCTCGACGCCCGAGCCTGGAGCTTTCCTACCCCGGTGGCGGGGGTCATCGGGGCCGATGTGCTCGGCGACTTTGTGGTCGATGTCCGCTTCGCCCCCTGCCGGGTTCGGCTGTCGCGGCCGGGCCATGCGCCGGCCTTGAGGGGCGGCGCGGTCTATCGCTTCAGCCTGTCCGGAGTTCTGCCCAGCCTGCCGGGCGCCGCGGCGGATGGACCGCGGGCGACGGGCGGGGCCGTCCTGGTCTCGACGGGCGCCGACACGGGCTTGCGGCTGTCATCGACCCTGGCCCAGGCGCCGGGGGCTGCGAAGCCTACGGAACTCCTGCCCTACGGGATCTGGCGCGCCTGGCTGCGGGGCTTCTCCCTCTCGGGGCGGCTGTGGGAGCACCTGCCGGTCGGCCTCGCTGAATTGCCTGACGGCGCGCTTGGGACGGTTGGGCCGCCCCTGCTCGCGGGCTGGGATCTGCGGATCGACTATCCACGACGGCGCATCACCCTTCGGCCGCGCGGCTGACCCCAAGCTGCAGCTACGAAAAAGGGCCCCGGCTTTCGCCGAGGCCCTGGTTCCGTCCGGATGGACCGCCCCCTAGTGGGAGACGTTCCGCCAGATGCGCTTGTAGCTGACGTACAGGATGCCCGACAGGATCAGCAGGTAGATGATCGCCGCGATCCCGAAGGCCTTGCGCTCTTCCATCTTGGGCTCGGAAGCCCAGGTCAAGAACGCGGTGACGTCCTTGGCCTGCTGTTCGACGGTCGACTTCTTGCCGTCGTCGAAGGAGACCTTGTCCGGGGCCAGCGGCGGGGCCATGGCCAGGAAGCCGCCCGGCGGCACGTGATGCTTGCCCTTGTAGTAGGCGCTCACGTCACCGGCCATGTACGGGTTGTAGTGCTGGCCATTCGGAACGGTCAGGCCTTCCGGCGGCTCAACAAAACCCGTCAGCAGCGAGTAGATGTAGCGCGGACCGCCATCGCGGGCCTTCGCCATGTTCGACAGGTCCGGCGGCAGGGCGCCGCCGTTCGAGGCGCGGGCGGCCGGCTCGTTCGGGAACGGGTTCGGGAACCGGTCCGCCGAGGTGCCGGGACGCTGGATCACGTCACCCGTCTCGGAGTCGATGTCGTTGATCTGATAATCCTTCGCGATGGCCTTCACGTAGGGATTATCGTTCGGGTTCGGATACTTCGGGTCGTAGAACGGCCCGCCCTTCTGACCCAGGTTGCGGAAGCTCATCAGCTCCATCGAGTGGCAGGCCGAGCAGACCTCCCGATAGATCTTGTAGCCCCGTTGCAGCTGGCCCTGATCGAACTTGCCGAACGGGCCTTCAAAGCCCCAGGTCATTTCCTTGGGCTCGAGGGGGTGGGTGCTGGCCGCCAGCGCCGGGGTGGCGAAGACAGCGAGCCCCAGCGCCGCGAGCGCGATACCTTTGCGCAGCATGTGAGCTCAACCCCTCTTTTCAGGCGACGCCGCAGCGCCGGCCGGCGCGTTGGCAGGATGGGACAGCACCGGCTCCGAGATCGATTCAGGCTGCGGCAGCGGGGTCTCGGTGAGGCCCAGGACCGGCATGACGATCAGGAAGTAGGCGAAGTAGTACAGGGTGGCCACGCGGCTCAGCCAGACCATGGAGTTCAGGTCGGCGTCGATCAGCGTGAAGGTGGACAGGCCCGGGATGACTTGGTTGTCGGGCAGCTGGCCGCCGCAGACGCCGAGCACGAAGCAGGCGACCACGAAGATCAGGAAGTACAGCTTGGCCGCCGGGCGGTAGCGCATGGACTTCACCTTGGAGGTGTCGAGCCACGGCAGGGCGAACAGCATGGCGATGGCGCCGAACATGGCGATCACGCCGCCGAGCTTGTCCGGAATGGCCCGCAGGATCGCGTAGAACGGCAGGAAGTACCATTCGGGAACGATGTGGGCCGGGGTCACCAGCGGGTTGCCCTTCACGTAGTTCACCGCATCGCCCAGGGCGTTCGGGTTGAAGAACACGAAGCAGGCGAACATCACCATGAACAGGGCGATCGCGAAGCCATCCTTCACCGTGTAGTACGGGTGGAAGGGCACCGTGTCGGCCTTGGACTTCACTTCCACGCCGGTCGGGTTGTTGTTGCCCGGGACGTGCAGCGCCCAGATGTGCAGGACCACCACGCCGGCGATCATGAACGGCAGCAGGTAGTGCAGCGAGAAGAAGCGGTTCAGCGTCGGGTTATCGACCGCGAAGCCGCCCCACAGCCAGGTGGTGATGGACGGGCCAACCACCGGAATGGCGCCGAACAGGTTGGTGATCACGACCGCGCCGTGGAAGGACATCTGACCCCAGGGCAGGACGTAGCCCATGAAGGCGGTGGCCATCATCAGGAGGTAGATCACGCAGCCCAGGATCCACAGGATCTCGCGCGGCGCCTTGTAGGAGCCGTAGTAGAGGCCGCGGAAGATGTGGGCGTAGACGGCGATGAAGAACATCGAGGCGCCGTTGGCGTGCATGTAGCGCACCAGCCAGCCGTAGTTCACGTCACGCATGATGCGCTCGACGGAATTGAAGGCGTAGTCGACGTGCGGCACGTAGTGCATGGCCAGCACGATGCCGGTGACGATCTGGATCACCAGGCAGACGGCCAGGATGCCGCCGAAGGTCCACCAGTAGTTCAGGTTCTTCGGGGTGGGGAAGTCCACCATGCTGTCGTACGCCAGGCGCACGACGGGAAGGCGCACGTCGAGCCAGCGCTCGAAGCCGGTCTTCGGCTCGTAATTCGAATGTCCGCTCATGATCCTCAGCCCACCTTGACCTTGGTGTCAGACAGGAAGGTGTATTCCGGCACGGCCAGGTTCTTCGGCGCGGGACCCTTCCGGATCCGGCCGGAGGTGTCGTAGTGCGAGCCGTGGCAGGGGCAGAACCAGCCGCCAAAGTCGCCGCCGCCGAAGGTCGGCACGCAGCCCAGGTGGGTGCAGGTGCCCACCAGGATCAGCCACTCGGCCTTGCCGGGCTTGTGACGCTCTTCATCGGTCTGCGGGTCACGCAGAGCGGCCTTGTCGTCGGCGATCGCCGCGGCGATCTCCTTGCCGGTCCGGCGCCGGATGAACAGCGGCTTGCCCCGCCATTTGATGGTCACCTGCTGGCCGAGCTCGACCTTGGTCAGGTCGAATTCCACCGAGGCCAGGGCCAGGGTGTCGCCGGCCGGGTTCATCTGGTCGATGAACGGCCAGGCGAGCCCGCCAACCGCGCCCACCGCGGCGACCGCGGCTGCGATGTGAATGAAGTCGCGCCGGTTCGGGTCTTCGCCCGCGGCATGAGGATCGGGATTTGCGCCCACGACGGTGTCGGCCACCTTAAAGCTACCCTTCGGTTGGGGCGGGGCCATGAATGTGACCCTACGCCCGTCTTCGACCCGCCCAGAAGCTCTGGTAAAGGCCCTGACGGAATTCGATACCGGGGCGGGATCGAATTCCGGAAAGGGGCTTGGAGACACACGCGTCTCAGGCCCCCCGTGATTCGACCCTTGCCCCGTCAAATCCCGTGGCTGGATCGCTTAGAATGCTCATGGCGCTTTTTCAACCGGACATTCCGCAAAACCTTGGCGCGGCCCTTCGTCTCGGGGCGTGCCTGGGGGTCCCGGTGCATGTGATCGAGCCCTGCGGCTTCCCCCTGTCGGACAAGGGAATCCGCCGCGCGGCCATGGATTATGGGGAACCTGCGGAGGTGAAACGCCACCCTGGATGGGCAGATTTTCGCCGCGAAGCCCCCGGACGGATCGTGCTTTTCACCACCAAGGGCGCCCAGCCCTTCGGCGACTTCGTCTTCCGGCCCGATGACGCCCTGTTGTTTGGCCGCGAGAGCGCCGGCGTGCCCGACGATGTGCATGACGCCTGCGATGAGCGGGTGTTCATTCCCCTTATGCCCGGCCGCCGCTCGCTGAATGTGACGGTCTCGGCCGCCATCGCGGTCTCCGAGGCGTTGCGCCAAACGGGCCAAATGCCTAAGCCGCTGGTCCCATGAGCAACATCACGCCTGAGATCGAAGAGCGCCGTGTCCGGGCCAAGGCCTGGTTCGAGGACTTGCAGACCCGCATCGTCGCCGAGCTGGAGCGGCTGGAGGACGAGGCGCCGCCGGAACTCTATATCGGCGAGGCCGGCAAGTTCGACCTGCGCCCCTGGACCCGCGAGACCGGGACCGGCGGCGGGATCGGCGGCCACTTCAAGGGCCGGCTGTTCGAGAAGGCCGGCGTGCATACCTCGGCGGCCACAGCGCGGTTCTCGCCTGAGATGGCGGCCCAGATGCCAGGCGCGGATGTCGATCCGTCCTACGTCTCGGCCAGCATCAGCCTGATCATCCACCCGGTCTCGCCGCGGGTGCCGACCGTGCACATGAACACCCGGTTCCTGTCGACAGCGGTCAGCTGGTTCGGCGGCGGCGCCGACCTGACGCCGATGCTGGACCGCCAGCGCAGCCAGGAGGCCGAGGACGCGGTGCTGTTCCATGCGGCGATGAAGGCCGCCTGCGATCCCTTCGATCCGGAGTGGTACGGCAAGTACAAGGCCTGGTGCGACGAGTACTTCTACCTGCCCCACCGCAAGGAGCCGCGCGGCATCGGCGGCATCTTCTACGACCGGCACAACACCGGCGACTTCGAGAAGGACTTCGCCTTCACCCGCGCCGTGGGCGAGGCCTTCCTGGACGTCTATCCGAAGATCGTCCGCCACCGCATGAACGAGCACTGGACCGAGGCTGACCGCCAGGAGCAACTGGTCCGCCGCGGCCGCTATGTGGAGTTTAACCTGCTCTACGACCGCGGGACCATGTTCGGGCTGAAGGCCGGCGGCAATATCGAGACCATCCTGTCCTCCATGCCGCCGATGGTCGCCTGGACCTGAGCCGCCGCGGCGTGCTTCCCTCGGTCAAAAGGGAGGATGCGCCATGGCCGTAACGCTCGCCGAACGCCTGGGCCATGCGGCCGACGCCCGGCTGCTGATCGTCAACTGCGACGACCTCGGGGCCACCAGCGCCGCCAACCGGGCGATCCGCGCGGCCATGGCCGACGGGATCGCCACCAGCACCACCCTCATGGTCCCCTGCCCCTGGGCCCTGGACGGCGTGCGCCACGCACCTGAGGGCGGGATTGGCGTCCACCTGACCCTGACCTGCGAATACCCAGGCCTGCGCTGGCGCGCCCTGACCGGCGGCTCCAGCCTGCATGACGACGAAGGCTTCATGCCGCTGACCGCCGAGGCGGTGTGGGCCCAGGCCGATCTGGCAGAGGTCGAAGCCGAATGCCGGGCCCAGGTCGACCAGGCCCTCGCCTGGGGCGTCGACGTCACCCACCTGGACGCCCACATGGGGACCATGCAGGTCGAGCCGCGCTATTTCGACCTCTACCTGCGGCTGGCCCGGGACTACGACCTGCCGCTTCGGGTCTGGGGCGAACCCGCAGAGGCCCAGATCGGCTTTCCCGGCCGCGCCCGCGCCGCCGACGCCGGACGCGTCTTTCCCGACCACATGACCACCACCTGGGGCCGGCCGGCCATCCCGGCCCTGGAGAAGATCCTGCGAAACCTGCGGCCGGGCGTCACCGAGGTCTATATCCACCCGAGCGAGGACGGACCTGAACTGCGCGATTGCGACCCCAGACACGCCGACATCCGGGTCGACGACCTGGCCTGCGCCCTCGACCCCGGCCTGAAGGCTCTGGCCGACGCGCTGGGCGTCGTCCTGATCAGCTACGCCCCCTTGCGCGACCTGCAGCGGGCGGCGTGATGGCTCAGATCCGCGCTTACGCGCCCGGCGATCTTCCCGCCCTCTACGAGATCTGCCTGAAGACCGGCGCTAGCGGCGGCGACGCCACGCACCTCTACGCCGACCCCAGGATTATCGGCGACATCTACGCCGCGCCCTACGCCGCCCTGCAGCCGGACCTCGCCCTGGTGGTCGAGGATGGAAAGGGCGTCGCCGGCTACATGATCGGGACCCTGGACACCGCCGCCTTCGAAGCCCGCCAGGAGCGGGAATGGTGGCCGGCCCTGCGCGAGGTCTATCCCGACCCCAAGGGCGTGCCGGGCGCTGAGCGCACCGCTGACCAGGGCCGGGCCGCCCGCATCCATCGCCCGGTCGCTACGCCCGCGCCCCTGGTCGCCGCCTACCCCGCGCACCTGCACATCAACCTGCTGCCCAGGCTGCAGGGCCAGGGCCTGGGCGAGCGTCTGGTGACCACCTGGCTGGAGCTGATCCGTGAGCGCGGGGCGACAGGTGTCCACCTGGGCTGCAACGCCGGCAACCACCGCGCCTTGCGCTTCTATGACCGCTTCGGCTTCCGCCGCTTCCCCGTCGATCCGCCCTGGCCAGGAACGGTCTGGATGGTCATCGACCTCTAGCCGGATTTGCGTCGGGACCGGTCCGGATATACGCTGAGCAATTGTATATCTTCGGAGTCTCCCGATGCTCGTCTCCAAATGGGGCAACAGTCTCGCCGTGCGTCTGCCCGCGGCTGTGGTCGAGGCCCTGGGCCTGCAGGAAGGCGACGATATCCAGATCGAGGTGGCGGGGGACCGCGCCTTCGAGCTGAGCCGGACACCCTCGCGGGCCGAGCTTCTGGCGCGGCTACGCAAGCACCGGGGCCGCCTGCCCGCCGACTTCCGGTTCGACCGGCTGGAAGCCCATGAGCGCGGCTAGGGCGTTCTTCGACACCAATGTGCTGATCTACCTGTTCTCGGAGGACCCCGCGAAGGCCAACGCCTGCGAGGCTCTGGTGGCGCAGGGCGGGGTGATCAGCGTCCAGGTCCTGAATGAGTTCGCCTCGGTCGCCTCACGCAAGCTAGGCCTGGCCTGGTCTGAAATCCGGGAAGCCACCGAGATCTTTTCCGCGACCCTGGAGGTTCGTCCCGTCGACCTGGAGGTTCACGCCAGAGCCCTGGACCTGGCTGAGGCGCATCGCCTGAACCTCTATGACGCCGCGATCCTGGCCGCCGCTGCACTCGCCGACTGCGATGTGGTCTATACCGAGGACATGCATGCGGGCCTCACGATCGGCGGACGCCTGACCCTGGCCAACCCCTTCGTCTAGCCTGCGGTCCGCGCCAAGAAATCCTGGATCCATGCGCCCAGCCGGGCCCGGTCGTCCGGGGCGTCGTAGCTGGCGATGGCCGCATCGGCCTGTTCGTCGGTGTACCGGGTCCCGCGCCGGGTTTCGATCAGGGCTTTGGCGTAGTCCGGCTGGAACTCCGGGTGCAGCTGGATCGAGACGGCCTTGGCCTCGTCATAGGCCAGCATGCCGAAGGGGGTGAAGGCGCTGGCCGCCACCACGCGCGCGCCGGGCGGCAGCTCCACCACCTGGTCCTGGTGCGAGGCGGGCACAGCGATGCGGGGCGCGGCATCCATCCAGGGCCGGCTCTCGCGGACCTCGTAGCCGTGCAGGCCGACGCCCCAGCCCTTGGGCGACTTGATCACCTTGCCGCCAAAGGCCTCCGCCATCACCTGGTGGCCGAAACAGACCCCGACCATCGCCGCCTGGCCCTTGGCCTGGCGCAGGAAGTCCATCAGCGGCGCGATCCAGGGCAGCGGGTCATAGACCCCGGCGGAGGAGCCGGTGATCACATAGGCCGGGAAGTCGGCGATCTGCTCCGGATACCGGCCGGCGGCCACGTCGAAGGTCTGGTAGTTATAGGCGTCGCGGCCGAACAGGGTCCGGAACATGGACGGGTAATCGCCAAACCGTTCAATCACCTCGGCCGGCGGCTGGCCGGTCTCCAGGATGGCGAGCCTCAATAGACCATCCCCTGGGCCACAGCCTTCAGCTTCTCGATCACCGATAGCCTGTCGTCGATGAAGTCGTGGTCGATCCACCAGGCCTCGACCTCGCGCATCACCTCGCCGACCATCGGCCCCCGGGGGACGCCGGCGTTGATCACGTCCTCGCCGCTCAGTGGCAGGGCCGGCGGCGTCCAGCTTTCGCCCAGGGCCAGGAGGCCGCGCCACTGGTGGGTGGCCGCCGTGCGCTGGGACCGGGCCCAGGCCAGCTTCACCCGGTCA
This sequence comes from uncultured Phenylobacterium sp., assembly GCA_964643835.1. Classification (GTDB taxonomy): domain Bacteria; phylum Pseudomonadota; class Alphaproteobacteria; order Caulobacterales; family Caulobacteraceae; genus Phenylobacterium. The sequence goes on along the minus strand of CAZXVO010000009.1, from coordinate 7,621 downwards.
GTGAAGGCCCGTGCGCCGATCTGGTAGACGGCCCGGCGGCTTTCGCGCGGGCTCATCCAGCTGGTGATGCGCGGCGTCTTGCCCATGGCGGCGACCAGCCGGTCGCGCACCTCGTTGGACAGGCGCAGGCGCTCGGCCGCCTGGGCGGCGCTGATCTGATCATCGGGGATCAGGGCCGCCAGGCGCAGCACCGGATCGTTCTCGAACAGCTGGGAGGTCTCAATCTCCACCAAGCCGTTGAGCGCCTCGATGCCGGGGCAGAAGGGCACGACCTTGGACAGGACCCCGGTAGCGCTCATCAGGGCCATCGCGGGACGCGGCTCGTCGGCGGCCAGCAACTTCAAGAGCTCCTTGGCGGTGCGCTCGGCCGGGCGGCCGGACAGGGTGTCTCGCAAGGCCTTGCAGGCGTCCAGCGCCTTGGCGTCAGCCTCGCCCTTGCCGTACCAGGCCTGGAACCGGAAGAAGCGCAGGATGCGCAGATAGTCCTCGCGGATCCGGGTCATGGGATCGCCCACGAACACGATCCGGCCGGCCTGGCCGTCGGCCACGCCGCGGCCGGTGGGGTCGAACAGGGTGCCTTCCCGGTCGGCATAGACGGCGTTCAGGGTGAAATCCCGGCGCTGGGCGTCCTCGGCCCAGTCGGTGGTGAAGGCGACCACGGCCCGGCGCCCATCGGTGGAGACGTCCCGGCGCAGGGTGGTCACCTCGAAGGGCATGCCGTCGGCCACCGCGGTGATGGTGCCGTGCTCGACCCCGGTGGGCACGGCCTTGACGCCCGCCGCCTGCAAGGCCTCCGTCACCTCGTCGGGTGTCAACTGGGTGGCGATGTCGATGTCGTCGATCTTGCGGTTCAACAGGGCGTTGCGCACGCAGCCGCCGACGAAGCGGGCGCAGCCCGCCCCGCCCCTGGCCTCAAGGGCGTTCAACACCGCAATCGCCTGCGGCGTGCTCATCCAGGGACGCTGGCCGATACTCGAAGTCAAAGGGTCCTGCTCTTTCTTGCGCGCGGCGATCAAGCCACCGCTGCGCCGTACAGTCGGCCGTAGAGGGCCCTGAGCATGCCCGCGGTCGCGCCCCAGATGAAGCGGTTCTCGTGGGTCATCGCATAGAAGCGGCGGGTCTCGCCGTCAGGGCCCTGGCGCTCGTGCTCCTCGTGATTGGACGGGTCCATCAGGAAGCCGAACGGTGTCTCAAAGATGTCCGCCACCTCGTCCGGATTGGGCCTCAGGTCGAAGCCCTCGCGGATGAAGCCCACCACCGGGGTGATCAGGTAGCCGGTGCCGGTCTGGTAGGGCGAGGACAGGCCACCCAGGGTCACATAGTCCGGCTCCAGCCCGACCTCTTCCTGGGCCTCGCGCAAGGCGGCGACCCAGGGCGTCTCGCCCGGATCAAGCCTGCCGCCCGGAAAGGCGACCTGGCCGGCGTGCTTGCGCAGGGTGTCCACCCGCTTGGTGAGCAGCACCGAATAGCCGTGCTCGCGCTCGATCAGCCCGACCAGCACCGCGGCCGGCGTCAGCGCCTGGGGCGCTGGCGGCGGCCAGGCGGGGGAAAGGTCGAAGTCCGAGGCGCCCACCACGGCCTCGCGGTCTTCCAACGGGTCGAGATGGCCAATGATCCAGTCGCGCAGGTCGGCGGACGGCGCGCTCCGCGCCGGGCTCACAGGACGTGCAGGCCAGGCGGCCCCAGCGGGAACCAGGCGCCGTTGGACTCGACGCCCAGCTCCGGCCCCTGCGCGCCCTCGCGCTCTTCGGCCATCTCCACAAGCTCATAGAAGACCGGCCGGGTGATCAGGGCCTCAAGACCTCGGCGAACATGCAGATAGGGCCGCGGCTCGCCGCTGTCGGCGTCCATCTCGACCCGGATGCCGGTCTCGGGCCCGGCTTCGACCTCGTCGCCGACATTGGTCAGGAACTTCAGCGCCGCGCCCTCGCGGTCAACGCGGGTGGCGACAAAGGGGGCGTCCTCGACCCGGATTTTCATCTTCTCCACCGGGGTGACCAGGTGGAAGCCGTCCGGATCCTTGCGCAGCACGGTGGAAAACAGCCGCACCAGGGCCTCGCGGCCAATCGGCGTCCCCTCGTGGAACCAGACCCCATCCTTGCGGATGAAGATGTCGATGTCGCCGCAGTGAGCGGGATTCCACAGGTGCACAGGCGGCAGGCCCCGCCCGGGAGCCTGCGTCTTGGCCGCGGCGATCACGCCATCGAGGCCGGTCTTGGTGTCGGTGTCCGCCATGGGCCCAAGTTAGGGCGCGCCCGCCCCGACCTCAACCTGTCCTAAGGGACTAGGCCTCGACCAGCCCCACCAACGGCGCCGCAGCGCCGCGCGCCAGGACCCGGCGCTGGTCCACGGGGCCCGGCATCCGTACAGCGGCGGTCATGTCGGCGGAAAAGCCGAAACGCTGGAAATAGGGCGGGTCGCCCACCAGCAGGACGATGGGAAAGCCCGCCGCCTCGCAGGCCTGGCAGGCGCGCTCGACCAGCATCCCGCCGGTCCCGTGCTTGCGCTGGTCGGCCTCGACCGCCAGGGGGCCGAGGAAGATCAGGGTGACGCCGCCCACATGCGCCTTCCACATCCGCACCGAGCCCACCAGCCGCTCGCCGTCCCAGGCGCAGAAGGACAGGTCGGGCCGGAACTCAGCGACCTCACGCACCCGCTCCGACGACTTGGCGAAACGGCCGGGACCAAAGGCGTGGTCCAGCAACGCCTCAATGGCGGCGTCGTCACCGGGCTGTTCGGGAACGATCTTCGGCGCCTGGGCGGCGGTCTGGGAAGCGATCATGCGGGGGATACTCTGGCGGGAAAGTGCGACGATCCCGTCACCACGAGGCGGTGGCGGGGCGGAGGATCAGGCGGCGCGGCAGGCGCGCCCGGTTCGTCGCAGTCGTCGCATGGACGTTAGCCCCGGCAGAGAAAGACCGGTTTCGCCATAGGGCCGGGGGGCCGTGGCGTCAATCACGGCGTCAGCCGGTCATCCAGCGCCGGGGCCAGTTCACCCCCAGCGCCCGCACCTCGCCGGCCTTCAGGCCCAGGGTCTTCATTCGCGCCGCAGTCAGCTCGGCCAGGGTCTCCACCGGCTCCTGGCCCTTATAGGGACTGGACGCGATGCGGCCGACGTCCTGGGCCGCGTCCACCGCCGTCCACTCGGCCTTGGCCCGGTCCTCGATCCCCAGTGCGAAATAATACCGCACGGGCGCCGGCTCCCCTGACAGCTCCACCAGAACCCCGATCACAAACCCGGCCACGCGCGTCTCCCTGCCCTGTCCCGCATAGGTGGGGTCGGACGGCGCGTCATCTGAAAACGCCCCGACGCCATTGCCCCGACGACAGGCGCGGGCCAAGTTGCGCGCCCCATGACCGACGCCGTGCCCGAGCCCGATCCGCCCTCCACAGTTTCCGCGCTTCTGAAGCGGCGGGACTTCATGACCTTCTGGACTTCGCGGGTCTCCTCGACCCTTGGCGTCCAGATCCAGAGCGTGGCCCTGGGCTGGCAGATGTACGCCGTGGCTCGCGAGACCATGAGCGTCGCCCAATCGGCCTTCTATGTGGGCATGATCGGGCTGGCCGCCTTCATCCCGGTCTTCCTCCTGGCCCTGCCGGCGGGAGAGACCGCTGACCGGCACAATCGCAAGATCGTCCTCGTTCTCTGCTACCTGGGCGAAATCACCACGGCGGTGATCCTGGCCTGCGCGGCCATCTTCGATTTCGCCTCGATCCCGCTGCTCCTGGTGCTGTCGGCCGCCTTCGGAACCAGCCGCGCCTTCATGGGGCCGGCCTCGACCGCCATGGGTCCGATGTTGGTGCCAAAGTCCCTGCTGCCGCGCGCCATCGCCTGGAACTCGCTGGCCTGGCAGGGCGCCTCGATCATCGGGCCAGCTATGGGCGGGATCCTGGTCTCGCACTCGGTGGGCCTGTCCTACTGCGTGACCGTGGTCCTCTATGTGGTCGCCGCGCTCTGCATCCTGAGCATCCGCACCAATGTCCGGCCCCAGGTCCAGCCGGGTTCCCGCTGGGCCCTCATGAAGGAGGGGCTGAGCTATGTCTGGACCAACAAGATCGTGTTCGGCGCCATCTCGCTGGACCTGTTCGCGGTCCTGCTGGGCGGAGCCACCGCCCTGCTGCCGGTCTTCGCCCGCGACGTCCTGCACGTAGGCCCCGAAGGCTTCGGCATCTTGAGGGCCGGGCCGGCCATCGGCGCGACCATCGTGGCGACCATCCTGGCCGGCTATCCGATCCGCCGCCACGCGGGCCTGTTCATGTTTGCCGGCGTCGCGGTGTTCGGCCTGGCGACCATCGTCTTTGGCCTGTCGACCTGGCTGCCCCTGTCAGTGGCGGCCCTGGCCGTGCTGGGCGGCGCCGACATGCTCAGCGTCTTCGTCCGCCAGACCCTGGTCCAGATCGTCACCCCCGACCAGATGCGCGGCCGGGTCGCCGCCGTCTCGTCCCTGTTCATCGGCGCTTCCAACGAGCTCGGCGAGTTCGAGAGCGGCGTCGTGGCCCGGTTCCTGGGGCCAGTCGGCGCCGCGGTGTTCGGCGGTGTCGGCGCGTTGATCGTCACCGGCGTGTGGGCCAGACTGTTCCCAGCCTTGCGCACCGCCGACCGGCTCGAATAAATCCGGCGGCATAATTCGATTTTTTTAGGGAGATGATTTGATGGGTGCTTTGACGGGTAAGGTCGTCCTGGTTACGGGCGGCGGGAACGGGATCGGGCGCGATTGCGCGCTGATCGCAGCGGCCGAAGGCGCGAAGGTCGTGGTCAACGACCTGGGCGGCGGCCTCAAGGGCGAAGACGAGGGCTCCCAGGGCCCGGCCGAGAAGGTCGTCCAGGAAATCCGCGCCGCCGGCGGCGAGGCGGTCTCGAACTCCGACAGCGTCACCAACTACAAGGCCGTCCAGGGCATGGTCGAACAGGCCATGGACACCTTCGGCGGCCTGCATGCGGTCATCAACCCGGCCGGCATCCTGCGTGACGTCATGTTCCACAAGATGAGCGAAGACGACTGGGATCGCGTGATCGACGTGCACATGCGCGGCTCGTTCAACGTCGCCCGCGCCACCATCGAGCTGTTCCGCGAACAGAACGACGGCGCCTACATGTTCTTCACCTCGACCTCGGGCCTCTTGGGCAATGTCGGCCAGGCCAACTACGGCGCGGCCAAGATGGGCATCGCAGGCCTGTCGCGGATCATCGCCATGGAAGGCGCCCGCAACAACATCCGCTCCAACTGCCTGGCCCCGGTGGCCTGGACCCGGATGACCCAGTCGGTGCCGATCAAGGACGAAGCCCAGGCCGCGCGTCGCGCGGTGATGGCTGAGAAGATCCGCGCCGACCAGCCGGCCCGCTTCTCCGTGGCCATGGTCTCCCCGGCGGCGTCCAACGTCTCCGGCCAGATCTTCGGCGCCTCGGGCGAGAACATCATCCTCTACTCCCAGCCGCGGGCCATCGAGACCGTGACCAAGGAAGAGGGCTGGACCGTCGACACCATCCTGTCGGAAGCGATCCCGAAGATGGCTCCGAAGTTCTTCGAGGTGAACCGCCCGGCCCCCGCGCCGGCGCCCGCGAAGTCCTGATCGGCATCACAGCCTGATGATCAGCGGCGGCGGTTCCTTGGGGAGCCGCCGCCGTTTTCGTCTCCGGACCTTGGCCCCGAACTTGCTTGTTAGGGTTAAGCCGTTCGGAGCTTGCCCATGTCCATATCGATTTCCGGCTTCGCGCCCGCCGCCCAGGCCAGCTCATCCCTGGGCCTCGGCGCCAACCTCTCCCCCACCACCAGCCAGTCCCCCGCCGACAAGGCCAAGGCCGCCGCCGAGGCGCGCAAGGCCGCCCAGCAGCAGATGCTGGACGAGGTGAAGAAGAAGGGCATCTACGCCTGGGCCCAGGACCAGAAGTGGGAGAAGCTGAAGGAGAAGATCCGCGCCCAGATCATGTCCGAACGGGGCCTCACCGAGGACAGCCTGTCCGGCATGAACGCCACCGACCGCCAGAGCGCGGAAGCTTCAATCCAGGAAGAAATCACCCGGCGCATCCAGGAAGCCATGCGTTCGGAATTCGAAACCAACGCACGCCAAGGCGCCCAGGACGGCAAGGCCGCCGCCCCGGCGATCATCGACATCTCGGTCTAAGGTTCCTCCCCCAGAGGGGGCGCAACCCTAAAGCCTGTGCCGCCGCTCCCACTCAGCACGCGTCATCTCCCAGTACAGGGACCGCCGCACCGTGCCGTCGGGCCGCACCACCTCGCGCTCGCCCATGGAGACGAAACCGGCGGCTTCGATCACCTTGGCGGAGCGGACATTGTCCAGCGCCGCCGTCAGGCCGATCAGGCGTACGCCCAGCACCTCGAACATCCAGCCGAAGGACCGCGCAGCCCCAGGGCCGCCCTGGCCGCGGCCCTGTAGATCCGCCCGTGTCGCTCCGGCGATCTCGGCCGAAGACCGATCCGGCCAGACGCTGAACTTGGAATAGCCTGCCACCTCGCCCTGCGGATCGAGGCTGAGGATCAGGACGCCCTCGCCCGCCGCCTGCAGCTGCGCGCACTCGGCGATCCAGATGGCGACGTTCGCCTCGGTTATCGGCCGGGGCAGGTCGTAGATCGGCCCTGACACCGCCGGGTCTTCCAGCAGCCGCGTCAGCCCTGGCGCATGCTGCGGTCCCGCGATCACCCGGCCCTCGCCCAGGGTCAGCGGATCAACGGTGCGGACCGCCTCGCGGATCGCGGCCTCTTCCTGCGGGCTGGCGGTCAGGACGGTCTTGGGCGGCGCGCTCATGATGTGGCCAAGGCCTCCAGGGGGTCGCCGGTCAGCCGCCGGACGGTCCATTCGGTCTGCGCGCCCGCGCCCAGGCTGTCATAGAAGGCGATGGCCGGCGTGTTCCAGTTCAGCACCGACCATTCCAGCCGCGCCAGGCCTTCCTCGCGACACCGCTGGGCCAGCCGCCGCAGCAGGGCCTTACCAGCGCCGAGCCCGCGGGCCTCCGGCCGCACGAACAGGTCTTCCAGATAGATCCCGTGCCGCCCGCGGAAGGTGGAGTAGTTGTAGAACCAGACCGCGAAGCCCACCGGCGTCCCGTCCGCCTCGGCGATATCGCAGAACAGCCGCGGGGCGTCCCCGAACAGGTGGCCGGCGATGTCGGCCTCGGTGGCCTCGACCTCGTGGGCCAGCTTTTCGTACTCGGCCAGGGCCAGGATGAACTGGTGGATAAGCGGGGCGTCGGCGGGGACGGCGGGTCGTACGGTGACGGTCATGGCGCTATTGTCGGCGCCACAGAGGGGAAGCGCAACAATGGCCGTCTCGCCGGACTTTCTCGACATGGTGCTGGAGCTGATGGAGCCCCTGGGCGGGGTGACCCACCAGCGCATGTTCGGCGGGGTGGGCCTGCGCCGGCACGGCCTATTCTTCGCCCTGATCGCCGAGGACGCCCTTTACATGAAGGTCGACGCCGAGAACCGCGCTGACTTCGAGGCCGCCGGCTGCGAGCCCTTCATGCCCTTCGGCGGCGACAAGCCGATGAGCTACTGGTCCGTCCCCCTCGACGCACTGGAAGACCCCTCGGTCCTGGCGGATTGGGCCGCGAAGGGCCAGGACGCGGCCCTCAGGGCGCAGGCGAAGGGGAAGAAGAAGGCTT
>CAZXVO010000008.1:0-37106 GCA_964643835.1 uncultured Phenylobacterium sp. | reverse complement strand
CGGAGGCGTCCAGGCCCAGCACAGCCTCGGAGATCTCGGTGTTGATGTGCTCCACGGCCTTCAGCACGCCCTTGCCCAGGTAGCGGGACTTGTCGCCGTCGCGCTTTTCCACCGCCTCGTGGGCGCCGGTCGAGGCGCCCGACGGCACGGCGGCCCGGCCCATCGCGCCGTCCTCGAGCACCACATCCACCTCAACGGTCGGGTTGCCCCGGCTGTCCAGGATCTCACGGGCGGTGATGTCGACGATCTCGGTCACGGTGGCCTCCGGCGGCTCATCAATTTTCGGTGCGCAGCCCATACAAAGCTTCGAGCCCCCAAGCAATCGCAACCGCCTGTCCCGCCTTGACTTCCGTCACGGCTCGGGGCGCTGGATCGCCGCACATCAGGGAGGAAATCATGCTGCTCGTGGACATCAAGGACGGGGTCGCCCTCGTCACCCTCAACCGGCCTGAGGCCATGAACGCCCTCTCGCGGGCCCTGCGCGCCGAACTGCCCAAGGCTCTGGCCGCCCTGGACGCCAACCCTGAGGTCAAGGTGATCGTGCTCACCGGCGCCGGCGATCGCGCCTTCACCGCTGGCCTCGACCTGAAGGAACTGGGCAGCGATCCGGAGGGCCTGAAGGCCGCGAACTCCACGGAGCCCTCGGACAGCCCGGCCTGGGCCGTGATCGCCTGCAGGAAGCCGGTGATCGGGGCGATCAACGGCGTGGCCATCACCGGCGGCTTCGAGCTGGCCCTGGCCTGCGACGTGCTGATCTGCTCGACCCGCGCCCGGTTCGCCGACACCCACGCCCGCGTGGGCATCACGCCGGGCTGGGGCCTGTCCCAGAAGTTGTCGCGGACCATCGGCCCCTATCGCGCCAAGGAGCTGTCCCTGAGCGGCAACTTCCTGGACGCCCAGACGGCCTATGACTGGGGCCTGGCCAACCGCGTGGTCGAGCCCGACCAACTGCTGCCCACCGCCCTGAAGCTGGCCTCTGACATGGCTCAGGTCGAGACCGACATGCTGATCACCTACAAGGCCATGATCGACGACGGCTACGAGACCACCCTGCGCGAGGGCCTTGAGCTGGAGCAGAGCGTCAGCCGCGCTCACAACGCCCATGTCACGCCCGAGGGCGTCGAAGCCCGCCGCCAGGGCGTGCTGGCCCGGGGCCGCAGCCAGTAGGACTACAAACGCAAAGCCACCCGCCCCGGAGGTCCGGAGCGGGTGGCTTCAAAGCTCATACTCACCCGGCCGCATGCAGCGGCCGCCGGAAGACGACTAGTCTTCCTTCGGGGTGATGACCTGGCGGCCCTTGTACATGCCGGTCTTCAGGTCGATGTGGTGCGGGCGCTTCAGCTCGCCGGTTTCCTTGTCCTCGACAAAGGAATTGGCGCCGAGGGCGTGGTGCGAACGACGCATGTTGCGACGCGACGGGGAAACTTTGCGCTTAGGAACGGCCACGGGAGAATCTCTCAGGCGTGTAAATGGAAGCGGCGGCCGCACGGGGCCGCCGACGTGAGCGGGGGTGTATGCATGAAAGCCCACGCGGTTTCAAGGGTCACAATAGGCGGAATCCCCAACCTGTTCAGCGTCAACATGGACGAACGGAGTTTGGGCCTTGGCGCAATCGCCTGAAAGCCGGCCTCAGCGCCCGTCAAGCCACACGCTTTGAAGCCGTCAGCCAACCTGATTCGGCCTAGGCGAGCTTCGCGCCCGCCGCGGTGGCCGCGTCACCGGCCTCGCCCAGGCCCACGGCGTCCAGCAGCATCATCCCGTCGATCGCCGCCAGCAGCAGGGCGGCCAGCTCGCGGCCGTCCTGGCCAGGCGGCGGCTCGAGGTGGCCTTCCACCCAGGCCAGGAAGCCCGCGGCCACCGCGCCACTAACCGCCAGATGCGGTTGGACGCCCCGCGTCGCGCCGGCCGCCAACTCGACCCACAGGCTCATGAAGGGCGCAAGGTCCGGGCCCCTCAGCCCCTGTCGCAGGGCGACCAGTAGCTGGCCGAACGGCAGCCGTACGCCTGGCGCCAGAGCCGCGTCCATCCGGGCCGTCATTCGTTCCGCGATATGGGTCAGGACCGCCGTCAGCAGCCCGTCCTTGGTCTCGAAGTAATAGACCAGCATCCGGTCGCTGGTGCCGGCCGAGGCGGCCAGGGCCTTCAGGCTGGACCCAGCCAGGCCATTCGCCAGCACGTGGTCGGCCAGGACATCCAGGGTCGCCAGGCGGCGGTCGTCACGCGGGGTCATCAGATAATTGTAGCGCGCGCTACACTCCGAGCATATGTAGTGAACACTACAAGATTCGAGCCAGCCGGCTCGTTGGAGGACCGATACCATGCTTTCAAGCTTCTGGAGCCGTTGGCTCCTCGTCGTGACCCTCGCGATCACAGCCCTGGGCGCAGTGCTGGCCTGCGCCGCCGTTCCGGGGCTCGAAGGCCCGACCCTGGCCCTGCTGGCCCTCATGCATGGCCAGACGCCGCCGTTGGACGAGACCCTGCGCTTTTCCATTGGCCTGATGGGCGCCGTGACCTTCGGCTGGGGCCTCACCCTACTGGCGATTGTCCGCGCCGCCACCGCACACACCGGCCTCAGCGCGGCCCTGTGGCGACCTGTCACGGCCAGCCTTGCCCTGTGGTGGCTCGTGGACAGCGCGATCTCGGTCTCCACCGGCTTCGCGCTCAACGCCGTCAGCAACACCCTGCTGCTGGCCGCCTGGATCCTGCCCCTGCAGGCCAGCGGCCTGCTGCGTCGCCCAGCCTGAAAGCACGCCCCATGACTGAAACCACCGGCCCGATGGCCACCATCAAAGCCTTCCTCAAAGCCGCCGGCGAGAAGGACTGGGACACCGCCCTGCCCTACATCTCCGACGACTGTGAGTACGTGAACATTCCCATGAGCAGGGTGAAGGGGCCCGCCGGCGTCCGCGCGGTGCTCGAGCCCTTCTTCGCGCCCACGGTCGAGAACGACCTGAAGGTGATGCAGGCCATCATCCAGGACGACTGGGTGTTCACCGAGCGCCTGGACCGCCACCGCCTGCCGGACAAGTGGGTCGAACTGCCGGTCGCCGGCGTCTTCCAGGTGCGCGACGGCAAGATCACCGCCTGGCGCGAGTACTTCGACCTGGCGACCATCATGAAGGAATGGCCGTCTAGCTAAGGCGCCACCCCAATTGACGATTGTTCGACTTGCCAAGTCTGCCGCAAAAAGCAACCGTTGCGACCTTCTTGGGGGAAGACGCGCATATGGCGACCACAGACGATCCCGCCTCACCTGCGCCCGAAACGGTGGCGGCGCGCCTGGTCCGCCGCACGCGGCTCTTCTACGGCGCCCTGATCTGCGGGCTGGGCGTCGCCCTTGAGACGGTAGTGGTCGCCCAGGTGTGGGGCGAAGGTCGCCCCTGGACAGTTCCCGGTCCCCTGCTGACAGTCATCGCCCTGGCCGCCTCAATCGGCCTGGCTTATGTCGCCTTGAACTGGAACGCCCCAGGCGGTCGCAGGATCGGCCTGCTCAGCCCGCCCCGCCTCTGGCTCGTCGGAGGCGCCGCGGCACTTGCGCTGCTGTGCGCGGCCGGGTTCTACGTGACAGCGACCAATAAGCCGGAAGCTGAGCAACAGGCCTACGCGCTGATCTTTGAGACGCCCCGCGATCACCCCAGGGCCTTGGGCGGCGGCGAGCCCTCTCAATCCGGACGGTCGGGTCAGCTCAGGGCCGCCGATGAGCCCGTCAATGACTTGAACGCCCTGGTCTGGCTGGCAGACCAAGATCCGCCCAGTCTTCCAGACGGCGCGCTCGCCATGTTTCTGGGTGGCCTGATCATCATCGGGTTTGGACTGGGCTTTCCCACAGTCGCGCCAAACGACGCAGGATCGGCGCTCGATAAGGCCGAGAAGTTCATAGCGCCCCTGGCGAGCGCGGTGCTCGTCACCCTAGGCGCCACACAACAAGTTGAGGCGACCAAGGTCAGAGCGACCGCCGCGTACGAACGGCAAGGGCTTCCGCCCGCGGTCTCGGTGGCCGTGTCCGGCAAGTCCATGCCACTCCGCGTCCTGCCGATCGACACCACCAACAAAGCGCTCCTCGACGGGCTGGCCGGGGACGTCGCCAGGCTTCAAGACAGGTATGACAGCGACCACTCGCGTCTTGATGACGCCATCGTCCAACGCGAAGTCATCAAGGAACGTCTTACGGCGATTCAGAACGAGCTAGCTGACGCCAAGACCCTCCACGAACCGGTCAGGGTCGATCCCAAGAGTCTTGAGGCGGCGATCACCGCCCTCAAAGACCACGAGCAGACCTTCAAGGAGCAACTCTCCGCCATTGTAGCGAGGGATGCGAAACAACGTCGCGAGGCGTGGGCGAACCGCTGCGCCGGGCTGAACGTGTCCTACGCCGCTCAGGAAGCGGCATGGGCGGATGCTGATGGAAAAGCGCGCGAAGCCGAGGCCATGTCGCGACTTGATCGCGCGAAGCGGTGGCTTTCCAGCGTCGCCTCAGGCCGCAAGGAGCCGTCGGCGAAGCAGCTAAGGTCAGACGCCAATCGCATCAGGTCCGAGCTCAAGGCGTTCAGTCATCGGAAGGCATTGGCCTGCAAGGGCGTCGACGAAGCTGCTCACGATCCAAAGGCGTCCGCTCCGTAGATGGAGACCAGAGAAGCCTGAGCCTAGGCCTTCTTCACGAACTCGGCGCGCAGGACGAGGCCCTTGATGCCCTCATAGCGGCAGTCGATTTCCTGGGGATCGCCGGTCAGCCGGATGGAGCGGATCACCGTGCCGCGCTTCAGGGTCTGGCCGGCGCCCTTGACCTTCAGGTCCTTCACCAGGACCACGCTGTCGCCGTCGGCCAGCAGGTTGCCGACGGAGTCGCGGACCTCGACCTCGGTCGGGCCGGCGCGCGCGGCAAGCTCGCTGGCCGCCACCCATTCACCGGTCGCCTCGTCATAGACGAATTCGTCTTCGCCGCTCATGCGCCACACCCCATCTGTTGCGCGCGGGGTTACGCCCTAGGAGCCGCGATGGCCACCCCGCGGGATTGAATATCAGGGCCGCGCAATCCGCTTGGGGGCCACGCCGTCCCACGACAGACGCAGAAGCAGGCCAAGGCGCGGCGCATCGACCCGGGCGAGCCTCACCTCGGTCCAGCCCTTGCGCCCCCAATAGCCGCCGATGGCTTCGACGACGTCCGGCTCCAGCAGGTTATGCTGGTCCTCGGGCGACAGTCGCACAACGGCGGAAGCCTCTCCCAAGGTGCAGAAGATCTTCTTGCCCACCAGAAAGGCCGGCTTGCCGTGATCGTCCCCTTCCTGGGCCTCCGGAAGGGCCAGGGCGAGGCGGCGGACGTCATCGGGGGTCATCATCCGGTGAAGCTAACCCAAACCCGCCCCGGCGACAGGCCTAGTTACACAGCTTGGCCTGCATGGTCTGGGCGACGTTGCTCTGCGACACCGGCTCCATGCCATGGACGTTCGTCTGGCTCGTCAGCACATTTCCTGAAGCGTCATAGGTGATCATTTCGAGATCAGCGTAGGTCGACGCAGCGCAGGCGATCTGCATGCGCTCGACATAGTAGGCCGGATTAATGGTCTGACCGGAGGGCGTAGACGCCGTCAGGGAGGTGCTGGTGGCGCCCTGGACCTTAACCGTGAACGTGACCGCGCCGTTCGCGCGCGAAACCGTCACCGGATTGTAGTAGAGCGTGCCGGTAGGTCCCGAACTCACACTTTCCCAAACATAGGCGGACTGGGCAAAGGCCGGCGCGGCCGACAAGGCGATGGCGGCGGCCAGAATGGCGATCTTGCTGGTCATGTTTCCCCCCGGAGTTGACCCAACATCGTTGTGCGCCAGGACTGTGCTCCTGCCGGGTGGGACGAACAAGCCGGCGAGACCCAATGCGGGGCGCCGTGGCAAACTTCGGCTCCGATTCCCAGGAGCGCCGCCATGACCGTCCACCCTGCCCTCTCATCCGGAAATGTCGCGGTGATCACCGGCGGGGCCAGCGGCATCGGCCTGGCCGCCGCCAAGCGCTTCGCCGCCATTGGCCTCAGGGTCTGCATCGCCGACGCCAATCCAGACGCCCTGGACAAGGCCGGCGCCGAACTTGGCGACGCAGGCCTGGCGGTCAGGGTCGATGTCTCGGACCGCGGCTCGGTGGAGGCCCTGGCCGACCGGGTGTGCACCGAACTCGGCCCAGTCTCGTTGCTGATGAACAACGCAGGCGTGGGCGGCGGGGGCGACGCCCTGTCCAACCCCGATGGCTGGATGCGGGTCCTGGGCGTCAACCTGATGGGGGTTGTGAACGGGACCCAGGTGTTCGGCCCGCCCATGGCCGAGGGGGGCGCGCCCGGCCTGATCATCAACACCGGCTCCAAGCAAGGGATCACCTCCCCGCCCGGCGACACCGCCTATAATGTCTCAAAGGCCGGGGTGAAGGCCCTGACTGAGGGCCTGGCCCACACCCTGCGCAACCGTCCCGGCTGCCAGGTCCGCGCCCACCTGCTGATCCCTGGTTTCACCTATACCGGCATGATCGCCGCCCGCGTTCCGCAACAACCGCCCGGCGCCTGGACGCCGGACCAGGTGGTCGACCGCCTGCTGGAGGGGATCGCCCGGGACGAGTTCTACATCTGGTGCGAGGACAATGAGACGCCGCGGGCGCTCGATGAGAAGCGGGTGCTCTGGAACGCCAACGACATCGTCGAGAACCGTCCAGCCCTGTCCCGCTGGCACCCCGACTGGAAGGACCGGTTCGAGGCCTTCGTGAAGGGGTAAGGGGTTAGGCCATGTCGGCCGGTGACACCCCGTCGAACGCCGGACGCTGCCGAAGCCGCGCGAGATAGGCTGTGAGGTTCGGGGTCGGCGGATGGGTGATCGGCGTCGAACGCCAACGATGGACACTGAGACCCAGGACAATATCGGCCAGGGTGAAGCTGTCGCCCGCCGCATAGGGCCGCCCCGCCAGTTCGCCCTCCAGCACCAGCATCAGCCGGTTCCAGCGCTCGGCGCTGGCGGTGATGGCGTCTTGCCGCCCGACATAGGCCTCGGGGCGGCGAACCAGGCCCAGGAAGGCGTCGCTCCATACAGGGTTCAGGGTGGCGGACTGCCACTCCATCCACTGGTCGACCCTGGCTCGGGCCACGGGGTCGGCGGGCCAGATCGCGCCGTCGCCATAGCGGCCCGCCAGATAGCGGCAGACGGCGTTGGACTCGAACAGCACCACGTCGCCATCGATCAGCACCGGCATCTGGGCGCTGGGGTTCATGGCCAGGAATTCCGGCTCGGACAGGTCTCGGGTGGTCCCCCAACGCTCGTCCAACTCATAGGCCAGACCGAGCTCGGCGGCCGCCCACAGCACCTTGCGCACATTGATCGAGGTCTGGCGGCCGAGAACTTTGAGCATGGGACGTCTCTAGACGCCCGCAAGGCGTCGGATTTCCATGACCGCCGCATCTTGGCTGGCGGAACTTAGGTCAGGCAAGGTCAGCGCGCCCAGGCGCGGCCGCTCGTCCTTGCGCGACGACCGGTCATAGGCCGGATCGTAGTGCAGTTCCATCAGGGCGACGGCCAGATCCTCGAACGCCCCTTCCGCCGCGAGGGCCCGCCAGTCGTCCAGGCGCTTGCGTCCGGGATAGGTCGGCAGGCGCGCAAAGGCGGCCTCCATCTCCGCAGGGTTCTCGATAACATCGCGATAGGCGCTGACCAGATAGCTCGCGCGGGTCTCACGGCTGGCGGAAATCTCGATCCGCGGCGCTGCCTGCATGGCCCGCCACAGAAGCGGCGGCGTCATCCGGTCGCCGATCTTGCTGGATTCAGCCTCGACCACGATGGGCCGGGCGGGATCCAGCCGGTCCAGGGCCTGGAGCAGGCGGCTTTCGAACAGCTTCTGGCTGGGCTGGGCCTGACCGGCGATCGCGCCGAACAGCGAGCCTCGATGCGCCGCCAGACCCTCCAGGTCCAGGGTCTGGACACCTTCGGCGGCGAGGCGGTGAAGGATCTCGGTCTTGGCGACCCCGGCGTGTCCATCCAGCAGGATCAGGTTCAGGTCCTGGCTCTCGTCATAGAGCCGCGCCGTCACCCGGCGGCGATAGGTCTTGTAGCCGCCGGTCAACAGGGTCACGGGCCAGCCGACCTGGGACAGGATGGTGGCCATGGCGTTCGACCGCTGCCCGCCACGCCAGCAATAGATCAGCGGCCGAAAGCTGGCCGGCCGGTCTGTCAGGGCCGTCTCCAGGTGACGGGCGATATTGCGGGCCACATGGGCGGCGCCGATCCGGCGGGCGAGGAAGCGGGATTGCTGAACGTAGATGGTTCCGACCTCCGCGCGCTCGGCGTTGTCGAGCACCGGCAGGTTCTCGGCCCCCGGAATATGGTCCTCGTCGAACTCGCCCGGACTGCGCACATCCAGGATGGCGTCGTATTTCGACAGGGACTGGGCGTCGACCGCCTCGGTGTGCTGGATGGCCATGGCGAAGTTCTAGTGCGCGCGCTTCGCCTCGCCTATGACCGATCTCAGGACCCCGTCCCGGAGCGCGCCATGACCGACCCCCCTCGCCTCACCTCGCTTGCCCACGGCGGTGGCTGCGGCTGCAAGATCGCGCCGGCGGTGCTGCAGGAGATCCTGGCCAAGACCCCGGCGGCGGCGGCCTTTCCCGACCTGCTGGTGGGGACCGAGACCAGCGACGACGCTGCGGTCTGGCGGCTGAACGACACTCAGGCCCTGGTGGCGACCACAGACTTCTTCATGCCGGTGGTCGACGACCCCTTCGATTTCGGCCGGATCGCGGCCACCAACGCCCTGTCCGACATCTACGCCATGGGAGGAAAGCCGATCCTGGCGCTGGCCATTGTCGGCATGCCGATCGGCAAGCTGTCGCCGGAGACGATCGGGGCCATCCTGTCGGGCGGGGCCTCGGTCTGCGCCTCGGCGGGCATCCCCGTCGCCGGGGGCCACTCCATTGATAGCGTTGAGCCGATTTATGGCCTGGTGGCCCTCGGTATCGTCCATCCCGACCGCGTGCTGACCAACGCCGGGGCCAGGGACGGCGACGTCCTGATCCTGACCAAGGGCCTGGGCGTCGGCATCCTGTCGGCGGCCTTCAAGCAGGAGAAAATCGCGCCGGAGGGCTATGAGGCCCTAGTCGCCTCGACCACGCAGTTGAACACCCTGGGCCAGAAGCTCGCCGAGCATCCCGGCGTCCACGCCATGACCGACGTGACCGGCTTCGGCCTGCTGGGCCATGCCCGGGAAATGGCCAAGGGGTCTGGCCTGACCGCCGAGATCTCGGCCACCGCGCCCGTGCTGTTGCCGACCGTCGAGGCCCTGGCCGACGCCGGCGTACGGACCGGCGCTTCGGTACGCAACTGGGCGAGCTATGGCGATGAGGTCGCCGACATTGAGCCGTTCGGAGAGGCGGTCCGGGACATCTTGTGCGACCCGCAGACCAGCGGCGGCCTGCTGATCGCTGTGGCGCCAGACGCCGCCGATGAGATCCTGGCCCTGGCGCAGGCCGACGGCTTTCCTTTGGCGCGCAAGGTGGGCCGAATGTCCAAGCCCGCCGACCGTCCCGTGCGGGTGGTCAGCTAACTCAGCACCAGCTGGCCTGGTCGGGCTTCGGCTCGCGCAGCAGTTCCTGGATGTTGGCCTCGATGATCCGGAAGCCGACATTGCCGTAGAGCTTCTGGCGACCGTCATTGAGCACGAAGGTCGGGCTGCCCTGGACGCGCATGGCCTCGGCGTCCTGCAGATCCGACGCCAGGGCGGCGAAGGCGCGGCTGTCGTCGATCAGAGCCTGCAGGCGGGCGGGGTCGGCGCCAGCGGCCTGGAGCACGTCGAGTTGCACCTCGCGCGTGGAGATGTCGCGGGCGTCGCGGAAGAAGGCGGCGCGCATGGCCCGGATGGCGGCGTCAGCGGTTCCGGCTGCGCATCCGCCGGCCGCCTCATCGAGCTGAGCGGCCTTCAGCCACAGGTGCGCGCCCCAAGACGAGGCCGGCCGCACGCTGCGCCAGAGTTCGGGATGGATCACCGTCTCGGGGAACTGCTCGCCGGTGTGCCGCAGATGGGCGTTGAAGCCGTCATAGCCACCGCGGTCCGCCCAGGTGGTGGGGATTTTGCGGGCCGTATCGCCAAACACCGTGCAAAACCGGTGCTGGATGGAGACCTGGTCCCCGAACGCCCGCTTCACCTCATCCAGGCGCAGCTCGGCCACATAGGCCCAGACGCAGAGGACGTCCGAGAAGGCGATAATGGGGATGGACATGGCGGGGCTCCGGCAGAAGCCGCCAATCTAACCCTGGCCTGCCCTCCCGGAAATGATTCAGCCCAATGCTGCTCTCCCGCTGGGGGGCTGTCGCATATGGAATCGGAGGACGAACCGAGGCGGTTCCGCCCCCCTCCGTCACCCCAAGACTTGTTCTTGGGGTCCCTGGTTCAGCTGCTTCTGAGGTCGAAGTGGGCTGCGGCGGGTCCCAAGACGACCTTCCTGCGCAATGCCAGCGGCACGAGGGACCCCAAGAACAAGTCTTGGGGTGACGATGCTGGGAGTTGAAACGCCATACGCGATAGCCCTGCCCGCTGGGGGAGCTGTCGCGGAGCGACTGAGCGGGCCAACCCGAAGGGACGGACGTCCACCTCAGCAACCGCTTACTCGCGCAAGCGGCCCCCTCCGGCCCTCCAGGCCACCTCCCCCAATGGGGAGGAGTTAGACCAACCGGCTACGCTCCTTGGCGGCGCCGATGAAGCTGGCGAACAGCGGGTGCGGATCGAAGGGGCGGCTCTTGAGCTCGGGGTGATACTGGACGCCCACGAACCAGGGGTGGTCGCTGCGCTCGCAGATCTCCGGCAGGACGCCGTCCGGCGACAGGCCGGAGAAGTTCAGGCCCGTCCCCTCGATCGCCTCGCGATAGCCGATATTGACCTCGTAGCGGTGGCGATGGCGCTCCTGGATGGTGCCGGAGCCATAGATCTCGGCGACCTTGGAGCCGGGCGTGAGGATCGCCTCATAGGCGCCCAGGCGCATGGAGCCGCCCAGGTCGTCGCCTTCCCTGCGGACCTGACGCTCATTGCCCTGGACCCATTCGGTCATCAGTCCGACCACCGGCTCGTCGGTAGGGCCGAACTCGGTGGACGAGGCCTTCGACAGGCCGGCCAGGTTCCGGGCCGCCTCAATCATCGCCATCTGCATACCGAAGCAGATGCCGAAATAGGGGATCTCGTGCTCGCGGGCGAACTGGACGGCGCGGATCATCCCGGCCGAGCCGCGTTCACCGAAGGCGCCCGGGACCAGTACGCCGTGCACCTCCGTCAGGCGCTCGGCGATCAGGCTCTCCTCGCGTTCGAAGGCCTCGCCCTCGATCCAGTCCAACTTGACCTTGACGTTGTTGGCGACGCCGCCGTGGATCAGGGCCTCGACCAGGGACTTATAGGCGTCGGTCAGGCCGGTGTACTTGCCGACGATGGCGATGTTCACCGCCCCATCCGGGTTGGACAGGCGATTGGAGATGCCTTCCCAGCGGGACAGGTTCGGGGCCGGGGCGTCGGTGATGCCGAACACGTCCAGCACTTCGCGATCCAACCCCTGGGCATGGTAGTCGAGCGGAACGGCGTAGATGTTTTCACTGTCCATCGCCTGGATCACGGCGCTTTCGCGGACATTGCAGAACTGGCCGATCTTGCGGCGCTCGCCGGCCGGGATCTCCTGCTCGCAGCGGCAGAGCAGGATGTCCGGCTGGATGCCGATGGAGCGCAGCTCCTTGACCGAGTGCTGGGTCGGCTTGGTCTTCATCTCCCCGGCCGTCTTGATGTACGGCAACAGGGTCAGGTGGATGTAGCAGGCGTGGCCGCGGGGCAGTTCCTGACCCAGCTGGCGGATGGCCTCGAAGAACGGCAGGCCCTCGATATCGCCCACGGTGCCGCCCACTTCGACCAGCACGAAGTCGACGCCCTCGCCCGGATCGGACAGGACGAACTCCTTGATCTCGCCAGTGACGTGCGGAATCACCTGGACGGTCGCGCCCAGATAGTCGCCGCGGCGCTCCTTCTCGATGATCTTCTTATAGATCTGGCCGGTCGTGATGTTGTCGGCCCGGGTGGCGTTCACACCGGTGAAGCGCTCGTAGTGGCCGAGATCCAGATCGGTCTCGGCGCCGTCGTCGGTGACGAAGACTTCCCCGTGCTGATACGGGCTCATCGTACCGGGATCGACGTTCAGATAGGGGTCGAGCTTACGGAGGCGGACCTTGTAGCCACGCGCCTGAAGGAGCGCGCCAAGGGCGGCGGACGCGAGACCTTTTCCCAGGGAGGAGACCACGCCGCCGGTGATGAAAATGTACCGGGCCATGGGCGTTCAGAGTAGCTGTGATTCGGCGCCGGCGCCCTGTGGCGAATGGCGCGAAACTGTGGACGACACGCACAAACGAGTCGGGAGCCGCCGAAGCGGCTTTTGGAACGCCTGGATTGTCATGACCTGGATTAGGGCTTGGGCGCGGCCGGCTGGGCGGGTTGCTCCGCCTGTTCGGTAAAGGGATTGCGCACGGTGGGGGTCGGGGCCTGGATCGGCGCGGGCGCGCCGTCCGAGGTGATCGGCGCCGACTGGGCAGGCGCCGAGGGCGGCGGGGCCAGCTTGCTGGCGTCCAGATTGTCGATCTTGATGCGGTCAACCACCGAACCCGAGCCGCTCTGGCGGCCGGTCAGCAGGGTCAGGGTCAGGCTGAGGATAAAGAACAGGGTCCCCAGGATCCAAGTGATACGGGTAAGCAGGTCCCCTGCCCCGCGCGCCGTCATCATCCCGTTGGGGCCGCCGCCCATGCCCAGCGCTCCGCCTTCCGAGCGCTGCAGCAGCACGACGCCGATGAGGCCGACGCAGACGATGATGTGGATGGCGAGCAGGATGCCGAGCAGCATATCTTGATCCGATAAGTCCGGGCGGACGGGCCGCGCCGAAATGAAGCGCGCGCTCTACCACCAAGGCGCGCGCATGACCATAGCTAGGTCATGGCGCGCCGATGACAAGGCTTAGTGGCCGCCGCCGCCCATCGCCGCGCCGGGGCGCGGACGCGGGGCCAGCCAGATGAAGGCGGCTGCGAACAGGAACACCGCCGCGGCGGCCCAGAACATGGCCGTCGTCGACAGCATGGTCCCCTGCTGCTGGACCATCCGCTCCAGGCTGGCAAGGGCCTGGGTGTGGGTGAAGCCCGCCGCCTCCATCTTGGCCACGGTCCCGGCGGGATCGTTCAGCTCGCCAGCCAGCACGGCCCGCTTGGCGGTGGCGGTGTTCTCCCACGAGGTGGTCATGATCGAGGTGGCGAAGGCCGCCCCCGTCGTGCGCAGGAAGTTCGACAGGCCCGAGGCCGCCGCCGTCTCCTCCGGGTTCACGCTGCCCATGGCGATGGTGTTGGTGGCGATGAAGAAGAAGGGCATGCCGAAACCCAGGGCCAACTGTGGCGCGGCGATGAACCAGAAGCCCACATCGGTGGTGTAGAAGGTCCGCCACAGGGAGATCAGCCCCATCCAGGTGACCCCGAAAAAGGTCAGGTAGCGAGGGTCGAACCGCTGGGCCAGACCGGCCACCACCGGCGACATGACCACGGCCAGAACCCCGGTGAAGCAGCCGGCATAACCCGCCCAGGTGGCCGTGTAGCCCATGGAGGTCTGCAGCCAGAGCGGCAGCACCACCACGCTGGAGAAGAAGGCTCCGAAGCTGAGGCTGATGGTCACCACCGCGACCGAGAAGCCGCGATGCCGGAAGACCCGCAGGTTCACGATGGGGTTCTTCTCGGTCAGCTCCCAGATCAGGAAGGCGCAGAAGCCCACCGCGGCGGTTACCGCCAGGGTCACGATGACCGGCGAGGCGAACCACTCCAGCTCCTTGCCCTTGTCGAGCATGATCTGCAGCGCGCCCACCCAGACCACCAGCAGGGCCAGGCCCACACCGTCGACCTTGATCCGCCGGGTGGGCGTATCGTGGGCGATCAGCGCCCGGTAGCCGAACACCCCGACGAAGGCCGCCACCGGGATGTTGATGAAGAAGATCCAGCTCCAGTGGATGTTGTCCGAGATCAGCCCGCCCAGGATCGGCCCGGCGATGGGCGCGACCACGGTGGTCATGCTCCACAGCCCCATAGCCTGAGGCGCCCTGTTGCGCGGGAAGATGTGCAGCAGCAGGGTCTGGCTCATCGGCATGATCGGGCCGCCGCAGAAGCCCTGGGCGACCCGGAAGGCGACCAGCATGGCGAAGCTGGGCGCCAGGCCGCAGAGCATCGAGAACACCCCGAAGCCTGCCATGGCGAAGGCGAACACCCGCACCGGCCCGAACCTCTGGGCCAGCCAGCCGGTCAGGGGCACGGTGATGGCCTCGGCCACATTGTACGAGGTGATGACCCAGGTGCCCTGGCTAGGCGACACGGCCAGGGCGCCGGCGATGTGCGGCACCGAGACGTTGGCGATGGTGGAGTCGAGCACCACCATGAAGTTGGCGAGCCCCAGGAGCAGGGTCGCCATCAGGAGCTGTGCGCCCCGTAAGGGCTGGACGTCGGCGGCGGCGGTCACGGCGGCCTCTCCTACTGTTCGGAGATGTCGATCGCGGCCTTCATGGACAGACCCACCCGCAGGGGATGATCCGCCAGCTCCTTGGGATCCAGCGCGATCCGCACCGGCACCCGCTGAACCACCTTGATCCAGTTGCCAGTGGCGTTCTGGGCCGGGATCAGGGCGAAGGCCGCCCCGGTTCCGCCCGCCAGGCCAACGACCTTGCCGTGGAACTTCACCTTGGAGCCGTAGATGTCGGAGACCAGTTCGACCTCCTGGCCGGGCCGCACCTTGCGCAGCTGGCCCTCCTTGAAGTTGGCCTCCACATAGGCGCGCTGGACCGGGACGATCTTCATCAGCGGAGCGCCGGTGGCGACCTTCTGGCCGATCTCCACCGAATTGCCGGTGACCACGCCGTCGACCGGAGCCTTGACCACCGTGCGGGCCAGGTCGAGCTCGGCCGGGGCCAGGCGGGCGCGCGCGGCAGCCACCTCAGGATTGTCGGCGATACCGGCGCCGGCGATCAGGCTGTTGGCGGCCTTTTGCTGTTCGCCGGCGGCGACGGCCTGGGCCTGGGCCTGGGCGAAAGCGGACCGAGCGGAGGCGAGCGTGGTCTCGGCCGCGGTCAACTCGTCGCCGGACACAGCCCCGGCCCCGGCCAGCGCCTTGCGCCGATTGTATTCCACCTCGGCCCGGCGGAGCTCGGCCTGGGCGCGGGCGATGTCGGAGGCGCGGGCCTCAGCCTGGGCGGCGAGCGCCTTGTCATTGGCGAAGTACTGCCGCACCCGGCGTTCGGTCTGGTCCAGATCCGCCCGGGCCCGGGTCAGGACGTAGCGATAGTCGGCCGGCTCGATGACCGCCAGGACGTCGCCCTTCTTCACCACCTGGGTTTCATGTACGGGCACGGAGACCAGCGCCCCGCTGACCAGGGCGGTGACCTGAGCGGTGCTGGCCTGGACATAGGCGTCCTCGGTCTCGACGTGCTTGGAGCCGACAAACAGCCAATAGATCAGCCAGATGACGCCCACCGTGCCGACCACCATGGCCAGGACGGTGAACAGGCGGCGACGGCGGTCATTGGCCGGGGCGGGAGCGGTCTCTTGGGACATGGGAAGGCCTTCCGGGGAGGAATTCAGGCGCGGAAGCCGCCGCCGAGGGCGCGGACCAGGCTAGCGTCAAGGGTGAGCGCGCGGGCCTCAAGCTGGGCCACGGCGCGGCGTTGGGCGATGACGGCGTCTTCCGCCGACAGCAGCACGATGTAGGTGGAGAGGCCGCCCTCGTAGCGAAGGCGGGCGACCTTGTAGGCCGCCTCCCCCGCCTCCAGCGCCTCGCGGGCCGCGGTCAGGCGCGCTTGCAGGGCGCGTTCGCCAGCGGCGGCGTCGGCCACCTCCTGCAGGGCCTGGACCAGGGTCTGGTCATAGGCGGCGACGGCGACGTCGTATTCGGCCCGCGCGCCGCGATAGCCGGCGCGGATCGCCCCGCCCTCGAAGATCGGCAGGCTGAAGGCGAGGCCGACCTGACCGATGTCCGAGCCGGAGCGGGTCAGCATGTCGAGGCCCAGAGCGTTGACCCCGGTGAAGGCCGCCAGGTTGAGGTTCGGATAGAAGCCGGCTCGGGCGACATCGATGCGGCGGGCGGCGGCTTCGGCGCGCAACCGGGCCGCGGTCAGGTCCGGACGCCGGCCCACGAGGTCGGCCGCCAGGTTGGCCGGCAGGCCGGTCTGGGCGGAGGCGTTCACGCTCGGCCGGGTCAGGGCGAGCCCGCGGTCCGGACCAGCGCCCAGCAGCGCCGCGATACGGTTGCGGGCGACCGCCATCTGCTCGTCCAGCGCCGCGAGGTCCTGGCGGGCGGCGGCGGCGGCGGCGCGAGCCTGGTCGGCTTCGCCACGGTTGGCCGCGCCATGGGCCAGCTTCTGGGCGACCAGATCGGCTGTCGCGGCGCGATTGCGAGCGGCCGCGTCAGCGGCCTCCCGCTCGGCGCCGAGCCGTGTGAAGTCGGCATAGGCCGATACGAGCGAGGTGGTCAGGATTAGCCGCGCCTGGGCGGCGTCGGCCCGCGCAGCCTGGGCTTCGGAGGTGGCGGCGGCCAGGGCGGCGCGATTGCGACCCCACAGGTCCAGGTCAAAGCCGGCGTCGAGCTTGACCTGCCCGGTATCCTTATAGCCCTCGGGAACGAAGGCTCTGGGGAAGCCGGCGTTGTAGCTTTGCTTGTTCTCGGCCGCGTAGCCGCTCAGGGACAGGCTGGGCAGGGTCGCACCGCGGGCCTTGTCGGCCCCGGCTTCAGCCGCCCGCAGCCGCGCCGTGGCCTGGGCCAGGCTTGGCGAGCCCTTCAGCGCCTCGGCCATGAGTTGGTCGAGCTGAGGATCAGCGTAGGCGCTCCACCAATTGTCGGCGGGCCATTCCGCCGCCGGAGCCGAGAAGGCCTTGGCCGTGGCGAAGCCGCCGGCTGTGGCCGGCCGTGGCGCTGCGCCAAGATCGGGGATGGCCGCACAACCGGAAAGCGCCAAGACGCCCGCCAGCACGGGAAAGAGGGTTCGGGACATGCCGCGCCTCGGGGAGAAGTTGCGGAGAAATTCAGGGTCGCTTTACTGACCGTACGGTACGGTCATATATTGGACACGAGGACGCCGTCAAGCTACAAGCCTGACCCAATCGGAGGATCGATGGCCGCCCCCCTACCCAAGCGAGACGACCGACGCCGGGAGACGATCCTGGAGATCGCTCGCGATGTGTTCATGATGCAGGGGTTCGCCGCGACCTCGATGTCGGCCATCGCCACGCGCCTGGGCGGCTCGAAGGGTACGCTCTACAACTACTTCAAATCCAAGGAAGAGTTGTTCGGCGCTGTGGTCGCCCGAGAGTGCGCCGGGCTTGCCGCCTCCCTGTTCGAAAACGTGCCCCCGGACGGCGAGATGCGCCAGCGCCTGACCCACTTCGGCCGGGTGATCCTGAGCCGCCTGCTGGAGGACGGCCCGATCCGGCTGCAACGCATCATCGTGGCCGAGACCGAGCGCTTTCCGGAGATCGGCGCCGCTTTCTACGAATCAGGTCCCCGTCAGATTCAGGACCGGCTGAGCGCCTACATGGCCGCCGACATCGCCGCCGGCCGCCTGAGCGAGGCCGACCCGCATGTCGCGGCGGCCCAGTTCAAGGATCTGGTGCTATCCAACATCCACCAGCAGAAGCTCTGGGGCGTCCTGGGTGACTTTGCCGACGAACACCTCGAAGCCCACGTGGATCGGGCTGTAGAGACCTTCCTGAAGGCCTACGCCCCCTGACGTTCTGAAACCCGGCTCAGGAGCCCCCATGCGCCGATGGCTGGTCGTCCTTCCCCTGCTGGCGGTCCTGCTCAGCAGCTGCGGCACCATCTCGCGTGAACTGTTCACCGAGAAGGACCTGGCCGCGGCGTCCCCGGAAGGCCTCTCCGACCTACGCTTCAACGCCAAGGATCAGGCGGCGGTCCTGCGGTTCGCCCAGTCCGTCACCGCCCGCCAACAGTCAGAGCGCCCCTTCAACGCCCTGTCGATCTCCGGTGGGGGCGCCAACGGGGCCTATGCCGCGGGCTTCCTGGCCGGCTGGACCGCGCACGGCGACCGTCCGGAGTTCGACCTGGTCACAGGGGTCAGCACCGGCGCCCTCGCCGCCCCGCTGGCCTTTCTGGGTCCGACCTACGACAGCCGGCTTCGCGAGGCCTATCTGAGCCGTGAGGTGAGCCGGATCATCAGCCGCAAGAGCGCGGCGATCTTCTCGATCCCTGGCCTGTTCCGATCAGACGCCCTGCGCGAGCTGGTCGAGACCTACGTCAATCTCGACCTGCTGAACCAGGTGGCGGCGGAGCATCGCAAGGGCCGCCGGCTGCTGGTGGCCACCACCAACCTCGACACCGAGGAGACCATCATCTGGGACATGGGCACCATCGCCATGGGGGGCGACGAGAAGGCGGTGAAGCTGTTCCAGGATGTGCTGATCGCCTCGGCCAGCATCCCCGGCGTGTTTCCGCCGGCCCTGATCCAGGTCAGCGGCCAGGGGCGCGCCCTGTCCGAAATGCACGCCGACGGGGGCATCAGCACCCCGTTCTTCATCGTGCCCGAGGCCCTGTTGCGCTGGACCGCGCCGGAGACCCAGACGAGCTCGGCGCGGGTCTATGTGCTGATCAACGGCCAAATCGGCACAAGTTTCGGCTTCACCAAGGGCAACTCCCTGGCGATCCTGGCTCGCGCCTACGACGCCATGAGCAAGGCCCAGGCCAGGGTCCAGCTGACCGCAAGCCAGGCCTTCGCCGACCGGAACCAGGCCGAACTGGTCTACAGCGCGATCCCCAGCGACATCGAGGCCGACAGCCTGAACTTCAAGCCGGACAACATGAAACGGCTCTACGATTACGGCTATCAGCGCGGCCTCAAGGGCGACGCCTGGGAGACCAAGTAGCGGCCCCTGGCGTCAGGCCGCCTTGATGATGCCCAGGAAATCCTCGGCCTTCAGCGAGGCGCCGCCGACCAGGGCGCCGCCCACTTCATCCGCATGCAGGATTTCGGCGGCGTTGGAGGGCTTCACCGAGCCGCCGTACAGGATGGCGACGCCCGCGCCCTGGTCGCCGAATTGCTCCACCAGGGTGGCGCGGATGGCGCGGTGGACTTCCTCGATCTCCGGCGTGGTGGGCGTCAGGCCGGTGCCGATGGCCCAGACCGGCTCATAGGCCACCGTGAAGGCCTTGCCGGCCAGCTCGGCGGGCAGAGAGCCCCTCACCTGCCCGGTGACGATCTCCAGCGCCTTGCCAGCCTTGCGCTCCTCAAGCGTCTCGCCGACGCAGACGATGGGCTCCAGACCCGCGCGCAGGGCCGCGCCAACCTTGGCGGCGACCACCTTATCGGTCTCGCCATAACCCGCGCGGCGCTCGGAATGGCCCAGGATCACCAGGGCCGCGCCGGCGTCGACCAGCATCTCGGCGGCCACGTCGCCGGTAAAGGCGCCCGAGGCCTCAGCGCGGCAGTCCTGGCCGCCCACAGCGACCTTGGACCCCGCCAGGGCCTCGGCGGCGCGGGCCACCAGGGTCGCCGGCGGGCAGATCGCCACCCGGGCGCTGACGCCCTCCAGGCCAGCGGCCACCGCCTTGGCCTCGCTGAGAGCCGCGGCCAGGCCGTTCATCTTCCAGTTGCCAGCGATCAGGGGGGTGGGTTTGGACATGACGGCCTCGATTTTGTCGATTTCGCACGGCGGTTAAGGCGCCAGAAGCCGACTGTCACCCCGCTTCGACGCTGTCCGGACATCGGCGCGGCTTGCGGGTCGGGAGCGGCCTCAACTATACCCCGCGTTCCAAGCATCGCCCGAAGCGGCGGAGAAGGTTCAAATGATCGCCAGTTTCCGCGCCTTCGCGAAGTCGTGGTTCGCCACCCTCCTGATCGGGCTGCTGATCGTCAGCTTCGCCGTGTTCGGGGTCCAGGACGTGTTTCGCGGCCGGATCAGCAATTCGGTCGTGACGGCCGGATCGCGCACGGTCACGCCGCAGCAGTTCAAGCGGGAGTTCGATTCGTACCGCAAGGGCCTGGAACAGCAGGTCGGCCAGCCGGTCACCCAGGAGATCGCGATCGAGAACCACCTCGACGCCCGTCTGCTGGAAGAACTCGCCAACCAGGAAGGCTTTGCGGCCCTGCTCGGCAAGATCGGCCTCAAGCCCGCTGACAGCCTGATGAAGGCGCAGCTGGAGAAAATTCCGGCCTTCTTCGACCAGGTCTCCGGCCGCTTCGACAAGACGCTCTATCTGCAGAAGCTGGGCGAGAACCAGTTCACCGCGCCCGAGTTCGAGCAGCGGATGCGCGACGACATCGCCCAGAACCACTTCGCCTCCGGCATGGTCAACGGCATGCGGGTTCCGCGCGCCTACACCGCGCTCGGCGCCGTGATGGACATGGAAACCCGCGACGTCGGCTTCTTCGCGGTCGATCCCCGCAGCGTGGCCCAGCCGGCCCTGCCCACCGACGCCCAGCTGACCCAGTTCATGAAGGACAACGCCGCCCAGCTGATGCGGCCCGAGTTCCGGCTGCTGACGGTGGTCAAGTTCAGCCCGTCCATGGTCAGCCAGAACCTGCCCATCGATGAGGCGGAGCTGAAGAAGCGCTTCGACTATCGCAAGGACACCCTGTCCCAGCCCGAAACCCGCACCGTGGCCCAGATCCCGGTGAAGGACGCCAAGACCGGCCAGGCCGTGGCCCAGCGCCTGAGCAGCGGCGAGAACCCGAGCCTGGTGGCCAAGTCGGTCGGCGCTGAAGCCATCATCTATGCCGACAAGCCGCGCACCGCGATCGCCGACTCCAAGGTGGGCGCGGCGGCCTTCTCCCTGCCCCGTGGCGGGGTGTCGGTTGTCCAGGGCGACCTGGGCATGGCGGTGGTCATCGTCGGCGCCATCACCCCCGGCCACACGGTCACCCTGGAAGAGGTGCGCCCGGCGCTCGAAGCCGAACTGCGCAAGGACGCCGCCGCCCAGAAGGTCTACGACATCAGCCAGGCCTATGACGACGCCCATGCCGGCGGCGCCAGCCTCGCGGAAGCCGCCAAGAAGGCCGGCGCTCCGACCATCGCCCTGGGCCCGGTCACCGAGCAAGGCCAGGGCCTGAACGGCCAGCCGGTCCCCGGCGTCACGCCGCAACTGCTGAAGACCGCCTTTGCGCTGGCCGCCGGCACCGACAGCGAGATCGAAGACGCCGGCCAGGGCGAATACTTCGCCGTTCGCGTCGAGAAGGTGATCGGCAAGGCGCTGCCGCCCCTGGCCGAGGTCAAGCCGCAGCTGGTCCGCGTGTGGATGCTGCGCGAGATGACCAAGCGCCTGCAGGCCAAGGCCGACGAACTGGCCGCGCGGGTCAAGAAGGGCGAGAGCCTGGAAGCCGTGGCCGGCTCCGTCGGCCAGCGCGTGGTGCGCGTCACTGGCCTGGACCGCCAGAACGCCGCCCAGAACCAGACCCTGTCGCGCGACGCCCTGGGCAAGGCCTTCAACCTGCCCAAGGGTGACGTGTTCACCGCCGAGAACGGCCAGGCCTTCGGTCTGGTGGTCGCCAAGCTGGAAGGCGTGCATGCGCCGTCCGGCCCGACCCTGGCCCGCGCCACCGAGGACATGCGTCCGCAGGTGACCATGGCCCTGTTCCGCGAGCTGGGCGCCGACGCCCGTCGCTACGCCCGCACCGAACTGAAGGTGAAGGTGAACACGGAACAGGCGCGCGCCGCCTTGGGCCTTGAGCCCGAGGACACCAAGGGTAAGGGCGACAAGGCCAAGGCCTCCAAGTCGGAGAAGGACCAGTGACGATCGAACCGGGCCAGGCGGACTTTGAGGCGAAATACGCGCTCGGGGCCTCGCAGGTCGTCTGGACCCGTCTCATCGACGATCTCGAGACCCCGGTCTCGGCCTATCTGAAGATCGCCCAGGGCCGGCCCTACGCCTTCCTGTTCGAATCTGTGGAGGGCGGCGCCTGGCGGGGCCGCTATTCCGTCATCACCATGAACCCGGACCTGGTCTGGCGCTGCCGCGGCGATGTCGCCGAGGTGGCGCAAGGGGCCGATATCGAGGCCGGGCGCTTCACGCCCCAGGCGGGCGGCGCGCTGGACTCCTTACGCGACCTGGTGGCCGCGAGCCGTCTGGACCTGCCGGCCGGCCTGCCGCCGATGTCGGCGGGCGTGTTCGGGGCCATCGGCTACGACATGATCCGGCTGGTGGAGAAGCTGCCGAACGTCAATCCGGACCCGCTTGGCCTGCCCGACGGCCTGATGACCCGGCCCTCCATCGTCGCCATCTTCGACGCCATCGCCCAGGAGATCATCCTGGTCACCACGGTGCGCCCGTCGGCGACCCCGGCCGCCCAGGCCTATGCCGAGGCCAGGGCGCGACTTGAGGCCGTCATGGCCGACTTCCGCAAGCCCGCTCCGCCGCTGACCGGCCAGGGCGTGTCGCAGCCGGACCAGTTCACCACGCCGGTGAGCCGCGAGACCTATCGGGGCATGGTGGAGAAGGCCAAGGACTACATCCGGGCCGGCGACATCTTCCAGGTGGTGCCGAGCCACCGCTTCCGCGCACCCTTCGCCTATGAACCCTTCGCGCTCTATCGGTCGCTGCGGCGGATGAACCCCTCGCCGTTCCTGTTCTACCTGAACTTCGGCGACTTCCAGCTGGCCGGCTCCTCGCCGGAAATCCTGGTGCGGCTGCGCGACGGCAAGATCACCATCCGCCCCATCGCCGGCACCCGGCCGCGCGGCGCGACGCCCGAGGAAGATCGTCGTCTCGAGGCTGAACTGATCGCCGACCCCAAGGAACGGGCCGAGCACCTCATGCTGCTGGACCTGGGCCGCAATGATGTCGGCCGGGTGGCGATGCTGAAGGCGCAAGGCGCCAACCAGGCTGCGCCGACCAGCCGCGCCCCGCGGGTGCGGGTGACCGCCAGCTTCTTCGTCGAACGCTACAGCCATGTCATGCACCTGGTCTCCAACGTCGAGGGCGATGCGCCCGAGGGCCTGGATCCGGTGGACGTGCTGATGGCCGCCCTGCCCGCCGGCACCCTGTCCGGCGCGCCCAAGGTGCGGGCCATGGAGATCATCGACGAGCTGGAGATCGAAAAGCGCGGCATCGCCTATGCGGGCGCGGTCGGCTATTTCGGCGCCGACGGCAGCGTCGACACCTGCATCGTCCTGCGCACGGCCTGCTTCAAGGACGGCCAGGTCTATGTCCAGGCCGGCGGCGGCGTGGTGGCGGACTCAGATCCTGACGCCGAGTACGACGAGACCCTGCACAAGGCGCGGGCCATCCGCCGGGCGACCGAGGAAGCCTGGCGGTTCGTCTGACCGCGATGGCCGAGCCGCCCGCGCCCCGCCCGTCCCGCGCCCTGCGCCTGGTCATCGCGCGGGAGCTTCGGCGCTGGCACTGGATCGCCTCGGCCCTGTGCCTGGCCCTGCTGCTGATGTTCGCGGCCACCGGCCTGACGCTCAACCACGCCGGAACCTTTGAGCCGGAGCCGCGGGTCACCCAGGCCCGCGCCGCCGCTCCCACCGAGGTCCAGAAGGCGCTGGCGGCCGGGCCATCTGGGGGCGAGGCGCCGTTGCCGCCACAGGCCCGCGCCTGGCTCGACAAGCAGTTCAAGGTGCGGACCGGCGACGCGGCCGCGACCTGGAGCGCGGACGCGGTGGAACTGGTTCAGCAGCGGCCAGGCGGCCAGACCACCGTCGTCATCGACCGGCCCGGTGGCGCGGCCCTGGTGGAGACCGAGGCTCGCGGCCTGATCGCTGCCGCCAACGACCTGCACACCGGCCGCTATTCGCCCAGGGTCTGGAACCTGCTGATCGATGTCTTCGCCATCGCCTGCCTGGTCTTCGCGGGTACGGGCCTGGGCCTGCTGCTCACCAACGCCCGCGCCCGGCCGGTGACCTGGCCGCTGATCCTCGCCGGGGTCGTCATCCCCTTGGGCCTCTGGCTGATCGCCGCCCACGGGTTCTGAACCAGGGCCATTGATCCACATCAAGGCGCGACGCAGTTGCGACTGCAATTGCGAATACGTCGCGATTATGGCTTGCAACTGCGAATGCCTCGCAATAACACGGCACCCGAAATGAGCCTCCACCGCTCAGCCAAGGGAATCAGTATCGATGAGCGTCTCACGGACCACCGCACGCCAACCGGCCAGCCTTCGCCTCGCCGCAGCGCCCCTGACCGCGGGAGCCATGCTGGGCCTCGCCGTCTCCATGCTGGCCCCAGCTGACGCCGCCGCTCAGGACGCCGCCGGCGAACTGGCCACCGTGAAGGTCGAGGACACCGCCATCGACCCGAACCCGAACGCCCAGCTGGGCGTGCCCTACAAGGCCAAGACCTCTGGCGACGAACGCCGCACCCGTCCGATCGCCGAGACCCCGACCACCCTGCAGGTCCTGACCAAATCGGCCATCGACGACGCCGGCTACAGCTCGCTGTCGGAAATCCTGGACGCCCAGCCGGGTATCACCCTGGGCACCGGTGAGAACGGCAACGCCTTCGGCGACCGCTACATCATCCGCGGCCAGGAAGCCCGCAGCGACGTGTTCGTCGACGGCCTGCGCGATCCTGGCATGACCATCCGCGAAAGCTTCGCCGTCGAACAGGTGGAGATCACCAAGGGCCCCAGCGCCACCTTCGCCGGGCGCGGCGCTGCCGGGGGCGCGGTCAACGCCATCACCAAGCAGGCCAACACCGCCTTCAACTTCGGCAAGGCCGATCTGGCCGTCGGGACCGATGACCACGTCCGGGCGACCCTGGACGTGAACCACTCCTTCGGTGAGACCTTCGCCGTCCGCGGCAACCTGCTCTACGCCCGCGAGGACGTGCCCGAGCGCTCGCCCGCCAATCGCGAGCGCACGGGCCTGGCCCTGTCGGGCCTGTACGCCCCCACCGACAAGCTCTCGGTGACCGTGGATTATTACGGCCTGCGCGCCGAGGACCTGCCCGACCTGGGCAGCTGGCTCTTCAACAAGCAGCCGAACAAGCACGCCCCGGTCTACGCCCAGTCCCAGGACTTCCTGAAGTCGGACGTGGACACCTTCACCGGCCGCGTCGACTACAGCTTCAGCGACGCCGTGCGGCTGAAGAACCTGCTGCGCTATGGCAAGTCGGACAACAGCTACCTGATCACCGGCGCGCGCGGGACCCTGACCTCGGCCAATGCGCCGGGCGGCGCATATCTGTCGGCCACCCTGTCGACCCACCAGGGCTGGCAGGAGGTCGAGTACCTGGCCAACCAGACCGACCTGTTCATCGACACTGAGCTGTTCGGCCTGAAGCACCAGTTGGTGGCCGGGCTGGAATACACCGACCACAAGGTGCTGAATGGGGTGTTCGCCAACACCAATACCGGCGCCTTCAACTGCGCCTCGGGCACGAGCACGACCCTCAACGCCTACTGCATCTATGACCGCACCGGCGCCGTCGCCCCGAACCTGTCGAACCTAATGGGCCGGAAGGCGGTGAAAGGGACCTGGGACACCGACTGGGGGGTCAAGACCCTCTCGGCCTACCTGATGGATACGGTGGACCTGAGCGACAAGCTGACCCTGTTCGGCGGGGTCCGGGTGGACAGCTTCGACTTCGACCTGGGGACCCAGAACACCACGACCCTGGCCCGCGCCGACTACGCCTATTCCGACACCCTGTGGAACGGCCACCTGGGCGTGACCTATGACCTGGCCCCCGGCCTGATGGTCTATGCCAGCGCCGCCTCAGGCGCCGACATCAATGGCGGCGAGTCCGATGTGGGCACCTCCAGCGGCTACGGCGGCACGGTGATCTACAACGGCAAGGTCGCCGGGGCGAAGCCGGAGAAGTCGCTGAACCTCGAACTCGGCGCCAAGTGGAATGTCCTGGACGAGCGCCTGCTGCTCACCGCCGCGGCCTTCCAGTCGACCAAGAAGGAAGTCATGGAAGGCGCCGACTACACCGCGGTCGGCACCTTCAACACGGGCAAGAACCGCGTCCGCGGCGTCGAACTCGGCGTCAGCGGCCAGGTTACCGACGCCCTGTCGGTGGTCGGCGGCGTTACCTGGATGGAAGCCGAGGTGCTGGCGTCGGCCACTCCGGCCAATGTCGGCAAGACCCTGTCCAACTTCGCCGACGTCTCGGCCTCGCTGCAGGCCAAGTACGAGATCCGCGAAGGCTTCTATGTCGGCGGCGTGATCAAGCACGAGGGCAAGCGCTATGGCGGCCAGCCCGACACGGCGGCGGCCTATTCGACCACCGACGGGACCTACAGCCAGCCGGTGCCGGCCTATACGACCCTGGACCTGTTCGCGACCTATCGGATCAACAAGGACCTGCAGGCCAAGGTGAACCTGGGCAATGTGACGGACGAGAACTACTACCTCGCCGTCTATCGGTCGGGCGCCTTCCTCTACAAGGGCGACGGCCGCAACGCGCGGCTGACGCTCACCTATGAGTTCTGATCCGACCCGGATCGAACCTGGCGCGGGCCCCGCCAAGGCGCGGCCCGTTCTTCCCCCTGGGGTGTTCTGCGCCCAGGACTATGAGCGCCTGGCCGAAGAGCGCCTCAGCCCCGCGGTGTTCGCCCACACCGCCGGCGGGTCGGGCGGCGAGGCCGCTCTGGGCCGCAACCGCAGCACCTTCGAGGCCGCGGTCACGACGCCGCGGATGCTGGTGGACTTCGACGGCGCGAACACCCGCGCGCGGATCAGCGGGCTCGATCTGCCGCACCCGATCCTGCTCGCGCCCCTGGCCCACCAGGGGCTCTATCACCCGAGGGGTGAGCTTGAGACGGCCCAGGCCGCAGCGGTCGTCGGGGCGGGCCTTGTCTGCAGCACCCTGTCCTCGAACACTCTGGAAGACATCGCCAGCGCCTGCGGCCCGGCCCGCTGGTTCCAGCTCTATCTCCAGCCAGACTGGGCGGTGAGCCTGGACCTGGTCCGTCGCGCCGAGGCAGCCGGCTACCAGGGACTGGTGCTGACGGTGGACGCGCCCGTCCAGACCCCCAGCCTGCGGGCCCTGCGCGCCGGCTTCACCGGCGAGGGCGGCATCGCCGCCAACCTCGCCGCCTATCCAAACGCCGCGCCACCCGCGCCTGCGCCGGGCCAAAGCCGAGTGTTCGACGGCCCGATGCGTCAGGCGCCTCGCCTGCAGGACATCGCCCGGCTGAAGGCCGAAACCCGGCTGCCGCTGTGGATCAAGGGTGTGCTGCATCCTGAGGACGCGCGCCAGTTCCTGGCAGCCGGCGCCGACGGCCTGATCGTCTCCAACCATGGCGGCCGCGCCTTTGACGGCGCGCCGGCGGCGCTGAGCGCCCTGCCTGCGGTCCGCCAAGCGGTGGGCGACACCGTACCAGTCCTGATGGACGGCGGCGTCCGGTCCGGTCGCGACGTCTTCACCGCCATCGCCTATGGGGCCGACGCGGTGCTGATCGGGCGGCTGCAGGCCTACGCCTTGGCCGTCGCCGGCGCCCTGGGCGTCGCTCACATGATCCGGCTGCTGCGCGAGGAGCTGGAGCTGAACATGGCCCTCGCCGGCTGTCCTGACCTCGCCGCCATCCGCCCCCTCGGCGCGGCCACCTAGAGCGCCCCATGCTTATCGCCATCGAAAACCTGCTGTCCAAGCCCGAGGTCGCCGCCCTGCGCGAGCGCCTGGACGTCGCCGCCTGGCAGGACGGCGCCGCAACCGCCGGCGGGATCGCGCGGCGCCAGAAGCATAACCTTCAGCTCGCCGACGCCTCCGAGCCCGCCCAAAGCCTCAGCCAGGAGGTGCTGCGCCGGGTGCGCGCCCACCCGACCTTCATCTCCGCCGCCCTGCCGCGGAAGATCTATCCGCCCAAGTTCAACCGCTATGAAGACGGCGGCGAGTATGGCGCCCATGTGGACGGCGCGATCTTGCAGACCCTGGGCGGCGAGACCCTGCGCAGCGACCTGTCGGCGACCCTGTTCCTGTCCGAGCCCGACACCTACGAGGGCGGCGAGCTGCAGATCGAGGGGTCCTTCGGCGTCCAGGAGGTGAAGCTCGAGGCCGGCGCGATGGTGCTCTACCCGTCCAGCAGCCTGCACCGGGTGACGCCTGTCACCCGCGGGGCGCGGGTCGCCGCCTTCTTCTGGATCGAGAGCCTGGTGCGCGATGACGCAGACCGGACCCTGCTGTTCGACCTGGACCGGGCGATCCAGGGCCTGACCGCGACGGTCGGCCCGGACAATGCCGAGCTCGTGCGGCTGACCCACGTCTATCACAACCTGCTGCGCCGCTGGGCGGCCACCTGATTACAGTTGCGACTTCAAATGCGAATGAGTTTCATGTAGGCGAGAGCCATGTCCCTGATCGCCACCGCCCCGGATCCAGAACTGCCCAAGCTGCGGCTGTCCCTGCCGCCGCGAAACTGGCTGATCGCCGGCGGAATCGCCGCCGTGGTCCACGTCATCCTGCTGATCGTGCTGCTGGCGGTGCGCGCAGAGCAGATCCAGGCCAAGCCGGACCCGACCATGGAGGTCTCGCTGATCCCGGCCGCGGCCTTCATGCCGCAGGATCTGAAACGCCCGCCGACCGCCCCGACCCCGCCCAAGCCGGAAACGCGCCAGCCTGAGTTGGAGCAGGCGCGTCCCACGCCCACTCCGGAGGTCATACCCGAGGTGACCCGCGCCGCCGCCGTGGCCCCCTCGCCCGCCCCCAGCCAGGCGGATGCGCCGGCCGCCGCCGCGCCGCCCGGCCCGCCGGTTCCGGCGACGACTCCGCCCAGCTTCACCGCGGCCTACCTGAACAATCCCGGCCCCCAGTACCCCTATGAGGCCCGCGTAAAGCGCCACGAGGGGATTGTCCGGCTGAAGGTGCTGGTCTCGCCTGAGGGGCGCGCAGAGCAAGTGACCATTGAGCGCTCCAGCGGCTTTGCCGCCCTCGATGACGCCGCCCTCGACGTGGTGAAGCGCCGCTGGCGCTTTGTGCCCGCCAAGCAGGACGGCCGCGCCGTCTCCGCCTGGGTCATCGTGCCGATGGCCTTCTCCCTCAAGACCCGTTGAGTTCACCCATGCGCCGCTTCATCGCCGTTGCCGCCTTCACCACCGTCATCGGCCTCACCGGGGAAGCCGCCGCCCACGGCGACGTGAGGTGCGAGGCGACCCGCGCCGACCGCCGCCCCTCCATCGACCTGCAGAAGATGCTCAAGGGCCAGGGTTGGACGGTCCGCAAGATCGTCGTGACCAACGGCTGCTACGAGGTCTACGGCTACGATTCCAGCAATCGCCCGGTCGAGGTGTTCTTCGATCCCAAGACCTTCGAGCGCGTCCCGGCAAAATAGGCGGTTACCGGCTCGACTGCACCACATGCTCGGTGATGACCGGCGGGGCCATGATCATGGCGGTCGCCAGCATCAGGGCCGACGCCGCCGCCAGGGCCGCGGCGCCCAGCACCGGCCAAAGGCTGTCCTTCGGCAGGGGCTGGGAAAGCAGGCCCCGCGCCCGGGCCATGGCCCCGGTCTCCAGGGCCGGACCCGGCAGGTGGGAATCGGTCGTCGACATGGCGTCAGGCTCGCTCCTTCCCCATGTCCATGCAATGCGAAGACTTGGCGCAGGGCCAAGCGAGGCCTACAGACGCATCATGATCCTGGTCATCGATAACTACGACAGCTTCACCTACAACCTCGTCCACTATCTCAACGAGCTGGGCGCGGAGACGGCCGTCTATCGCAACGACGCCCTCAGCGTCGCCGAGGCCTTCGGCATGAAGCCGCAAGGGGTGCTGCTCTCGCCCGGCCCCTGCACCCCGAACGAAGCCGGCATCTGCCTGGCGCTGATCGAGGCCGCGCCGGCTGACCTGCCGATCTTGGGGGTCTGCCTGGGCCACCAGTCCATCGGCCAGGCCTTCGGCGGCGAAGTGATCCGCGCCAAGGCGTTGATGCACGGCAAGGTCAGCCCGATCCATCACACCGACAAGGGTGTGTTCCACGGCATGCCCAACCCCTTCACCGCGACGCGCTATCACAGCCTGTCGGTGAAGCGCGAGACCATGCCCGAGGTCCTGGAGATCACCGCCTGGACCGACGACGGCGAGGTCATGGGCTTCCAGCACAAGACCCGCCCCATCCACGGCGTCCAGTTCCACCCTGAGTCCATCGCCACCGAGGGCGGCCACCACCTGTTGGCCAACTTCCTGACGCTGGCGGGCGTGCAAGTTCCCGCCGAGGCCTGATGTCGGACATCTTCAAGCCGCTGCTCGGCCGTCTCGCCGACGGCGCGACGCTGAGCGAGGACGACGCTCAGGAGTTCTTCGCCGCCTGCCTGCGCGGCGAACCCACCCCGGCCCAGATCGCCGCGGCGGTCACCGCCATGCGCCTGCGCGGCGAGACGGTGGGCGAGATCACCGCCAGCGCGCGGGCCATGCGCCGAGCCGCCGTGGCGCTGGACGTGCCCTATCCGACCATCGATGTCTGCGGCACCGGCGGCGACGGCCTGCACACCCTGAACATCTCCACCGCCGTGGCCTTCGTGGCCGCCGCCGGGGGCCTGAAGGTCGCCAAGCACGGCAACCGGGCCATGTCGTCTAAGTCGGGCACCGCTGACGTCCTGACCGAGCTGGGCGTCGATATCGCCGCGCCTTCGGCCGTTCAGCTGAAGGCCCTGGACGAGGCCGGCGTCTGCTTCATGTTCGCCCCGGCCCACCACGGGGCCATGCGCCATGTCACGCCGATCCGGGCAGAGCTGGGCTTCCGCACCATCTTCAACCTGCTGGGCCCGCTGACCAATCCGGCCGGCGCAAAGCGCCAGGTACTGGGCGTGTTCGCCGACCGCTGGGTCGAGCCCCTGGCCCGCGTCCTGGGCGCCCTGGGCGCCGAACGCGCCTGGGTGGTCCATGGCGGCGGCATGGACGAGATGACCATCACCGGCGAGACCAGCGTCGCCGAATGGCGCGACGGCCAGGTGCGGCTGTTCACGATCACGCCCGAGGCCGTAGGCCTGCCCCGTGGCGCCCTGTCCGACATCACCGGCGGAAGCCCGGCCGAGAACGCCCTGGCCCTGCGGGACATGCTGGGCGGCAGGACCGGGGCCTACCGCGACATCGTGCTCCTGAACGCCGCCGCCGCCTTCCTGGTCGGCGACCGGGTCGAGACCCTGCGCGAAGGCGTGGAGCTGGCCGCCAAGGTCATCGACGACGGATCGGCTCTGGCCGCCCTGGACACCCTGGCCAAGATCACGAGCGCGCCCCGATGAGCGACATTCTCGACAAGATCGCCGCCTACAAGCGCGATGAAGTCGCCGAGCGAAAGGCCGCCCGGTCCTATACCGACCTGGAAGGGGCCGCCTTCGCCGCTTCGGCGCCGCGCGGGTTCAAGGCCGCCCTGGAGCGCAAGCATGCGCCGGGCAAGCTGGCCCTGATCGCCGAGGTCAAGAAGGCCTCGCCCTCCAAGGGCCTGATCCGCGCCGACTTCGACCCGCCGTCCCTGGCCGCCGCCTATGAGCGGGGTGGCGCGGCCTGCCTGTCGGTGCTCACCGATACGCCCAGCTTCCAGGGCGCCGACGCCTACCTGGCCGCAGCCCGCGACGCCACCGCCCTGCCCGCCTTGCGCAAGGAATTCCTGGTCGATCCCTGGCAGGTCGCCGAGAGCCGCGCCTTGGGCGCTGACGCCATCCTGGTGATCATGGCCATGGTGGACGATAGTCTGGCCGCCGAACTGCTAGCCGAGGCCAAGCGCTTCGGCATGGACGCCCTGGTCGAGACCCACGACGAGGACGAGGTGGTGCGCGCTGTGAAGCTCGGCGCCGACCTGCTGGGCGTCAACAACCGCAACCTGCGCACCTTCGAGACCGACCTCGGCATCACTGAGCGTCTGGCCGACCTGATCCCCGGCGACGCCCTGCTGGTCACCGAGAGCGGCATCTTCACGCCCGCTGACGCGGCCCGGCTGGAGCGCAGCGGGGCCAAGGCCGTGCTGGTCGGCGAAAGCCTGATGCGCCAGGCCGACGTCGAGGCCGCAACGCGAGCGCTGCTGGGCTAGGCCACCCGAGTCGCGCCAAGGCGTCCGACTTGTCGGAAAAAGCCCTGAAAGATCAGCGGGCTTGTGGGTAACTTGACATTAAGGAAGAACGCTTAGAGAACAAAGGCAGGGTTTTCGCTTTGTTCCCTCGAGGTCGCCGTCATGCTCACCCGCAAACAGCACGAACTGCTCATGTTCATCCATGAGCGGATCAAGGAGACCGGCGTTTCGCCGTCCTTCGATGAGATGAAGGAGGCCTTGGACCTAGCGTCCAAGTCCGGGATCCACCGGCTGTTCACCGCGCTGGAAGAGCGCGGCTTCCTGCGCCGTCTGCCCCACCGGGCCCGGGCGCTGGAGCGAGGGCGCGCCGGTGATGGCGGCCGCCAACGACACCCGCGACCTGCCCGTGCTGGGCAAGATCGCCGCCGGCACCCCCATCGAGGCCATCCAGCAGGAACGCGACCGCCTGCCCGTGGCCGAGACCATGCTGGGCGCGGGCGAGCACTTCGTCCTCGAGGTCCAGGGCGACTCCATGATCAACGCCGGCATCCTGGACGGCGACTATGTGGTGATCCGCCGGACCGATGCGGCCACCTCGGGCGACATCGTCGTGGCCCTGGTCATGGGCGAGGAAGCCACCCTGAAACGCCTGCGCAAGAAGGGAGCCTCCATCGCCCTGGAAGCCGCCAACCCGGCCTATGAGACCCGCATCTTCGGTCCTGACCAGGTGCAGGTGCAGGGCCGCTTGGTCGGCCTCATCCGTCGCTATCACTGACGCCCCGGGTCCAGGGCCTGTCCCCACGCAGGGGCTGGGCCCAGACCACCCGCCAGCCTGCGGCCGTCCGGTAGAGTTCGGCTGATCCTCCTTTGCGGAAATCGGTCTCGCCCAGGACCAGGCGTCCGGGGCAGGCGTCGGCGGGAACCTCTCCGCGGATCACGATGACCTCGGCGCTGGCGCAGAAGGCCGGTAGCCTTTTGTCTATGGTGGAGGCGCGCCGCGTCCAGACCGCCGCGACCGGCGGCGCGCCAGGCCTGGGCAAGCAAGACCAGCGGTCACAGTCATAACCCCCGTCCCGTCTGGCCAGATCGATCTCCGGCGTCTCACCGACCGACAACCCGCGTCGACGAGCCCAGATTTCCGCCCCAAAACGCTTCACATCCGGCCGCAGCAGGATCGCGTCCTTCTGCGCCCGCACCGCCAGGGTCGCACCATCGGCGGAGATCCAGGCGTCCGGCGCCGGCGGCCGCGGCGCAAGCGTCACCGCCAGGGCCAGGGGTAGCCCAAGCCAGCGCAGCGGCCCTCGCCACAGGCACAGCCATAGCAGACCGAGGAAGGCCGCCGGCAAGGCCCAGGCCGGGGCGCTGGCCACCACCAACTGGGCGCCGGGCAGCGAGGCCGCCGTCGTAGCCACCCTGTTCATCAGCTCGATGCCGAACCCCGCCGCCGCCAGGGGCGCTTCGCCCAGGCCCAGGGGTGCGAGCACGGCGCCGACCGCCAGGGCCGGCATCATCAGGAAGGACGAGATCGGCGCCACCACCAGGTTGGCTACGAGGCCGAAGGTCGAGACCCGGTTGAAGTGCTGCATGGCGAAGGGCCCCGTCGCCAGGCCGGCGACGAAGCTCGCCGCCAGGCTGGCCAGCAGCCACTGGCCGGTTCCCTGGACGAAGCGGATCGGCCAAGGGGTGTTGATCTCGCGGATCGGGCGGGGCCAGAGCTCGGCAAGGGCCACCAACGCTGTCGTGGCCGCAAACGACATCTGGAAGCCGGGTTCGGTCACCGCCTCCGGCTGCAGGGCCAGGATGGCTATGGCCGCGATGGCCAGGGTTCGCAGGCTGATCGCCTGGCGATCGAACAGGATGGCGGCGAAGGCGCAGACCGCGGTGATCGCCGCCCGCTCCGCCGGGCTGGGCGCACCGGACAGGGCGAGGTAGCCGAGCACGGCGGCCAGGCCGAACAGGGCGGCGACCTTCTTGCCCGAGACCCGTAGCGCCAGCCACGGCCAGGCGGCGACGAACAGGCGCGCAGCGGCAAAGGCGAAGCCGCCGACGATGGCCATGTGCAGGCCGCTGATCGAGATGATGTGGGCCAGGCCCGCGGCGCGAAGCGCGTCGACCTGGGCCTTGGGAATGAAGGTCTCATGGCCCGAGACCATGGCCGCGGCCAGCCCGCCTTCCTCCGGTCCCAGCACCTGGACGATCCGCAGGGCCAGCGCCCAGCGCCAGGCGTTGACCTGCATCTGCAGGCGCAGCAGCCATGGGGCTGCGCCCGGATCGGCCAGGACTTCTGGCGCGGTCAGGGCGAAGCCGACGCCACCCACGCCCTCAAAGAAGGCGTCGCGGGCGAAGTCATAGGCGCCTGGGCTGGCCGGCGGCGGCGGCGGATTGAGCATGCCCTTGAGCCGGATCGCCTGGCCCGGCGCCGGGATGGGCGTGTCCGGCCGCAGGGTGATGCGGGCGCGGATCGGGGTGTCGCCGGGCGCGAGGCCGCTGACCGAGATCGGCGCCAGCAGCAGACGCGGCCCGCCCTGGCCGGGGCTCGCCACGTCCAGCACATAGGCCTGGACGACCTGGACGCCGCGCCCGTCCGGCGCGACCGGCGCGCGCACGGCCTCGGTGCGCAGCTTGGCCAGGGCAAAGCCCAGCAGGGCGCAGGCGCCCAGCACCAGCGCCACCCGCGCCAGCGGCGGCAGGATGAAACGCGATCTCAAGCCCAGCAGCAGGCCTGCCGCGATCAGCACGGCCCAGGCCACCAGGGCCACAGGCTCGCGCGGAAGGGTGAAATAGATCGCAGCCCCGCAGCCCATGGCCACGGGCGCCCACAGGGCCAGGCGCTCGGCCTGCGCTCCCGCCTGGGCCGCCAGCCAGGCGCGCGCGGCCGCCGGGCTAGGAGGCAGGCGAATCCCCATGCTAAGAGGCGCGCCATCCGCAGCGCCCGCGGCGCCGCTCCCCTCACCTACAGTCGAAGCTTCGATGTCCGACCGCCCCGTCGTCACCCGTATCGCCCCCTCGCCCACCGGCTACATGCACATTGGCACGGCCCGGACGGCGCTTTTCAACTGGCTTTATGCCCGCCACACCGGCGGCAAGTTCCTGTTGCGCATTGAAGACACCGATCGCGAGCGCTCCACCGAGCCCGCGGTGCAGGCGATTTTCGATGGCCTGAACTGGCTGGGCCTGGTTCCGGATGAAGAACCGGTGTTCCAGTTCGCCCGCGCCGACCGGCACCGCGAAGTGGTGGCCGAGATGCTGACCCGCGACGCGGCCTACCGCTGCTACATGACCCAGGACGAGCTGGAGGCCGAGCGCGAGACCGCCCGCGCCGAGGGCCGGGTGATCCGCTCGCCCTGGCGCGACGTGGCCAGCAACTATCCGCAGGACCGCCCCTTTGTGGTGCGGCTGAAGGCCGCGCTGGAGGGCGAGACGGTCATCGCCGATCAGGTGAAGGGCGACGTCACCTTCCCGAACAAGAACCTCGACGACCTCATCCTGCTGCGCACCGACGGCACGCCGACCTATAACCTGGCCGTCGTGGTGGACGACCACGACATGGGCATCACGCACGTGATCCGCGGCGACGACCACCTGAACAACGCCGCCCGCCAGACCCAGATCTATCAGGGTATGGGGTGGGAGGTTCCGGTCTGGGCCCACCTGCCGATGATCAACGGCCCGGACGGCAAGAAGCTGTCCAAGCGCCATGGCGCGCAAGCCGTCAGCGAGTTCGACGACATGGGCTACCTGCCCGAGGCCATGCGCAACTACCTGGCCAAGCTGGGCTGGGGCCATGGCGACGACGAGATCTTCACCGACGCCCAGGCCCAGGACTGGTTCGATATCCGCGACGTGGTCGGGGCGCCGGCGCGCCTGGACTGGGCCAAGCTGGCTCACGTCAACAACCACTACATCCGCGAGGCTGGCGTCGAACGCCTGGCCGGGCTGGTCAAGAAGGTCCTGAAGAGCCGCGACTGGCC
This sequence comes from uncultured Phenylobacterium sp., assembly GCA_964643835.1. Classification (GTDB taxonomy): domain Bacteria; phylum Pseudomonadota; class Alphaproteobacteria; order Caulobacterales; family Caulobacteraceae; genus Phenylobacterium. Next base: position 1,192 of record CAZXVO010000008.1, on the reverse strand, counting down.
GTTGCATGATGGCGACGACGCTATCCTGCAGCGCACCATTCCGCTGGTACGAGATGGGGCCAAGACCCTGCTCGACCTGGCCGATTCCGTGGTCTTCGCCCTGAAGCGCCGGCCGTTGGAGCTGCCGGAAAAGGCGCTGAACCAACTGACCGAGGAAGTCCGCGGCCGCCTTGGGCGCTTGGCTGAGCGGCTCGCCGCCACCGAGGACTGGGCCGTCCCGAACCTCGAAGCCGTCATCCGCCAGTTCGCCGAAGCCGAGGCCGTGGGCATCGGAAAATTCGGTCCGTCGCTGCGCGCCGTGCTTTCGGGCGGGTCCCCGGCGCCTGACCTTGCGGGCGCCCTGGTAAGCCTAGGAAAAGCGGAAAGTCTCGCGAGGATCGAGGATGCTCTTTCGCACGCTGCGTAAGGCGCTATAAGGCGACCCGAACAGGCGTTTCAATTCCAGAATTCAAGAAGGGGATGGCATGGCCGAAACGGCGAAAATGAGCATCGGCTCCAAGACCGTCGAACTCCCGGTTCTCACGGGTACGGACGGCCCGCCGGTCGTGGATATCCGTAAGCTCTACGCCGAGACGGATGTCTTCACCTATGACCCGGCCTTCACCTCGACGGCCAGCTGCGAGAGCAAGATCACCTTCATCGACGGTGACAAGGGCGTCTTGCTGCACCGCGGCTATCCCATCGACCAGCTGGCCCAGGACTCGAGCTTCCTTGAGGTCTGCTACCTGCTGCTGAACGGTGAACTGCCGAACGCGGCGGAGTTCGAGACCTTCGAACACACCATCACCCACCACACGATGCTGCACGAGCAGTTCGACCGGTTCTTCATGGGCTTCCGTCGCGACGCCCACCCGATGGCCATCATGGTCGGCGCCGTCGGCGCCCTGTCGGCCTTCTATCACGACAGCACCAACATCGATGATCCGCAGCAGCGGATGATCTCGTCGCACCGGCTGATCGCCAAGATGCCGACGATCGCCGCCCGCGCCTACAAGTACTCGGTCGGCCAGCCCTTCGTGCACCCGCGCAACGACCTCTCCTATGCGGAGAACTTCCTGCGCATGTGCTTCTCGGTCCCGGCCGAGGACTGGAAGCCGAACCCGGTGCTGACGCGGGCCATGGACCGCATCTTCATCCTGCACGCCGACCACGAGCAGAACGCCTCGACCTCGACCGTGCGTCTGGCCGGTTC